>CAMCEN010000001.1 GCA_945873855.1 uncultured Campylobacter sp.
AGATTTTATTTTAAGAATTCTAGATTTTATTTTAAGAATTCTAGATTTTATTTTAAGAATTCTAGATTTTATTTTAGGAATTCTAGAATTCCATAAAACTACCTTATAACTTTCTTATCATTAAAATTCGCACTATGAAAAATCACTGAGCCGTTTTTTAAAGCGTAGTAGCGCAAAAGCAGGTTTTGAAGCGTGCTTTGTGTGCTTGGGACAAACCACGCATCATTGCTGATAAGTAGCACAAAATCAGGCTTATTAGCATAAAGCTGGGTCCTTGTGCCCTCGTAGCAAATAGCTACTTTAAATCTCACGCCGTCTACTTCTATATAGCTAAAATCACCAGCTTTGCCAAAATCACTAGCACCACCAAAAAACAGCGTATTTATAGGCTTTTTAAGAAACTCTGGCAAAGGAATTTCTTCACCAAAAGGCACCAAAATATGCTTATCGATGCGCCTCATCTCTCCAGCATCAAAAAAATACGCACTATTATAAAAAGTGCCATTTTCATACGCCTCTGCACCTGCTAAAATAGCGATTTTTTGCGATTTTTCTTTTAAAGCCTCTACAAGCTCTAAGTTTTGATTAAGATTAGTCGCAAAGGCTGATTCTGGCAGGACTACAAGCCTAGCACCATTTTTTATAGCCTTATCAATCAAAGCTAGATTATTAACAAAATGCTCTTTTTTGCGTGAGCTTTGCCACAGCTCGTTTTGGGGAATTCTAGATGAAATCAGCTCTATTTTAAAAGGTGGATTTTTGCTATCATTTTGCCCAGCAAAAACTCGCTCAAAAGGCGTGCCAATCAAGCTTAAATGCCAATTAAGCCAGTTAAAGCCAAAAGGGTGAACAAACTGAATAAGATAAAAGCCAAGTGCTAAAATAACAGGCTTTAAAATACCCCCCGCACCCCCCAAACACCTAGCAAAAAAGCTAAAAATCACATAAAAACAAAGAAAAATGAGACCATAAACCACGCCTATACCAAAAATTTCAAAAGGTATAAGATAAACAAAATCATAATAAACAAGGCTAAAAGCTATCCAATAAAACCAAAAAACTCCTACAAAAAAGCCAGTTAAAAGCCAAATAACAGCAGCAGATTTTCGCACAAAAACTAGTCTAAAAGCCCCAAAAACAAATGCTAAAAGCCCCAAAATGCTAAGAAAAATATTTTCAAAAATACTAAAATAAATAAAAATGCTTAATAAAATAGCAGTTAAAAAGCTAGATTTTATGATTTTTAAGCTAAAATACGAGCTTAATTTTTTTTTAAAGGACGACAATGCAAGGCGATCTACTTTCATCTTTACTACCTTTGGTGGTTCTTGTTTTGATTTTTTGGTTTTTGGTCATTAGACCACAGCAAATGCAAGCCAAAAAGCACAAAGAAATGCTAAATGCGCTAACAAAAGGCGATAAAATCATCACAAACGGCGGACTTGTCGCAGAGGTGGTAAATGCCGAGGGCGATTTTATCAAAGTTAAGCTTAATGATGATGTAATTGTGCGACTTGATCGTGCTTTTGTAGCTAAAAAATACGAAGATATAGCAGCAGAAGTAAAAAAATGAAAAAAGCAAGAATTACTTATAAATTCGTAATTTTGCTTGTAGCTTTGTGCTTTGGGGCTGTTTTTTGTGCGCCTAGTTTTTTTGGTACTAGCTGGGGTTCGAAGATCACTCTTGGGCTTGATTTACAAGGTGGACTTCATATGCTCCTTGGGGTAGAAACTGCTGCGGCGATCGAGAGCAAAGAAAAGAGCATAGCCTCAAGTATAAAGTATTTTACTAGCAAAAATGATATTTTAATTGACGAGCTAAAAGTAGAAAATGGACTTATCACCTTTAGCTTGCTTGATAGCGATGATAGCGCAAAAATAGATGAAATGCTAGCTACTAATCAAGGTCTAATCATAGATAAAAAAGATCTAAGCTATGAGCTTCATCTAAGCGATGAAGAAAAGCTAAGCACGGCAAACTACGCAATCGATCAAGCTGTAGAGGTCATAAGAAACCGCCTTGATCTTTTTGGTCTAGCTGAGCCAACGGTTGCCAAGCAAGGTAAGGAAAATATCCTAGTTGAACTCCCTGGTATAAAAACCAGTGCTGATGAGCAAAGGGCTTTGGATCTAATAGAAAAAGCAGCTCACTTAGAGCTAATGGCTCTTGATGAAGAGCGTCAAAGCATGGCGCAAACTATATCAGCGCGTGATGCAGCAGCCTATGGCGATGTGCTATATGAGGATGCTAAAAACCCAGCGCAAAAGTATCTTTTAAAAGAACTAGCCGTGCTTGATGGTGCTATGCTAATTGATGCTAAGGTGGCTTTTGATCAAAACAATAATCAGCCTATAATAAACTTCACGCTAAATGCCCAGGGAGCTAGAATTTTTGGTGATTTTACCAGAGCAAATGTGGGCAAACGCCTAGCAATCGTGCTAGATAAAAAAGTCTACTCAGCCCCTGTGATAAATGAGCGCATAGGTGGAGGAAGTGGGCAAATAAGCGGTGGATTTAGCGTAGATGAGGCGCATGATATCGCTATCGCACTTCGCTCTGGAGCCTTGCTGGCCCCTGTAAAAATGCTAGAAAAACGCTCAGTTGGACCTAGCTTAGGAAGTGATAGCATACGCCAAAGTATGATAGCGCTTATATCTGGTGCTGTGCTTGTGGTGCTTTGTATGATTGTAGTGTATGGACTAGCTGGCGTTATAGCAAATGTGGCACTTGTGGCAAATATCTTGCTTCTAATAGCGATTATGGCGATGTTTGGAGCGACTCTTACCCTGCCTGGAATGGCTGGAATCGTGCTAACTATCGGTATGGCAGTCGATGCTAATGTCATCATAAACGAACGCATACGAGAAATGCTAAAAGCTGGCGCAGGAGTAAAAAACGCAATCGCCAAAGGCTACGAAAACGCAATGAGTGCAATCGTGGATTCAAATCTAACCACACTTATAACATCAATTGCGCTTTATGCTTATGGCACAGGGCCGATTAAAGGCTTTGCTGTGACTATCAGCATAGGAATAGTAGCTTCTATGATAACAGCGATTTTAGGCACGCACGGCGTGTTTGACGCATTAGGTGAGAAAATACAACGCTCAGGCAATACAAGGCTTTGGTTTGGCTACAAAATAAAGGGCAAAAATGCAAGTATTTGATAGTGGAAAAATATATGATTTTATGGGCAAAAAGCTTGGCTCTTTTGTGATTTCTTGCCTACTTATTTTTGGTAGCATTTTCTTTTTGGCTACAAAGGGGCTAAATTACGGCATTGACTTTGCTGGTGGAACGCTCGTTCAGGTGCGCTATGATGGCCCTGCGCCTATTGAGAAAATCCGCGCAGCACTTGATTTGCCAAATCTTAGTGTAACTGAGTTTGGCAGTGCTAATGAAGTAGTAATCCGCTACTCAAGCGCAAGCGAGCAAGTAGCGACTGACCCTGGCAGGTACATCGCAAAAATGCTAGAAAATACAGGTAATTTAGAGGTTCGCCGTGTGGATGTAGTAGGCCCAAAAGTAGGCGCAGAACTGCGTGAGAAAGGCATAATGGCAATTAGCGTTTCTTTGGTGCTTATTCTTATTTACATAGCATTTCGCTTTGAGTGGCGTTTTGCCTTGGCTGCTATTATCTGTGAGTTTCACGATGTTATCATCGTGCTTGGTGCTATCTCAGCCCTTGGACTTGATGTAAATCTTGATACGCTAGCAGCTGTGCTAACGATAATAGGCTACTCGCTAAATGATACTATTATCGTCTTTGACCGCATTAGAGAGGGCGTGCAAGCTGGCAAAAGTAATGATCTAAACCATAATATAAATGAAAGCATTTCAGCTACGCTATCTCGCACCTTTATGACTAGCCTTACTACTTTGCTTACGGTGCTTACCTTGTTTTTCTTTGGCGGGGATATAATTCACAGCTTTTCAACCATTATGATAGTTGGTATCGTAATAGGCACACTAAGTTCTATTTTTATCGCTGCGCCTATGCTAATATGGTTTAAGTTTGATATAGCAAAATACAAAGAGGCACTAGCCCAAAAACAAAGAGCAAAGGCTGAGAAAGAGCGTATGCGAGCAATGTATGAAAAAGGCAGTGTGTAGGGAATTCTAGGAAATTCTAGAATTCCTTGCTGAAATTTCTAAGAATTCTAGATTGGGAATTCTAGAATTCCTTGATTGAAATTCCTAGGAATTCTAGGGAATTCTAGATTGGGAATTCTAGAATTCTTTGGCTGAAATTTCTAGGAATTCTAGGGAATTCTAGATTGGGAATTCTAGAATTCCTTGGAATTTTTAAGCATTCTGTAACCTAAATAAAGGATAAAGATGAATTGGAGTAGGGTAATTTATACTTTTTTTGCGCTGATGTGTCTTACTACTGTGGCTGGATTTTTATACGACCACAACGACATCACGCTTTTTATCGCAGCTAGTATCAACCTGATATCAACACTGCTTAAAATCGGCGTGAGAAACATGCTCTCAGCCGAGCTTTTTGCTAGTTCGTTGGTAGCAGATTTACACCTTTTGCCTGCGCTTGTGATAGTGATGAACTCAGGCTTTAGCAGCATTGTCTTTGGTCTAGCACTTGGTGGACTTGTGGCAAATGCTTTTTCGATGGCGCTGATTCTAATAGAAGCAGGCAAATCTCGAGACGATTTTTAACTTCGTCTTGCTTGGCACTGCACTTGAAGTGCGCTTGTGCTTCACTGCGACGCACGCCAAGTGCGTCTCATTCGCACTGCGCTTACTTCAAGCACATTGCCTTCGCAATACTCGTTAAAAAGTGATTTTTAAGTTTGTCTTATGCGCTTATTACGACTAAACTTCGCTTCTGCTTCACAAGGGCGTCGCTAAGTGCGTCTCATTTCGCAGTCGCTCAGTTTAGCCATACTAAGCGCACAATATAGGCAAAAACAATAATTTTAAATTTTGTTTTTAACTTCGTCTTGCTTGGCACTGCGCTTACTTCAAGCACATTGCCTTCGCAATACTCGTTAAAAACAGCTTTTAAAAAGTTTGAATATTTATTTAAAAGTTTGAATATTTAATTGTAAGGATAAAAAAATGAGAGTTTATAACGCTAAAATTATTGAGCCAAAATGGCAAAAAATTTGGAGTGAAAACAAATACGCAGAGCCAAAAGATGACTACACCCTGCCTAAAAAATACATTTTATCAATGTTTCCATACCCTAGCGGGCGACTTCACATGGGGCATGTGCGAAACTACTCAATCGGCGATGCGCTCTCACGCTACTACCGATTAAAAGGCTACAATGTGCTTCAGCCTATCGGCTTTGATAGCTTTGGTATGCCAGCTGAAAACGCAGCTATTAAGCACGGCACTCATCCTAAAAAATGGACTTATGAAAATATTGATTATATGAGCCATGAGCTTGAAATTCTGGGCTTTAGCTTTAGTAAAAATCGCCGCCTAGCTACTAGCGATCCACTTTATACAAAGTGGGAGCAAGAATTTTTTATCAAAATGTATGAAAAAGGCTTAGTCTATCAAAAATCAGCCGTGGTAAACTGGTGCGAACACGACCAAACCGTACTAGCAAACGAACAAGTGATAGAGGGCAAATGCTGGCGTTGCGATCATGAAGTGGTACAAAAAGAGATGCCAGGCTACTACCTAAAAATCAAAGACTACGCAGATGAGCTGCTAACTTGCCTGGATAGCCTTAAAGAAAAGTGGCCAAATCAAGTGCTAACCATGCAAGAAAACTGGATAGGCAAAAGCTATGGTGCGCAGCTGTTTTTTAGCTTTGATGAGACAAGTGCTGCTAAAACTGGCTTAAAGGGTTTTAATGTCTTTACCACTCGCCCTGATACGATTTTTGGTGCTTCATTTACCGCACTTGCGCCAGAGCATGAAGTAGTAAAGGCTGTAATGGAGGCTGATTTATTGCTACCTGAGCAAAAAAGCACGCTAGAAAAAATCATAAATCTAAGCCCAAGGGAACGCTCGCAAATGGATAAAGAAGGCGTGGATTTAGGTCTTTTTGTAATCCATCCATTTACTGGGGCAAAACTACCTGTGTGGTGTGCAAATTTCGTGCTAATTGAATATGGTGGTGGAGCGATTATGAGCGTGCCTGCTGGCGATGAGAGGGACTTTGACTTTGCTAGCAAATATAATTTGCCGATTTTAAATATTTTTAAAAACTGCGCTATCCCGCATACTGAGAAAAACGCTATTTTAAAAAACTCTGGCTTTTTAGATGGGCTAGATTATGAGGCGGCGACTGCTGAGATTTTAGCTGAGCTAGAGGCAAAAAACATAGGCAAAAAAGTAGTCCAGTATAAGCTGCGTGACTGGGGAATATCTCGCCAGCGCTACTGGGGCGCGCCTGTGCCGATGGTGCGTTGTCCTAGCTGTGGTCTTGTGCCTGAGGCCTTAGAAAACTTGCCTGTAACCCTGCCTGATGATGTAGAGATCACAGGCGAGGGCAGCCCTTTGGTAAAACATCCTACTTGGAAGCACTGTAAATGCCCAAAATGTGGCAAAGACGCCGAGCGTGAGTGTGATACTATGGATACTTTTGTGGATAGCTCGTGGTATTTTGCTAGATTTGCTAGTGATGAGAAAACCTGGTCTAGCACAGCTTTTGATAAAAAAAGCGTGGATTACTGGATGAGCGTAGATCACTATATAGGTGGCATTGAGCATGCGATTTTACACCTACTTTATGCTAGATTTTTTCAAAAAGTTCTGCGAGATTTGGGCTATTTGCGTGATAGTGAACCTTTTTCTCATTTGCTAACGCAAGGCATGGTGACAAAAGATGGCGCAAAAATGAGTAAAAGCAAGGGAAATACGGTTGATCCTGATGATATTATAGAAAAATACGGCGCAGATACAGCAAGGCTGTTTATTCTCTTTGCTGCGCCACCTGCTAAAGAGCTTGAGTGGAACGATAGCGCAGTAGAGGGTGCTTATAAGTTTATTTCAAGACTATATGATAGAGCTAGCAAAGCCAAAAAATGCGGGGCTATTCCAGAACTAAATCACGCTAGCTTAAACGAAGCTGAGAAATACGCACGCCTAAAGGTCTATGAAGCTATGAAAAAAGGTAGCGAAGTCTATGAAAATAGCTTTGCTTTTAATACCTTAATCGCTGCTTGTATGGAGGCCTGTAATGCGCTAAATGCGCAAGAAAATGCTGAAATTTGGGCTGAGGGCTACTATATCATTTTGGCACTTTTAGAACCTATTATTCCGCATGTTTGCGCCGAGCTTAGTGCTGAGCTTTTTGGTGGGGCAAACTTGCGTGATTTTGCTAAGCTTGAGGTAAAAAATGAAGTCTTTGTAAGTGAGACGCTAAACCTAGCAGTTACTATAAACGGCAAGCGCAGAGCTGAGATTAGCGTTAGCGTGGATGCAAGCGATAGCGATATTTTAAGCACAGCAAAGACTGAGTGTGCCAAATGGCTAGAGGGTAAAGAGATAATAAAAGAAATTATCGTGCCTAAAAAGCTTGTAAATATCGTAATCAAGGGCTAGTAGTAATTAGCTTTGGCTTTTTTGGCTGGCTCGTGCCAAGCGGGCGCCTTTATCCGCCGCCTGCTTCGATGAATTATATATTCTATCTTCGGCGTGCAGCGAATAAATTTGCCTCGCAATCTTGGAGCCTTGTTTTTACTACCGCTGTCGCGACTTTTAGGGAATTCCAGAATTCTCTAAGCCCTAAGGAATTCTAGAATTCCCTAAACTCTAAGGAATTCTAGAATTCCCTGATTTTCAAAAACTCATTTTTATTTATATTTAAGTCTAAAAAGGTTAAAATCTCAGCCTTTTTAGGCAAGAGGTTCTTGCAAAACTTATATTCAAGGTCTTTACCATGAAAATTTCTTACATCGGTATACTCTCAGGGCTTGCTCTGGGTGTTTTAGCGCCACTTCTTGTGTGGCAGGGAAATCCAGGTAATATGGGCATTTGCGCAGCGTGTTTTATCCGTGATACGAGCGGGGCTCTTGGTTTTCAAAGCGCACTTGCTTACATCCGCCCAGAGATAATTGGCATCGTGCTTGGAGCATTTATCGCAGCACTATTTTTTGGCAAGTTTGAGCCACGAGGCGGCTCGGCACCAACTACACGCTTTTTCTTTGGCGTGTTTGCTATGCTTGGCGCACTTGTGTTTTTAGGTTGTCCGTGGCGTGCTTTGCTGCGATTTGGAGCAGGGGATCTTAGTGCGATTGCTGGCATTTTGGGGCTTGTTGCTGGCGTTTTAGCTGGACTTTGGGTTCAGTTTAAAACTACTTTTACTCTTGGCGCTCAAAGACCGCAAACAAAGGCTACTGGGTTACTTATGCCTATTTTTGCCCTTGCGCTTTTGGGCTTACTTTTGCTTGGACTTGGTGGCTTTGAGTGGGTTAAGTTTTCTCAAAAAGGCCCAGCTAGCATGCACGCACCGCTTATCATCTCGCTTATCGCTGGTCTAATAATCGGCGTAGTATTTCAAAAAAGCGGCTTTTGTTCGGTGGGTGCGATTAAAACGCTAATCGTGGATAAAAACTCAGCCATGATGCAAGCAATAATCGCTTTGCTAATAAGCACCGCGCTTGTAAATCTCGCACTTGGGCAATTTAACCTTGGCTTTGAAAAGCAGCCTATCGCGCACAATGATATGCTATGGAATTTCTTAGCTATGCTACTTTGTGGGTTGTGCTTTACTCTTGGTGGCGGTTGTCCTGGCAGACAGCTTATTAAAAGCGCAGAGGGCGATAATGACTCAGCGATTTTTGTAATGGGACTAATCGCAGGTGCTGGCATAGCGCATAACTTCGGGGTAGCTGCTAGCCCAGCAGGACTTGGTGCAAACTCAGCAGCTGCTGTCATCATAGGGCTAGTATTTTGTGCTCTTGTAGCGATTTTTAGCCGTAGAAGCCCAGCTATGCAAGGCTAAATTTTTATAAAATCTAGAATTCTTAAGGCAAATTTCGCTAGGAATTCTAGATTTTGCTTTTAAAAACTTCTATAAAATCTAGAATTCCTACATAAAAATAGCAATTATCACAGGAATTACTACAAAGGTAAAACACATACCAATGGCGATTGCGCTGATTGCTAGGTTGCTATCTAGCTTGGCTTTTAGTATCATCGCACTTGCTAACACCATCGGTGGCATCGCAGTCTCTATAAGCCCTACCATATAACTAGGCGAAAACTCTATCCCAAAAACCCATGCAAAAGCCACGAAAAAGCAAGGCGCTACCACCATACGCAAAAACACTACCAAAGCTGTGCTTTTATAGCTAGAACGAACTGTATTAAACCCAAGCCCAAGCCCCACAGCAAAAAGTGCTACAGGCACAACAGCACCGCTAAAAAGCCTAAGTGGGGCAAACAAAAAATCAGGAATTTCCACGCTTTTTGCCAAAAGTCCTGCTACTAGGGCTAGAAATGGCGGGAATTTCATTATTTTAAAGACATTTGCGATTAGACTTACATTGCTAGGTGCTGCATAGCTAAGGATAAAAGGCCCCAAAAATGCTATCGGCACGCAAGTCACCATCTGGTCGTATAAAATTACCTCATTTGCGATATCATCACCCAAAATGCCTTGAAGTACTGGCAAGCCCATAAATAGCGTATTACCAAACATCGCAAGTAGCGCCATACTAGCAGTAGTAGCCTTGCTAAATCCTAGCAGGCGCCCAAGGCCAAAGGCTAATAGCATCGCTACGAAGTTCGCCCCAAGCCCACAGGCAATCACGCTAAAAAGATGAAAATCTATATTTACATGATAGACTTTATCAAAGATCAGCGCAGGCATAGCAAAAACAAGCACAAAATCAATGAAAATTATAAGTTGATTTTGCGGTATGACCTTTGTTCGCTTGGCCAGGTAGCCGCTAGCCAAAAGCACAAAAATAGAAAAAAGTGGTAACATTTTTCATCCTTATTTCATAAAAAACTTGGAATTCCTTATAGAATTTTAGAATTCCTTACGGAATTTTAGAATTCCTTACGGAATTTTGGAATTCCCTAAAAAAAGCGGGCATTATAATACTTTTACTTTTAATTAACGCTGATTTGCTAAGATTTGTCTTAAAAATTTTAAGGCTTTATATGAGAAAATTTAAGAAAAAACCACTTATTATAGTGGCTATTATAGTGCTAGCAGGCGTGCTTTACTGGACTTTTAGTTCTAGCAGCGAGGAGCAAAATCAGCTAATTACTTCAAAAATCAAAAAAGCAAATCTAATTCTTAGCGTGGATGCTGTTGGAGAGGTCTTTGCTGAAAATCTAGTAGATGTAGGCACCAGAGCCACCGGACAGATAAAAGAGCTGTATGTAAAAGTAGGCGATAAAGTAAAAGTAGGCGATAAAATCGCTCAAATAGATGATGAAGTCCAGCAAAACACTTTGGAGCAAAAGCAAGCCGAACTAGGCAGCCTTGAGGCTAGAAAAAACTCAGCCCAAGTAGCCTACAACACAGCAAAATCGCAGTATAGCCGTGAACTAGGGCTTTTTAAAAATCAAGCCACTTCAAAAGAAAACCTTGAAAATGCTAAAAACGCACTTTTTAGCGCAGAAGCCAGCCTAAAAGAAGCTGATGCCAAAATCACTCAAAGCAAAATCGCAGTAGATATCGCAAAGCAAGATTTAGGCTATACAAATATCATAGCTCCATTTTCTGGCACGGTGGTATCTGTGCCTGTTGAAGTAGGTCAAACCCTAAATGCTGTCCAAAGCGCACCAACAGTAGCTCAAATCGCAGATCTTGGCAAAATGGAGATAAAAATGGAAGTAAGCGAGGCTGATATCGGTCAAATAAAAGTAGGCGACATAGTAGAATATAATGTGCTCTCAAATGTAGAAAATAAATTCCGCGCAAAAGTAAGCTCTATTGATCCAGGGCTAACTACGCTAAGCAATGGCAATTACAGCACCACAAGTTCTAGCTCAAGCACTACAAAAAGTGCTGTTTACTACTATGTAAAAATGCTAGTAAATAACGAAAGTGGCGCACTTCGCATAGGTATGACTACGCAAAATAAAATCATCGTAAAAGAAGTAAAAGACGCTATCCAAATACCGTTAATTGCGCTAAAAACTGATGAAGAAGGCAACTACGCCCTACTAAAAACAGGCAATGAAATCAGCAAAAAATACCTAAAAATCGGTATAAAAACAGAAGCTTACGCAGAGGTTATAGAGGGACTAAAAGAGGGCGATGAAGTAGTAAGCTCTCAAATGAGCCAAGCACAAATTGATGAAATAATCGCAAATCGCAAGGTGAGATTTCGCTAATGATCCACTTAGAAAATATCACAAAGTCCTTTGCTAACGGAAGCGAGCAAATGCTAGCTTTAAAAGGCGTTAGCTTGCATATAGAAGCTGGCGAGTTTATAGCAATAGTAGGACAAAGTGGCTCTGGCAAATCAACCCTTATGAATATAATCGGCTGCTTAGATACCCTAACTAGCGGTAGCTATAAGCTGGGTGGCAAGGACATCACGCATTTTAGCCCTGATGAGCTAAGTGAGCTAAGACTTAAAAAATTTGGTTTTATTTTTCAGCGTTACAATCTAATTAGCGCAAATAACGCACTTGAAAATGTAGCTTTGCCAGCAATCTATGCTGGTTCGCACAAAGACGAAAGAACCGCTCGTGCCTTAGAGCTTTTAGATATGCTAGGGCTTAAAGGCAAAGAATACCAAAACCCAAACAAGCTAAGTGGCGGTCAACAACAGCGTGTTAGTATCGCAAGGGCTTTAATGAACGGTGGAGAGATACTGCTGTGTGATGAACCAACAGGAGCCCTAGATAGCGCAAGTGGAGAGATGGTGCTAAAAATACTAAAAGAGCTAAACGCCAAGGGCCACACCATCATCATGGTAACGCACGATAAAAGCATAGCCTCTCACGCAAACCGCATAATAGAAATAAAAGATGGCCAAATTATATGCGATGAGAAAAAAGATGCTAAGCTAGTAAAGTTAAAGACCCCAAAACTCACTTACTCAAACAATCTAAGTGCGCTAAAAGCCGAGCTTAGCGAGAGCCTTGCTATGAGCATAGGAGCGATAAAAGCGCATAAACTTCGCTCTTTTCTTACTATGCTTGGAATTATCATAGGCATCACTTCAGTTATTTGCGTAGTAGCCCTTGCCAAAGGTAGCCAAGAAAGCATCATAGAAAGCATAAACAAAATGGGCACAAACACCATACAAATAAACCCTGGCCGTGGCCCAGGCGATAGAAACTCAGCTAAGGTAAAGAGATTTAATGTAGATGATGCAAAAATGCTTGAAAAACTTGATTTTGTAGACTATGCCTCACCTATAATGAGAACAAGCGCAGAGCTAATATATGCAAATAAATCAAGCACAGGCTTAGCTAGAGCAGGAAATGAAAAAATACTTCAAATCTCAGGCGTGGAGCTAGAAAGTGGCAGAAACTTCACAAAAGAAGATGTGCTAAACTCAGCTTCTGTGATGATAATAGACCAAAATACCAAAAAAGAGTTTTTCCAAGCCCTAAAAGACGATGAAGTTATAGGTCAAAATATTATTTTTGCTGGGCATCCTTTTAGCATCATCGGCATTGCCAAAAAAGACGAAGGACCTTTTGGCGATACCACGCTTAGCGTGTATCTGCCATACACCACTGTCACAAACCGCCTAACAGGAGATTATAACCTACGCCAAATCATAGTTAGCATAAAAAACAATATAAACAGCCAGCTAGCAGAACAAGCAATCAGCGATATTTTGCTAGCTCGCAGAGGCGCAAGAGACTTTCACATGCGCAACTCCGATACCATATTACAAACCATAAAAGCCACCACTGATACAATGGGTCTGCTTATTTCTGGTGTGGCTCTTATATCGCTACTTGTGGGTGGTATAGGCGTGATGAACATCATGCTAGTAAGCGTGATAGAACGCACCAAAGAAATCGGCGTTCGCATGGCAATAGGCGCAAAAGGGAAAAATATCATGTTACAATTTCTAATAGAAGCGGTGCTACTTTGCGCCCTTGGTGGTGCTGTGGGAGTAGCACTTGCTTTTGCTATAGGCTGGCTTATAAATCTCTCTGGCATTGTAAGCATGATATTTTCGCTCTCATCTGTTTTGGTAGCTTTTGGGATTTCATCGGCTATTGGCATTATTTTTGGCTATATGCCAGCAAAGAGTGCTAGTAGGCTTAATCCTATTGATGCCTTACAGCGAGAGTAGAGCGGATGGCAATTCGTCTCGCACGCCTATTGCGACTAAACTTCACTCACACTTCGCTTGACGCACGATGAGTGCGCCTTCGCTTGTGTTCGCTCAGTTTAGCCACACTAGACGCACGATACTAGAATTGCCGTTTTCTAGGGAATTCTAGTGATTTTTTGTAAGAATTCTAGAATTCCTAGTAATTTTTTGTGGGAATTCTAGAATTCCTAGGGAATTTTTATGAAAATTTTAGATTTGTTTTAAGAAGGAATAAAATGAAATATTTTTTTTTAGCATTTTTGGCTTTTTTTATCTCAGCTTGTGCGACCAAAGCTCTAAACTACGACCCAAAAGACATAAAGCGTGATTATAACGCCACTTGGCAGTATAATTTTAATATCGCTGAGCTTGATGGCCTTATTGTCCAGGCTTTAAAAAATAACGAGGATTTAGAAACTGCTAGCCTAAATCTCTACCAAGCAATGCTTAGAGCAAATATCGCTCTAAGCGACCTTGCTCCAACGCCAAGTGCTAGCACAAGGGCTAGTTCAAACCGTGATATAAAAGCAGGTGGCGCGTCAGCTAGGAGCTTTACAGCCGATGTTTCTCTTGGCTGGGAGCTTGATATTTTTGGGCGTATTTATGATGGTTATGAGAGTGCTAGATTTGGGGCTATTGCTAGCTCGCTCAGTTTAGAAGATGTGCGAGAAAGCCTTGTAAATAGCGTAATTTCAGCGTATTTTAATATCTTGTATTTAAACGAACAAAAGGCAAATTTGCTACTAAATTACGAAAATATGCTAAAACTGCATGAAATCGTAAAAATAAAAGAAAGCCTAGGGCGAGAAGAGCCTTTGGCTTTGTCTTTAAGCGCTGGGAACTTGCTAAGCCTACAAAATAGCCTAAATAACGCTGATAAAGACCTAAATGCTAGTTTTGAGAGCCTAAAAAACCTTACTCGCACGCAGTTTTTACCAAGTACTAAAATTAGCGAAATTTCTTTGCCAAAGGCTGATTTAGGCACAATTAGCGCTGAAAATAACGCTCTAAATATATCGTGGCTTTATCGCCTTAGCTCTCGCCCTGATGTAAACATGGCACTAGCCCAGCTAAATGCTGGATTTTACGATTACAGAGTCAGCCAAAAGGACTTTTTGCCTCGCATAAATCTAGGTGGCTCGCTCTCTAGCAGCAGCGGCAAAATCAGCGATGCTTATACCTTTAACCTACTTAGTGGCAATGTAAGCATTAGTCTGCCATTTCTTAATTTTTACAAACTTAGCCAAAACTTAAAAATCTCAGAAGCCGAGTTTAATAAACTACGCCTAAACTATGAAAAAACGCTAGCAAATGCTATAAATGAAGCCCTGCGCTTTGCAAGTGATTATGAACTAGATAGCCAGAGCCTTTTAAATAGTGAAAATATCATCACTGAGAGAGAAAAAATCCTAGCTATTTATGAGCAAAAATACTCTCTTGGCAGAGCCGAGCTAAAAGATTTGCTAAGCGCACAAAATGACTTGCTAAGTGCGAAAAACTCGCTAGCGAATATGAAATATCAGGTTTTAAGGGACTTGATAGGCTTTTATAAGGCCAGTGCTTATTAGCAATTTAATTTTTATAGGCTGGCTCAGTTTGCGGACGCCTTTAGCTACCGCGCGCCTCGATGAATTATATATTCTATCATCGGCGCGCGCTAGCTAAATTCGCCTCGCAACCTTGGAGCCTATTTTTTACTGCCGCTACCGCGAAGTCCAAACGACTGCGCGAATTCTAAAATTCCGTCATTGCGAGCGAAGCGAAGCAATCTTTTAGGAAATTCTAGAATTCCCTATATAAAAAGTCCCCAAAAATAAATAACCGCCCCGCTAAGCGCTACAAAAACAGCGCAGTATTTATACTTCACAGCAAATATCAAAGAAAGATTAAAAAGCACAAAAAGCCAAGTAGGGATAAAAATCTCGCCCCCTTTTGTCGCGTAAGCTAAAAAATCTAGTAAATAACTATCCATTAGCCCACCAAAGCCAAAAAGATGTAAAACTATACTAAGTGGATAAAACACGACAAAAGCGTAACTAAGTACTATCACGCTAAGCTGAAAAATGCTAGCTTGCGGAAAAAAGTAAAATACTGGGATATTCATTGCTGAGAATACAAAAAGCTCAAAGCATAGGGCGTGAGCGAGCATTTTTGCCTTGCTTTTAAAGTCGCTATACTCGCCAAAATGCCTGATATAAACAAGTATAAAAAACACGCCCAAGCACGAAAAATAAAAGCCTATGCTAAAAATAAGGCTTGGCGAGCTACAAAGCGCAAAAACCACGCAAAGAAGTAGGGTGCCAAAAGCAAAAATCTTTATGCCTCGCACAAGCAAAATAAAGCCAAAAACGCTCATTAAGTAGCTTCTAAAAAAGCTTGGTGTAAAGTCCAAAATCCACAAATAAAACGCCCCCAAAGCCAAAATAAAAAGGCTTAAATCAATATCTCTGTTTCTATGTGGGAAAAATCTTTGCTGAAAATAACTATAAGGTCTTTTTAACAAAAAATAAAAAATCGCAAAAAGCAAGCCTAGATGAAAGCCAGAAATGGCTAGTAAATGTGCAATTCCCCAGTTTGTAATCTCGCTTCTAAGCTCTTTTGAAAGTGGTGTGGCAAAAAATAATGCTGAATATAGCTCGCTAGCTTTGGGGCTTTGGTGTTGAGCTGATACTAGATTTACTAGCTTTTGGCGCAGGGTTGGGGCGGTGCTAATAGCCTTTATATCAAAAACTGCGCTAAAAAACATACCTTTTAAGTAGGATTTAAAATCTAGCTTTTTTGTAGGTATTTTTATGCTATATGCGCCTTTTTCTAGCTTGGCTTTTGCGTAGCTGTAAATGCGAAAATCAGGCGTAGCAAAGATATTTGAGTAATAAACCTTGCCGTTTTTGCTAAGCTTTTGCTCGCTAGCAAGCAGGGTAGCTTGGCTGCTAAGGTAGGGTTTGGCTTTGATTTTGGTAAAATTATAGTATTTTAGCCCCACGCTAAGGGCAAAAATCAGCCCAGCAATAAGGAAAAAATAAATAATTTCTTTTTTGTTTTCAAAGAGATTCATAGCTAAATTCTAGCTAAAAATATTATGAATTTGTGTGATTTGTGCTAAAATTAGCCCAAAATATCAAAAAAAGGCAAAAAATGTTAGAACTAGAAAAAATCAAAGCCGCCCACGAGACTATAAAAGACTTCGTTTACAAAACCCCTTTTTCGCTCTCAACTCGCCTGAGTAAGGCAATGGATGCAAAAATCTACCTAAAAGAAGAAAATCTCCAAATCACCGGTGCTTATAAGGTGCGAGGGGCGTTTAACAAAATCGCAAATCTAAGTCCTGAACAAAAGAAAAAAGGCGTCGTAGCAGCAAGTGCTGGCAATCACGCCCAAGGCGTAGCAATCAGCGCAACGCACTTTGGCGTTCGCTCCACTATCATCATGCCAGAAGCTGCCCCACTGCTAAAAGTAGCAGGCACAAAAGCCCTAGGCGCAGAAGTCATACTAAAGGGCAATAACTTTGATGAGGCCTACGCCTTTGCGCTAGAATACGCAAAAGAACACGATATGTGCTTTGTGCATCCTTTTGAGGATGAACTAGTCCAAGCAGGGCAGGGGACAATAGCCCTTGAAGTGCTAGCTAAGGTGGAAAATCCTGATTATATCGTAGTACCAATAGGTGGCGGTGGGCTAATTAGCGGTGTGGGCTCATGCATAAAGCAGCTAAGCCCAAATACCAAAATAATCGGCGTTCAAAGTAGCGGCGCACCTGCTATGAGCAAGAGCTTTGCTGCTAAAAAGCAAATAAACTCAAGTTCTGTTCGCACTATCGCTGATGGTATTGCGGTGCGTGATGCTAGCAAGATTACTTTAAAGACGATTTTAGAGGTGGTTGATGAGATAGTAGAGGTAAGCGACGATGAGATAGCAAATGCGATTTTATACCTGCTAGAGAGCCAAAAAATCGTAGTAGAGGGCGCTGGGGCTGTGGGCGTGGCGGCTTTGTTTGAGCGAAAGTTTTGCTTTGAGCCTGGAAGCTCTATTGTGATAGTGCTAAGTGGCGGAAACATCGATGTACAAATGCTAAATGTCATCATAGAAAAAGGTCTAATCAAATCAAGCCGCAAAATGATAATAAATGTAACGCTAATAGACAAGCCAGGTGCCTTACAAGGCCTTACCTCAGTGCTAACAGGAACTGGCGCAAATATCGTAAAAATCGACTATGATAGATTCTCAACCAAGCTAAGCTACGGCGATGCTATGATAAAAATCACGCTTGAGACTAAGGGCAAAGAACACCAAGAAAATGTAAGCTCTGCGCTAAGGGCAGCTGGATATGAGTTTTATGAGGAATTTTAGAATTCCCTGCGTCATTGCGAGGCTTTGAAAATTCCGTCATTGCGAGGCTTGAAAAGCCGAAGCAATCTCGTCCAAAATTCCTAAGCCTTGTGTCATCCCCCAGCTTGACCCGAGGATCTCTGCGTTTTTTTTTTTTTTTTACTTCGCATCCGTTGGTTGCTTCGCATCCGCTGGTTGGGGGTTAGGAGGTATTTTTATGGAATTCTAGAATTCCCTACTATGTCATCCCTCAGCCCCTTTAGGGGATCTCTATATGGAATTTTAGAATTCCTATAAACGCAAAAAGCTCTAGGAATTTTAGATTCTTTATGATGTCATCCCCCGATCAAGTCGGGGGATGGCGCAAGGCTTAGGAATTCCAGAATTCCTAGTGATTTTTGACTAGGAATTTTAGATTTTATTCTAGGAATTCTAGAATTTGCTTTGGGAATTCTAGAATTTTGCTTAGGAATTCTAGATTTATCCTATGAATTCTGGGATAAAAATACCCCCGCACCAACCAACGGATGCGAAGCAAAAAAAACTCGCTTAAAAAATCATCACTCTAAAACAAACGAACCGCCGTTTTGATACTCGATTACCATAGGACCTGCTGCTTTTGGCGAGATTTTTAGGTCGTATTCTTTTATTAGCTCAGGGCTTATGAAATGATAATTTATTTTTATATTTACTTTATATGCATCTTTTGGCGGGTTTAGCTTGATTTGCTTTTTATCTAGGCCTTTTAGGCGCCCATCTTGCATGCTATCAGCTATGTATTGTAGTGCTGGGCGACCATTTTTTTTGTAGTGCGCACCAAAGGTTCTAGTTTCACTCTGGACTAAGGTATTGCCTTTTTTATCCTCGTAGCTAAAGACAAACTCCAAAAGCCTTCCGCCAAAGCCTGTTGGCACCATGTGCGGTGAGGTGTTTTGGATAAAAATGCTCTTGCTTTCTTTGTCGTATTCGTAGCGAAAAGCACTACGCACCTGCGACATATCGTGTCCGCCTGCAAATCTATGCTCTCTTACCTCTCTAAGTTCTGCTATTTCAGCGCCGCTAACTGAGAGGTTTTTTTGTATTTCGCTCATGTGGCAGTCGGCGCAGCTTTTGCTTAGATCCATCATTTCATCGCCTGTGGTATAAGATGATATGATAAGAGGCTTGCCGTTTTTATCTTTCATTGACACTTGGTTGTGACAGGCTAGGCAGATTTGATCACTTCTAAATATATCTTTTTGTATATTTTTGTGAAATTCATTTACATTTGAGGCAAAAGGTCCTGAGAAAGTGTCTTCCTCTTTTATCCACTCTACTAGCTCAGAACCGGCCAGTGAGCCGTGTGGATTTGGCTTGATAGAATCTATTCTGTGGCAAAACGAGCAGGTTACGTTGCTGATTTTGCTGGTACTTTTTGCTACTTCGTCTATTTCTCTTGTGGCTGAGTTTTCGATGCCTAGGATTTTTGAGAACATATAGGTGTTTAGATTTTTGTTCATTGCTAATTCTGGATTGTGGCACCTTGAGCACAGTGAGAGCATTTCTGTTTTTAGGGTATCTGTTTGCTTTGCTACAGCTTCTAGCACTGCTATGTATAGCTCTGAGTCATGGTTTGCGTGCCTGCTTTTTTTCCAAAAGTTTGTTTGAGTGCGGTGGCATGTGTTGCATTCAATCGCATCCATAAACCCATCTACACCATGTGCAAAAACAGCCAAAAAAACAGCAAAAAATACAAATTTCATGATAATTCCTAAAAGTTTTAGCCAATTATAGCTGATTTTTAAAATAATTAAGCTATAATTTGCGCTTAATTTTTCAAAAAAGGGCTAAAAATGTCAAAATCATATGTAACTGGCTTTGGTCGCATAGGCGAACAAAGAGAGCTAAAATTTGCGCTTGAGGCGTACTGGGCTGGCAAAAGCGATTTTGCTAGCGTAGAAAATATAGCAAAAGAATTACGCAAAAGACACTGGCAATACCAAAAAGACGCTGGCATTGACTTTATCAGCGTTGGAGATTTTTCTTATTATGATATTATGCTTGATCACAGCATTGCTTTTGGTGCTATTCCAGCTAGATTTGCTGGGCTTAGTGGCGAGGAGTTGTATTTTAGCATGTGCCGTGGAAACAAAGGCGCAGTTGCTATGGAGATGACAAAGTGGTTTAATACAAACTACCACTACATCGTGCCTGAACTAAATGCTAGCACAAGCTTTAAACTAGATGCTAGCAAATACATAAATGAGTATAAAGAAGCAAAAGCACTAGGCATAAATGCTAAGCTAAATTTAATTGGACCATTTACTTATCTTGCGCTTTCAAAAACAAATGATGGAAGCGATGCTTTTTCTCACTTAGATGCGCTTGTTAGTGTGTATTGCGAGCTAATTGGCCAGATTGCTAAGCTTGATGATGAAGTATTTATCCAGCTTGATGAGCCGATTTTTGTAACTGATAGAGCAAGTGATCTTGCCCCTCGCTTAAAAGGCGTGTATGACAAGATCTGTGCAGCTGCAAGCAACGCAAAAATCATATTCATGACATATTTTGAAAAAGCCCCAGAAGCTACTGAACAAATAGTAAAAACTGGCGTGTGGGCAGTAGGTCTAGATCTAGTTCATAACTCAGAGTGTCAACGCCCAAGCATAAAGCTAATAAAAGATGCTAACAAGGTGCTATTTGCTGGAATTATAAATGGACGCAATATCTGGGTAGCTGATCTTGAAGAGCGCAAAGCAAAAGTAGGTCGTTTGCTAGATCAAATAGAGAGCGAGCGCCTATATATCGGTACTTCATGTTCACTGCTTCATGTGCCTTTTACTCTAAAATACGAAGAAAATCTAGCTATAAAAGAGTGGCTAAGCTTTGCTGTTGAAAAACTTGATGAGATTGTGATTTTAACAGCATTTGCTAATGGCAAAGAACTATGCGCAAGATGCTCTGAAATCTATGAGAAAAACAAAATAGCTATCGCTAATCGCAAAACCTCAAGCCTAGTAAATGACGCAGCTGTACAAGAGCGTGTGAAAAATCTAAGTAAATTTGAGCGTGAGACACCATTTAGCGAGCGTATAAAAGTCCAGCACAAGCTATTTAATCTACCAAGTTTGCCAACTACTACCATAGGCTCATTTCCTCAAACTGCTGAGCTAAGAGCGGTTAGAAATGCTTTCAAAAAAGGCGAGATTGATAAGGCAAAATATGAAAGCGAGATTAAAAAATACATTGATGATTGTGTGGCTTTCCAAGAAAGCATCGGTCTTGATGTGCTAGTTCACGGCGAGCCTGAGAGAAATGATATGGTTGAGTACTTTGGCGAGCAGTTAAAAGGCTATGCATTTAGCAAAAATGGCTGGGTTCAAAGCTACGGTTCTCGCTGCGTTAAGCCACCGCTACTTTTTGGCGATGTAAGCAGACCAAATCCTATGACAGTAGACTGGATAACCTACGCTCAAAGCAAAACCAAAAAAATCATGAAAGGTATGCTAACAGGACCAGTTACTATAATGAACTGGAGCTTTGTTCGTGATGATATGCCACGCAGCGAGGTTGTTAAACAGCTAGCGCTTTGTATCTATGATGAGATAAACGACCTTCAAAAAGCAGGTATCAAAATCATCCAAGTAGACGAAGCAGCCTTTAAAGAAGGCTATCCACTAAGAAAAGAAAATATCGGCGATTATGAGAGTTTTGCGGTAAATAGCTTTAAGCTAAGTGTAAGCTGCGCTGAGGCAAAAACGCAAATCCACACTCATATGTGCTATTCTGAGTTTAATGATATCATTAAAACAATAGAAGCAATGGACGCTGATGTAATCAGCATAGAAACAGCAAGAAGTGGCAATGAGCTACTAAAAATTTTCAAATCAGTAGGCTACAAACAAGAAGTAGGTCCTGGTGTATACGACATCCACAGCCCAAGAGTACCAAGCGTGAGCGAGATAGAAGAGCAAATCAAAGCTCTACTAGAGGTGCTACCAAAAGAACAACTTTGGATAAACCCAGACTGCGGTCTAAAAACTCGCAAATGGGAAGAGGTAAAACCAAGCCTAGAAAATATGGTAAAAGCAGTAATAGCAAGCCGCTAAGAGCTTTTTAAAAATCTAGAATTCCCTAGAAAAATATAAAAAAAACTAGGGAATTCTAAGGTAAATAAATGAAATTAAAAGAAAAAATTAAGCAAAATTCTCCAGCAATTTTACTTTATGGCTTTACGCCACCTAGCATTGATACTGATAGCAAAAAAGTAGAACAAATCGCAGCCACGCAGCTTTTGCGCTTAGCAAATAGCAGGCTTGATGGGCTTGTGATTTATGACTTGCAAGATGAAAAAGAAAGAAATAAAGATAAAAGAACCTTTGATTTTAAAGATACTTTAGAACCACTTAATTACTATAAAAAATTTTTTGCGGGCAAATATCAAGCAGTAATTTACAAAGCAGTTAGCAAATACGCCCCAGAGGCACTAGCAGATTTTCTAGGGCAAAATAATGAAATAATCAGCGTCTTTGTAGGTGCTAGTAGCAAAAACGATACGCCAAAAACTCACCTAAACGAGGCTTATGAATTAAAAGCTAAAAATGCTCCAAATATCGTACTTGGTGGCATTTGTATACCAGAAAGACATATTAGCAAGGGCGATGAGCATCTAAGGGTAGGGCAGAAAATATCAGCAGGCTGTGAGTTTTTTATCACTCAAGCTGTCTATAACATAAACAACGCAAAGCATTTTCTAAGCGATTATGCTAAGCTTTGTGCTAGTAGTGATACAAAAAAAGTGCCTATAATCTTTACTTTTACCCCTTGTGGCGATGCTAAGACACTTAGCTTTATGCGCTGGCTTGGCATCGATGTGCCAAAGTATTTTGAAGGGCGCCTAATGCATAGCTCAAATCCGGTTGAAATGTCGGTAAAAACTAGTTTCGATATGTTTTGTGAACTTTATCATTATGGCAAAGAATTAGGTATTAGCGTTGGCGCAAATGTAGAGAGCATTTCACGCAAAAAAATCGAGATTGAAGCGAGTATTGCTTTACTTGATACTATTTCAGATTTTATCAAAAAGGAAACAAATTGAGAATTATCCTAGGACTTGGCATAGCTGTTTCGCTGGTAATTTTGCTGTTTTTGGGGAATTTTTATTCACAAATGAAGCTTGATATTAGCCCTATAGTTGATTATAAGCCAAAGCTTACCACGCAGTTTTTTGACAGAAACGGCGAGCTTATAGCAAATGTATTTGACGAACAAAACCGCCGCTATGCTAGCTTTGATGAAATACCAACTAGACTTGTTGAAGCCCTTGTAGCAGTTGAGGATACTGCGTTTTTTGAGCACGATGGTATAAATATAGAAGCGATTTTTAGAGCAGCGATAAAAGATATCCAAGCAATGGCGCTAGTCGAGGGAGCTAGCACTATCACACAGCAGCTAGTAAAAAACCTAGTGCTAACAAGGGAGAAAAAGTTCGTTCGCAAGCTAAAAGAAGTCCTGCTTGCTTATGAAGTAGAAAAAGTTTTGAGCAAAGAGCAAATCATAGAGCGGTATTTAAACGAGGTGTTTTTTGGGCACGGCTATTATGGGGTAAAAACAGCGGCTGCTGGATACTTTCGCAAGCCACTCTCAGCCCTAAGCCTAAAAGAAATGGCGATTTTAGTGGGCTTGCCAAAAGCACCTAGCACCTACGACCCAACTCGTCAGTATGAACTAAGCATGAGTAGGGCAAATGCTGTTATAGGGCGTATGAGAGACCTTGGCTGGATAGATGCAGCGCAGTATCAGCAGGCTATAAACGAACAGCCAAAGGTCTACAATGACACTCTAACGCAAAACAAAGCTCCATATCTTATAGATGAGGCTTTAAAACAGCTAAGTGCCACTATCCCTGATATAAAAAGTGGCGGATATAAGGTTACTCTCACAGCTGACTTGCGAGTGCAGAAAATCGCAGAAAATGCACTAAAAGATGGCTACAATGAGATTTTAAAACGCAATAAAAACGCTGATGAAAATGTGCTAAATGGCGCTGCTATAGTAAGCAATCCGCTAACTGGCGAAATACTAGCCCTAGTTGGCGGTGTGGATTACGCAAAAAGTAGCTATAACAGGGCCACACAAAGCTCACGCCAGCCAGGCTCGTCTTTTAAGCCTTTTGTCTATCTAGTAGCCTTAAATCAAGGCTTTAGCCCAGCTAGCAAGGTAGCTGATGTGGCAATGGCCTTTGAGGGAATGGGAGATGGTGGCAAGGCTTGGAAGCCAAAGAACTACGGCGGCGATTTTGCTGGCTTTATCACGCTAAAAGATGCTCTTAAAAAATCACGCAACCTAGCAACAATCAGCTTGCTTGTAGATGTGGGCTTTAATAGCGTTCATAGCAAGCTTGATGGCTTTGGCTTTCGCAATATCCCGCCAAATCTAAGCATAGCACTAGGCAGTTTTGGCATTAGTCCTATGGATTATAGTGAGGCTTACTCGCTCTTTGCTGGCATGGGAAATATCGCAAAGCCCTATCTCATCAGCGATATCACAGCTGCTGATGGCACCAGTTCGCACTTTGCGCCAAATATCCGTGAGGTAGTGCCTGCTCGCCAAGCCTACTTGATAGTAGATATGATGAAAGCGGTGGTAAACGAAGGCACCGGCCGCAGAGCAGCCGTGCCTGGACTAGAAATAGCTGGCAAAACAGGCACGACAAATAATAACATCGATGCGTGGTTTTGTGGCTTTAGCCCTGAGCTAGAAGTCATCGTCTGGTATGGAAACGACGATAATACCCCTATGCGAAGAGTGGAGGGCGGTGGTCTAACATCTGCGCCTGTATTTAGCCAAATCGTGCGTGAGTATAAAAAACTCTACCCAGATACAAAAAGCACCTTTAGCGTCCCAAGTGGCGTAAAATCAAGCGGTGGAGTGCTATATACTGACATCTCACCACTACCGCAAAAAGCTAGGCACGATACGGTAGAAATTCAAGAAAACGAGGGACTAATTTTTTAAGCTCTAGGGAATTCTAGAATTCCCTAGAAATTCTAGAATTCTCGTCATTGCGAGCGAAGCGAAGCAATCTCTAAGAATTCTAGATTTTCTGGGGGTTAAGGGGTGTCTTTTTTTAGAATTCTAGAATTCCTAGAGATTGCTTCGGTCGCTTTGCTCCCTCGCAATGATATAGGCTTAGGAATTCTAGATTTTTGCTGCCCTTTGGGCTTCGCGGTAGCGGCAGTAAAAACTAGGCTCCAAGATTTTATAGCGATTTTTAGTTTTAAAGCCGCTGCGCTAGCCGTGGTGGGGGCGTCGCAGCTGCAAAAATTTTGCGCTGAATTTTCAAGTCGTAAGCCGCAGAAAAACAGTGCAAAAGTTTTTGCAGAGTGACTGGGCTACGCAAGGCTTTGAGGCTAAAAAGCGCCTGAAAGCTGACTGGCTGCTGCCCCGCAGCCAGTCAGCCGATAAAAGCAAAAAGCCACGCTATTCTAGCTATAAAACACCTTTTTTAGATATAGCCCTGCAGCTGGGGCTGGGATTTTAGTCGGCACTGCTTGGCTTTTATTTTCTAAACGATTTTTTAATATTTCTAGTTTTTCTGGGTTTTTAGCGCATTCTAGAGCGTTTGCTACCATGAGCCGAACCTGAGAGCGAAGAAAGCCATTGCCTTTAAAAGCGATTATCACAAACTCTCCAAGCGCTGTTTTTCTAGCTCTTGCCCTAGCGTAAAAAAGTCTGCGAACGGGGCTTTTTTCATTGCTACCGCTTTTGTAAAAGCCGCTAAAATCACGCTCGCCACAAAAGAGCCTTAAAGCCTCATTTAGCACCTTCATATCAGGCTTGGCGCAAAAACACACCAAATCAGCAAACTCTATTCTTTGCCTTCCACAAAAGAGCAAATAGCGATAAGCCCTAGCTTTTGCGCTGTATCTTGGGTGAAAATCAGCTTTTACTTTTTTTACATTTTTGACAAAAACGCTAGCTGGCAGGTGGCGGTTTAGCTCGTTTTTTAGCTTTGTTAAATCCCAAAAGTCCCCTACATCCACGCAAGAAAGCTGCATAAGTGCATGAACTCCAGTGTCCGTGCGAGAGCTTGATATTACTTGGCTAAAAACGCCTATTTTTCGCAAAGCTAGATTTAGCGCGTCCTCTACTGCCTTGCCATTTGGCTGGGTTTGTGAGCCTTGAAACTTTGCGCCATTATAGGCATAAATGATAGCAATTTTCACACTCTGGCCTAAAAACGCCTTAGAATTCCACGCTTAAAGAAATAAAAACTAGAAGCAAAAGTAGCCAAAAATACTAGTGGAATTCCAACAGCCGGTAGCCTAGCAAGGAGCAAAATACCGCTAAAATACGCAAAAAGCACCAAAAACACACTAGCATAAGGCCCACGCTGTTCGTAGCGATAAACCACAAGCCCAAAGCGTAGCGCAAAAAGCACACTAGCAAGCGGGAAAAGCGCAATTAGCGTGTAAATACAAAGATCACGGGCTTTTTTAGGATTTGACCAGTATTTTATAAGATCAAAATCTTCTAAAAGCTCAGGCTTTGTCGTGCTTGAAATAATGAGATTTTTAAACTCTCCCACTTGCCAGTTTTTCTGCCCTATATCATAAAATGAGCCTTTATCAAGCACAAGCGAGAGCGTGCCATCTTTGTTTTCTACATGACCACCACTGCTGATTATCAGCCGCTCGCCGTTTATAAAAGGATTATAAAGAACGATATTTTCATACTCCAAGCTAGCTTGATTTTTATCACTAGCAAAGATATACCAGTTGCCAAACTTCTGCCCAAACTCGCCTGGGCGGATATTTAGACTAAATCTTGTCTTTTTATACTCTATAAACTTTGCGTTTTGATCTTGCATGTAGGGCATGAGAACTAGCGCATTTAATAGCATTAAAAGGCTCAAAATTCCAGCTACCACGCCAAAGAATATGCTAAGCTCTGCTGGGCTTTTGCCAAGGGTGAAAATCACGATGCTTTCATTATCACGAGAGAGTTTAAAAAGACTCATCGTAAGCGAGACAAAAAAGCTAATAGGCAGCGTAAAAAGCAAAATCTGCGGCAGCAAAAAACTATAAAGCTTGATAAACTCTAAAAAGCTGATTTCTACATAGCTTGTGATTCTTGCGATATTTATAAAAAACACGATTGAGACAATAAGAAATAGCGTCAAAAACAAAGATAATAAATTATCAATAAAGTTTGTGAAAAAATACTTATTTACTCTATTTAGCATTTAAAAATTCCAAAAATTTTGTGAAATCAAGGCAAGTAATAGCGCAAGAGAGAGCGCAGGTATAAAAGGCACTTCTACTTTTTTGCCAAGTAAAAGCAGGTGAAAAACTAGCTGTATAGCGCAAGCTAACATCACAGCCAAAAAGCCAAGCTTAAGCCCACAAAGCGCGCCTATAACGCCAAAAATCAGCACATCAGCCTCGCCCATACTCTCAACTATCTCGTTAGTGTTCTTGCGGTTTTTCCACGCACTCACGCAGGATTTGATAAGAAAAATCGCACCCATAAAAAGCAAGGCCATGCTAAGTGGCGAAGAAAGCGTAAGTATATCCTCAAGGCTAGTAAATTTGCTAGCAAGCGCAAAAAATAAAGTAAATATTAGCAAACTCTCAGGCACAGCCAAATACTCAAAATCAATAATGCTAAGCGCAAAAAGCAAAATCAAACTAAGCGCAAGAAAACTAGCGCTATAAATTTCACCACAAAGATAAAAAGCAAGCGCGCCAAAAGCCCCACAAATAAGCTCAACAAAGGGATAGCGCAGGCTGATTTTGCTTTTACAAAAGGCACATTTACCACCTAAGAAAATATACGAAAATACTGGGATATTATGATAAAAGCGTAGTTTTTTGTGGCAGTTTGGGCAGTTGCTAGCTGGGTAAAAAATACTAAGACCTTTTGGCATGCGAGCGATAAGCACATTTGCAAACGAGCCTACACACAGCCCAAAAACCACGAAAAATACATAATAAACTAACATTTTCTCCCCTTAAAATATTTATAAATGATTTTAGCGAAATTTTTAAAAAATTTAGCAAATAGTCTATGATTTTAGCTAGGAATTCTAGAATTCCTTACTATGTCATCCCCCCCCCCCAGCCCCTTTGGGGGATCTCTATATGGAATTCTAGAATTTGTTTTATATTTGCGTTTTTGGGGGTTAGGGGGTATTTTTAGTCTTAGGAATTCTAGAATTTCGTCATTGCGAGCGAAGCGAAGCAATCTCTAGAAATTCTAAATTCATTCTTAGGGAATTCTAGATTTATTCTTGGGAATTCTAGTTTTTGCCGTAGGAATTCTAGAATTCCCTACTATGTCATCCCCCAGCTTGACCCGAGGATCTCTATATGGAATTCTAGAATTCTCTGCGTCATTGCGAGGGAGCAAAGCGACCGAAGCAATCTCTAGGAATTCTAGATTTAGCCTTAGGAATTTTAGATTTTCTGGGGGTTATGGGGTGATTGTTTATTATCTTTTCTATTTACAATAAAAATCAAAAATATTGTAAAAAATATCATAAATAAAATAAAGTTATTAAACTTCAATAAGCTGTTGTGTTTTTCTATTTGTGTATCAAAATTGTATTTTATATAAATATTGCCATCCATATCTTCAAGCTGGGCAATGAAATCAGGCAATAGCTTATCACTTCTTGTGTAAATTTTTACTTTTTTATTTATAACTTTGTCATAAATATCTTTTTTATCCTTATAAATGCTTATTTTTTTGTATGAATTATCATCTAAAATAAAAATCATAGTCCCAAGCGAACTTTTACTATCAAAAGACATTTTGCCCATTTTGCCATAAAATGTTTTTAATTCGCTTAGTGGTTTTGGCACATCTTGTATAAAAATAACAAAATAAGCTAATACAAAAACCCACAAAGATACTTGTAAGCAGATATTAACACCCCTAGCACTACTTTTTTTATCTATAAAAGGTCTATACCAAAATATAAGATAAAGATTTTTAAAACACTTTTGTAAATAAGTTTTTATAGATATATTTTGTTTCATTTCACCTATCCAATTTATTTTTATATCCAATATTTTAAACCAAAAAACCAACATTTAAGCTTTTTATTTATAAAATAAAGCTTAATTTATTACTTAAATTATATAATTTAAGTAATATTAACTTTAAAAATATTTAAATATTTAAATATTTTAAATTCTAAAATTTATCTTTTTTAATTTCTAATTTAAACTAAAATTAAAGCAAATTCTAGATTTTAAAAACTCTAAATTCTAAAATTCCTTAAATTCTAAAATTTAAACTAACTTTAAAAACACACAAATACCCAAAGTCTAAAATTCCTTAAATTCTAGAGTTTAAACTAAAATTTAAATATAAATTCTAGAATTTAAACCCCTCAAAATATATAAATACCTAAATTCTAAAATTCCTTAAATTCTAGAATTTAAGCACTTATTTTTACTCCATCGCTTAGGGTTATCTCTCCAGCCTCGACTCTTTTTATTAGCTCGTTTATGACACTTTGTATTTGGAGCCAAACAAGGCGTACTATATCATCCCCCAGCTTGACTGGGGGATCTCATTAAATCGCCGTCATTGCGAGGGAGTAAAGCGACCGAAGCAATCTCTAGGAATTCTAGATTTATTCTAGGAATTCTAGATTTTATTGTTAGAAATTCTAGATTTTTGCTCGCTTTAGTGGGGTAAGCCCCATTGCTCGCAAATTTTTGAGGGCTACGCCCTGAACCCTTAGGGGCTGCCGCCCCTAAAACTCCACTAAAATCTAGAATTCCTAGAGATTGCTCCCTCTGCTTTGCTCCCTCGCAATGACGCAGGGAATTCTAAATTCTTTGTGATGAGATCCCAGGGTCAAGTTGGGGGATGACACAAGGCTTGGGAATTCTAGAATTCCTAGTCTATAAACGCAAAAAGCCACTAGGAATTCTAGAATTTCTTAATAAATTTGCCCAGGCATTCTAAAATTCCTAGCCCTTAAAGTCCACCAAAGCGTCTGTGCGTCTGCTCAAACTTAGCACAAATCTGCTCGCACTCTGCGCTTGTAAAATCAGGCCAAAGAGTAGGGCAAAATACCAGCTCTGCGTAGCTTGCTTGCCAAAGCAAAAAGTTACTAAGCCTTTGTTCGCCACCTGTGCGAATGAGCAAATCCACATCGCCAAACTCCGCTGTATCAAGCGCTGCGCTAATATTATCCTCGCTAAACTCACTGTTATTTTTAGCCAGTTTCGCACAAGCCCTGCTTAGCTCGTCCCTTGCGCCGTAGTTTAGTGCTAGGACTAGATTTAGCCCGGTATTTGTCGCACTTAGGCTTTTTAGCTGCTGTATTTGCGCCCTTAAATCCGCATCAAAGACACTAATATCGCCTATGGTGTGAAATCTAATATTATTTTGTATAATCATCTGCTCTTTGCTTTTTAAAAATTTACTTAAAAGCTTCATTAAAAAATCCACCTCGCGCTGCGGTCTGCGCCAGTTTTCGGTGCTAAAAGCGTATAAACTAAGCGTTTTTATCCCACGCTTAGCCGCAAAAATCGCAATGTCCTCTACCACTCTAGCCCCAGCCTCGTGCCCAGCACTGCGCTCTAAAATATGCGCCTTTGCCCACCTGCCGTTGCCATCCATGATTATAGCTAGATGCTTTAGTTCGTTCATTGCTTATTTTTATCCTTTAAAATCTAGTATATTTTTGCTAGCGGTGAAAAAAGGCTTGGTATCAGCCACCGCGGCTTTTACCTTTAGAGCCTTTGCTAGGGCTGCGCTTAAAGACGCATAGGGGCTTTGCGCCTCTACAATCTGCCCTGATTCAATGCTAATAATAATAGGCGCAAAAGAGCTAAAAAGCAAGTAAAGCTCGCATTTTGCGCCGTTTTTCCGTAGCTGAAAAAGGCAAAAAAGCTCATCATAAACAAAAGGCAAACTCACAATACCCTTTTGTAGTGCCATAAGGCTCTCAAGCAAAGCATCAAAGCTAAGCGCATCATCGCAAAGCGCAAGGCGAGTTTTTAGCTCGTCAAACAAAAAATCAGTCTCGCCACTATCCACGATACGCTCTATCCAGCCCTGCGCACCGCTTATATACACGCCTCTTTGGCGTTTTATGAGCTTGTTTATGTTTATTACTCCGCCTTGGTCTTTGCCGACATTAGCAAAATATAGCTCGCCGATTTCTAGCTCTCTTTGGCTTTTTGTGCTTAGAATTCGCTTGCCAAAGCGTAGATTATACCGCCACCAGCTCGTTTTTTCAAGTACTTCAATGATGACTGGCAGACTTGCGTTTATTATAGTATTTGTCCCGCTCATAAATTCTCGCTTAAATTCTCACTTAAATTCTCACTAAGCCCCACAATTTGAGCGGCTATTTCGTGCTTGCTAGCCATTTTTAGCATTTTTTGGCTATTTTTTGTGATAAAAAGCACCTCATTTTGCTCGCTGCCAAAGTAGTTTTGCGCTTTTAGCACATTTAGGCACACAGCATCTAAGGCTTTGTTTTCAAGCATATTTTTGGCTGAGCTAAGAGCGCTTTGCTCGTCCATTTCCATTTTAAAGCCGATTTTTTTACATTTAAGTTCTTTTAAAGAGCTTAAAATATCAATGTTTTCTTTTAGTTCTAGATTTAGATTTGCGCCTGATTTTTTGATTTTTCCCTTTGCTTTTTGTGATGGGATATAATCACTTATCGCTGCTGCCATCACGAGTAAATCATCTTTTGCTAGCTTTTTGTTTTTTAGGATTTCTAAGAGATCAGCCGAGCTTTTGAAGCTAAGGAATTCTAGATTTTCCATGCTTTTTGGCAGGTTTTGAGCTGAGCTTATAAGCGTTACATCAAAGCCCCTTAGATAGTAGGCAAAGGCTAGGGCAAGCCCCATTTTTCCACTTGAGAGATTTGTAATAGCCCTAACATCATCAATCATCTCATAGCAAGCACCGGCTGTGATGATGACCTTAGGAATTCTAGAATTTGCGCTAGGAATTCTAGAATTCCCAGTAGGAATTCTAGAATTTGAGCTAAGCATTCTAGCAGCACTTAGTACTATGTCTTTTGGACTTGCTAAGGCTCCTTTACCGACATCTCCACAAGCTAGGGTTTTCTCGCAGCTTTCTACCACCACAAAGCCACGCTCTTTTAGCACTTTTAGTGAGTTTTGCGTGGCAGGATTTTCTAGCATTGCGGTGTTTGCTGCTGGGGCAATAAGCTTTGGCGCTCTGCAAGCAAGAATGCAGCTTAGCATAGCATTATCTGCTATACCTAAGGCGATTTTGTTTATTGTATTTGCCGTGGCTGGTGCTATTATCATCAAATCGCATTTAGCATACTCAATATGCGCTAAAGGTTTATTATCTCCTACTAGCACGCATTCCCCGCTAAGTGCTTCAAAAGCTAGCGGCGAACAAAACTTCAAAGTCTGCTCGCTCATTGCCACACGCACCTTTGCGTTTGCAGTTTTAAGCAAACTTAAAATCTCAAAAGCCTTATAAAAACTAATGCTAGAACTCACACATAGCGTGATTTTAGTATCTTTTAGGTTTAGGAATTCTAGATTTAGCATTATTTTTTACCAAATTTTTTCTCAAAATATCCAGCTATGTTTTGCTGTTTTGCTCTTGTGATTACTAGCTCGCCTTCGCTGCTATCTTTTGTTACTACTGAACCAGCGGCGATTAAGGTATTATCAGCGATATTAATAGGTGCTACAAAGGCAGTATCTGAGCCTACAAAGACATTTTTGCCTATTATCGTGCGGTGCTTTTTAACGCCATCGTAGTTACATGTGATAGTCCCGCAGCCTATGTTTGTGCCAGAGTCTATTATGCAGTCGCCAAGGTAGCTTAGATGACCTGCTTTTACGCCATTTAGCGTGGCGTTTTTTAGCTCTACGAAGTTGCCGATATGAGTGTCTTTGATATTGCTTTTTGGGCGTAGGTGTGCATTTGGTCCTACATCGCTATTTTCTATTACTGAGCTTTCAATGACTGAGCCTGATTTTATCACGCTATTTTTGATGATACTTGCGCCTTTTATGACAACAGCACTTTCAATCTCGCATTCACCTTCAAATTTTGCCTGCGCATCTATATATATAGTATTTGGCAGGTGCATTATCACCCCAGCTCTCATCCATTTTTGGCGGATGAGAGCTAGCATTTTATCTTGGGCAGCAGCTAGGGCGATTTTGTCATTTACGCCCATAAAATTTGTGCTATTAAGGCTTTTGCTACTTACTTTTGCGCCACTTTTGATAGCTAGGGCGATAGCATCAGTTAGGTAGTATTCTTTGCTTGCGTTTTGCTTATTTATTTGTGGCAAAAGCTCTTTTAAAATAGCGGTTTTAAAAGCATAAGCCCCACTATTACATAGTTTTATAGCTTTTTCATTCTCGCTAGCATCTTTTTCTTCTACGATTTTTTCTACTTTATTGTTTTTGATTACCACTCTGCCATAGCCAAAAGGATTTTCTAGCTCAAAAGCTCCCACGCAAACATCGCAAGGCTCATTAGCTAGGCTTTTAAGCTCGCTAGCAGTGATTAGTGGCATATCAGCGCAGGTTATAATAAGAGTGTCTTTGCTAACTTCACTCATCCCAGCCATGACAGCACCGGCTGTGCCTGGAAGGTTTTTTCTATCTTGGAGAGCAGTTTTTATCTCTTTGCCCATTTGGCTAGGGAATTCTAGATTTAAATGCTCTAAAATACGCTGGCTTTCAAAGCCAAGGATAACCACTACATTTTGACTGATTTCTAAGGCTGTATTTATGCTGTGATATAGCATGCTTTTGCCACAGATTTCGTGTAGGACTTTTGGCTTAGTGCTTTTCATGCGAGTGCCCTCGCCAGCTGCTAGTATCATTACGCAAATATCGTTCATTTTATGCTCTTTTTTTGATTTTTAAAGGCGCGATTTTAGCAAATATCAGCATAAATTTACTTTAATTTAGCTAATATTTTGGCTTTTAAATGTAATTTTTGGAAAAACGATTTGAAAGCTTTTTTACTGATTATTTCGCTATTTGCTCTCTCTTTGGCAGCACCAACTGTGCCAACGATAAATCTAAGTCTAAGTGCGCCTGATACGCCGTCCCAGCTAGTAACTAGCCTAAATGTGCTAATCATTTTAACCTTGCTTGCGCTTGCGCCTAGCCTTATTTTTATGATGACTAGCTTTTTGCGTATTATCATTGTCTTTAGCTTTTTGCGTCAGGCGATGGGAACACAGCAAATGCCACCAACAAATGTGCTAATCAGTCTAGCTCTCATTTTAAGCTTTTTTATAATGGAACCAGTGGGCAAGGCTAGCTATGAAGCTGGAATAAAGCCTTATTTAGAAGAAAAAATCGGCTATCAAGAGGCTTTTGAGCTTAGTGCAAAGCCTTTTAAAGAATTTATGGTGCGAAATACACGCGAGAAGGATTTGGCATTATTTTACCGCATTCGTGGCTTAGAAAATCCAGCTACTATAGATGATATACCACTTAGCATCGCAATGCCTGCTTTTGTGGTTAGTGAGCTAAAAACTGCCTTTGAGATAGCGTTTTTGTTATATTTGCCCTTTTTGGTGATTGATATGATAATAAGCTCGGTTTTGATGGCTATGGGTATGATGATGCTACCACCTGTGATGATATCCTTGCCGTTTAAGCTGCTTATTTTTGTGCTAGTGGATGGTTGGAATTTGCTTGTGGGTAATCTCATCGCTAGCTTTAAGTAAGGAATTTTACTTCGCCTTGCGCGCCTATTAGGACAAAATCTCTTAGGGCTTGCTTCGCTTGATGCACGCTACAGTGCGCCTGCGCTCGCTCGCCAGAGCTTTTGTCCTACTAGACGCACAATGCTCGTAAAATTTAATGATTTTAATAATTTAATAAAGGTAAAACAATGAAAATATCGTGTAAAAAAGTAGATTTTAGCTGTGATAGCGAGCTTTTTGAGCTTTGTGAGAGCTTGGCAAATGCTGCTTTTCCACCTCATGAAATGCTCTTTCCTATTACTTTTAGCGAGTATAAAAGTGAGCATGAACTTTTAGCCTTTTATCAAAGTGATTTGCGTGATGATATCATGGGATGCTGCGCTAGTGATGTGGATATAGGCGATGAGTTTATAGGATTTTGTGCTTTGGTGCTGCGAAGTAGCTTTGTTTACCTAGCGTTTTTTGCTCTTTGTGAGGATAAAAGAAATAAAGGTTATGGCGCAAGAATTCTAAAATATCTACAAAAAAAATACCAAAAGCCGGTAGTCTTAGAGGCTGAAAAGCCCTATATAGGTGCTAATGATTTAGCTCTTAGAGTGCGTAGAGCTGGCTTTTATACTCGCGCGGGCTTTGTTAGAGCAGGGTATAGTATAGCGTATTTTGATGAGATTTATGATATTTATTGCACTGAGTTTGATGATGGAATTTTGGCTGATTATAAGGCGATGTATGAGGACTTTGCTAGGCAAAAATCAGCTAACTTTGAGCTAAAAAAAGATAACTAGCTCGGAATTTTGGATGGAATTTTGACGGAATTTTGACGGAATTTTGACGGAATTTCTGCGATGACGGAATTTTGACGGAATTTTGAACGAGATTGCTCCCTCTGCTTTGCTCCCTCGCAATGACGGAATTCCTGCAATGACGGAATTTTAGAATTCCCTAGAGATCATCGGATCAAGCTGGGTGATGACACAAGGCACAGAATTTTGAACTGAATTTTAGACGGAATTTTAAAGGAAATAAATTGAAGCCGCAGTATCATTTTTATAATAACACAAAGTTTGCTTTGCAGGGCTTTTTGGCTATGTGGCGCAGTGAAAAAAGCTTTCGTATAGAGCTTTTTATTTGCTTGCCACTTATTGTTATTTCACTTTTTGTGCCTTGTTCTTTGATAGAGCATATTTTACTAATTGCTAGCATGATTTTTATATTTTTTGCTGAGGCGATGAACTCTGGGATTGAAGCGGTTGTGGATTTAGTAAGCCCTGAGTATCACGAATTAGCCGGCAAGGCAAAGGACTGTGCTAGTGCTGGGGTGTTTTGTGCTATTACTATTGCTGTGCTTTGCTGGGTTTTAGTGCTAGCAAAGGCCTTGGGAATTCTAGAATTCCCTAACCTTTAATCAGTGCTTAAACAAAAATACGTATAATTTCACGCAATTTTGTATGAAATAAGGAAAATTTGTGACTTTTAGCAAGGACGAAATCTACACCGCAACGCAAGTGGTGCGTAATTTCAGCGAAGTTCTTAGCAAGGTAAGCACTGGCGAAAATAATAGAGCCTTTATCGTAAAAAACAATAAATTTGAAGCTGTAATGCTAAGTATGAGCGAGTATGAAAGGCTAAATAAAGCCGAAGAACTACTAAAAAAAATCTACGAACAGCGCAAAAAAGAAGAGGTATAAATGGCAAGTAGAGAAATAAGCTATAATGGCATTAAATATAGTATCAGCTATGAGATTGTAGGGCGCGGAGAAGAAATACTTTTTCTTCACGGCTGGGGTGCGAAAAAAGAAGTGATGAAAAAGGCTTTTGGCTCTTATTTTGATGATTTTCGCCAGATTTATGTAGATTTGCCTGGCTTTGGTGCTAGTAGTATTGAAAAAGCCCTTGTTACAGAGCAATACGCAGGCATTATCCGTGAGTTTTTAGCCAGTATCGGCTCTCATCCGCTTTGTGCGGTGGGACATAGCTTTGGCGGTAAGGTCGCTTCTTTGCTAGCGCCAAGAGTGCTAGTTTTGCTAAGCTCAGCTGGAATTCCTATCAAAAAGAAATTTAGCACTAGGGTTAAGATTCGCTTATTTAAGATGTTTAAGGCTATGGGCTTTGGCTTTTTGTGGAGAATATTTGCTAGCAAGGATGTAGCTGGCATGAGCGCTACTATGTATGAGACGCTAAAAAATGTAGTAAATGAAGATTTTACTAGCATTTTTGCTAATTGTCCATCTAGAATTCTCATCTTTTGGGGCGCAGAAGATAGCACTACACCACTAAGCTGTGGTAAAAAAATCTCAGAAATAGCTAGAAACTGCGTGAGATTTGAGCCGCTTAGTGGGGATCATTTCTTTTTTCTCACGCACGGAGAGAGCATAGCAGCAAATACAGCTGCCCTAATAGCACAAATGCAAGATGGCATAGCTCAGGGCAAGAGCGAAGAAGAAATAGATAAAGAATTAAACATGAAAGGTGAGCTATGATAGGTTTTTCTGCCTGGATTTTTACTGTTACTTTGGGGTTTTATACGATTTGTTCGTTGCAGTGGTATAGCTACCACGTAGAGCGTGCTTTGTTTCACTGCGCAAAGCCAAAGTGGCATTTATACTTTGCGCTTGTGCCTTTTGTGCTTTTTGTGCTAGTGCTTGCGCTGCTGCCAAAGCTCTCACTCATCATCGCTATTGCTTACGCAGGGCTTATTGTCTACTGGCAATTTAAAATGGCTACAAAGCTTGTGCTAACTGAGAGAACTACTAGGTATTTTTTACTTTTAGCTTTTGTTTCTATTCTTTGTCTTTTTGGTGGGGGCAAAAAGTGGTATTTACTAGCTCCTGCTATAATTATAGCAGTGGTGCTTAGTGTGTATATTTCAGCCTTTGTAGAAAAACAACTAGGCAAAAAATATATACAAAAAGCAAAAGAAAAACTAGGCGCCATGCCAAATCTAAAAATCGTGCTAATCACAGCAAGCTATGGCAAAACTAGCATCAAAAACTATCTAAAAACTCTGCTAGATGAAAGCTATAAAACCTACGCTTCGCCTCGTTCTGTAAATACTCTCATGGGACTAGCAGCAGATATAAACGATAATCTTGCTGATAACACTCAAATCTACATCGCAGAAGCTGGCGCAAGAGCAAAAGGCGATATAGCTGAAATAGCCCAGCTTTTAAATCCGCATTGTGTGATCATCGGTCAAATCGGCGATGCACATATAGAGTATTTTAAAAGCATAGACGCTGTTCGTGCTACAAAGCTAGAAGCCTTACAAAGCGCGCGCTTAGAGCATATAGTGGCTCACTCTAGCACAGGACTAAGCGATGATGAAAAATGCGTGATTTATGATAAAAATGTAAAAAATGTAAAAGCTAGTTTGGATGCGCTTAGCTTTGAGCTAAAAATTGGTAAGGATAACTTTGGCTTTGAGATACCAAGGCTGCTAGGTGAGTTTAATGCTGCAAATGTAGCAGCAGCTGCTCTCATGGCTAGCTATCTTGGTCTAAATGCTACGCAAATAGATGCTAGATCAAAGCATATCAAAAACGCAGAACACCGCCTAAACCGTATGGATAATGGTGGTAAAATCATCATTGATGATGGATTTAATGGTAATTTTGAAGGCATGAGTGCTAGCTATAGGCTATGCGCTACTTATAATGGCTCAAAAGTGCTAGTAACCCCTGGTATAATAGAGGGACAAAAAGGCATAAATGCTAAGCTAGCAAAGGTGGCTGATGGTATATTTGAGACCGTGATAATCACAAGTGCGCTAAACGCAGCTGAGCTAAAAAGCGAGCTAAAACACGCAAAAGTAGTAGAGCTAAAACACAAAAGCGAGCTAGTAGCAGCTTTGGCAGAGCACACAAAAGCAGGTGATCTAGTGCTATTTAGCAATGACGCCCCACAGCATATCTAATAATGAATATAGCGTTATTTGATGGCAGTTTTAAAGACAGCTCTTTTTAAGCTTTTTGCACTATAAAAATAAGCAGAAGTTTTACGTAAAATTTCTGCTTATTTAATATATTCTAGTTCTTTAAGTATAGATGAAATATCTGGTTTTTTGGGATATAAATCTAATTGTTAAAAAAATAACACCATTATCTCAATAGATTAGCAATTCTAGAATTCCTAAACTTTTTTGGGGTTAGGGGGTATTTTTACCTTAGGAATTCTAGATTTATCTTTGGAATTCTAGATTTTGGTAAGAATTCTAGAATTTTACTAGGAATTTTAAATTTACCTTAAGAATTCTAGATTTCGGTGGGAATTCTAGAATTCCTACCAAAGTATGCGGCCAAGGCGGAGCATATTTGAGCCGCATTTTAGCGCAATATGCCAGTCATCACTCATGCCCATTGAGCAGATTTTTGCACCGTGCTTTTGTAGGCTCTCAAAGACCTTGTAAGTATCCTCAAAGCTCTTTGCTATCACGCTTTCATCGCTATTATTAGCGCCTATGCTCATCACGCCAACAGGCTTTAAAAGCTTGCAACGCTCGCAAATCTCATGATAAATATCCACCGCCTCATTTAAGCTTGCGCCTTGTTTGCTACTTTCATTTGCGCTGTTGATTTGAACTAAGCAAGGCAGCTCGTAGCTAAGACGTTTTTCTATGCTTAGTGCAGCATCCACGCTCTCGCAGCTTTGCCACAAAGCAGGGCGCAGGGCTAAAAGTGCGTTTATTTTATTGCTTTGAAGTCTGCCGATAAAATGCCAGCGAAGTCTGCTGTAATCAGCACTTATCCCAGCTAAGCCTTTGATTTTTCGCTCTAATTCTTGAACTCTATTTTCGCCAAAATCCAGCTGTCCAAAGCTAGCTAGTCCTTTTACATCGTTAATATCTACGCTCTTGCTAACTGCTACTAGCTTTGCGCCGCTACTCTCTACTTGCTCTAAAAGAGCCTCAAACTGAGCCTTATTCATATCCACCTGCTAGTCTGTAAATGTCATTTGCGATAGTAAAAGCCATGAGAGAAAAAAGCAGAGCCATACTACCATAGCTTAGCACTACAAAGACCCTTTCTCCAACAGGCCGCCTAAAAATCATCTCATAGAGATTAAAAACAATATGCCCACCATCAAGCACAGGCAAAGGCAAAAGATTTAAAATCCCAAGATTTACCGAAATTAAAGCTGTAATGATAAACAAGGTGCTAAGGCTAATCGCAGCTGCTTTTGTCGTGATATCAGCCATAGCGACAATGCCTCCAAGCTGATTTATCGGTACCACGCCAAGCACGAGCTTTTCTAAGCTTTGATAGATAAGCTTGCTAGCCTTTATAGTCTCATCAAGGGCAAAGCTAAGAAGCTCAAATCCACTAAAATATAAGGTTACTAGCTCACCACTTGCGCCTATTCCTAGCATAGGGGTTAGCACGCTCTCACCAAAAATATTTTTGCTCTCCATAATTTTTGGCGTTAGATTAAGGCTTAGTTTTTGCCCATCACGCAGAATTTCTACGCTCATAGGCTCGGTTTTTAAAAGCGGCTTTATCTCATCCCAGTGCGTGATAGCGGTGCCATTTATCGCAGTGATTTTATCGCCTTTTTGTAGAATATTAATAGCAGGCGAGTTTGGCACGATTTGTCCTATATTTGGTGCTAGTTTTTCTATGCCTAGCACGCCCACAGCGATATAGAGCAAAAATGCTAAAATTATATTAAAAGCAGGCCCAGCAAAAAGCACAGCAATTCGCCCAAGCGGACTAAGCGTGTTGTAGCTATCTTTATCGTAGTTTTTTAGCTCAGGGCGAGCGTCATCTTGGCCTTTTAGCTGGACATATCCGCCTAGCCAGATTGCGCTTATGCGGTATTTTGTGTTGCCAAACTGACGCTCAAAGACAGGTGCGCCAAAGCCCACGCTAAATACATTTACCGCTACACCAAGCAGTTTTGCGACGATAAAATGTCCAAGCTCGTGAAAAAATATAAGAAAAGAAAGGGCTAAAATCGTAGCAGCAAAATACGCCCCCCAGTAATAAAAACTAGCTATTAGCACAAGCGCAAAAAGTAGAGATTGAAGTTTTGATGACATATTTATCCTTTGATAGTTCAAGGAATTCTAGAATTCCATATTTAAAAATTCCTGTGATTTTGCCAAAATTTAGATAACAAATAGTAAAATGCGGCTTTTATTTTACAAAAAAGGCTTGAAAATGTATGTAGCCCCTAGCTTGCTCTCGGCTGATTTTGGCAGGTTAAATGATGAAATAGCTGCTGTTTGTGAGGCTGGTGCGGATCTTTTGCACTTAGATATTATGGATGGGCATTTTGTGCCAAACCTTACTTTTGGAGCACCTGTAATGAATGCTATCAAAAAAGCTGCCAAAGTTCCGCTAGATATTCATCTTATGGTAGAAAATGTTGATTTTTTTGTTGATTATTTTTTGGATTTTAAGCCAAAGTTTCTTAGCTTTCATATTGAGCGTGCCACGCATCCATTGCGCCTAATTGAGCATATAAGAAAAGCAGGAGTAAGCCCAGCTGTGGTGCTAAATCCGCACACTAGCCTAAGCACACTAGAATATATTTTAAGCGAGATTGATATGGTGCTTTTGATGAGTGTAAATCCTGGTTTTGGCGGACAAAGCTTTATCCAAAGCAGTCTAGCAAAAATCGCTGCCTTGCGAGCGATGATAGATGAGAGTGGGGCAAAATGCCTAATAGAAGTAGATGGCGGAGTAAGTGGACAAAATATAGCCGAGCTTGATATAGCAGGCGTAGATATCGCTGTGGCAGGCTCTTTTGTCTTTGGCTCAAATGACTACGCAGCAGCCATAAAAGCGCTAAAAGTATAAAAATCTAGAATTCCTAGCTTAGGAATTCTAGATTTTGGTAAAATTTTCCTAGGAATTCTAGATTTTAGTAACATTTTCCTAGGAATTCTAGATTTGAAATTGCTAAAAATATATATAAAGAACAAAAATTGATAAAATTAAGAAAAAAACAAAAAGTAGATAAATTTGCTAATTTCATTGATATTTTAAGAAAGGCTCCGCTTAGTCGTGATGCGTTTGTGCAGATTGCTGGCAGGGCTCTTGGCGAGTATGGCTTTGATGTGGGTGAGATAGAAAACTTTTTTGCGCTTGGACTTGAGCTTTTTGAGCGTGAGGGGCATGTGGGACTAGCTACAGCAGAGCGGCTTTTAGGCGAGCAGGAGTTTTGTGTGGTCGATATCGAGACCACAGGCTCAGTGCGCAGCGGTCAAATCATAGAAATCGGCGCAATAAAGCTAAAAGGCGGCGAGAAAATAGGGCATTTTTCTACGCTAGTTTTTGCCCCACAAGTTCCACCTGTCATCACAGAACTAACTGGCATAACTAGCGCAATGCTAGTTGGCGCACCTAGTCTTGCACATGCTTTAAGTGAGTTTAGGCGCTTTTTGGGTCAGGCGGTTTTTGTAGCGCATAATGTAAGCTTTGATTTTGGTTTTATTAGCACTTCGCTAGTTTCCTTAGGACAGCCGCCGCTTTTTAACCGCAGGCTTTGTACTGTTGAGCTTGCTAGGCGCACGATTGAGAGTGAGCGTTACGGCCTAGATGTGCTAAAAGAGCTGCTAGGGATTAAAAACACGCACCACAGAGCTTATAGCGATGCTATATCGGCTGGGCAGATTTTATTGCACGGATTTAAAAAACTACCTGATTGGGTCCACACGCCAGAGGATCTCATTACTTTTAGCAAGACAGCGCCTAGCTTACAGCTTGAGCGCGAGGGGATTAGAGAGTATGTTGAGTTTTAAGGGGGCATTATGGATAATATTTTTTGGATAATTGTAGGCATTGCTTTTGTTGCTACTTCGGCTTTTGGGGCGATTTTGCTTAGTTTTTTAGCACTTAGTAGCAAGGAAAAAAAGCTTCGCAAGGAAAAAGAGTTTTTTGAGCATCAAAATATCGCTTTAAAAGTAGAACTAGAGCATGAAAGAAGCGTGTCTGCTAGCGCAGAAGAAAGACACAAAAAAGAACTTAGCGAGCTAAACGAGCGTTTAGAAAAACACTTTAAAAGCACGGTTGATACTGCAAAAGCAGAGCTTTTAAACATAAATAATGAAAAAATCACAAAAAGCTCAAACGAGCTTGTAAGCAAAGCACTAGAGGGGCAAATCAAGCCTTTGCGTGATGAAATAGCAAAGTATATGAGCGAAAATTTAAAGCTTACTACGAGCTTTAGAGAAAATTTTGAGGGTTTGCGTGCCATGAGTAGTGAGCTTGGCAAGCAAGCAAACGAGCTAGCCACGGCACTAAAAGGAAATAAAAAAATCGCAGGAAACTGGGGTGAGTCTCAGCTAGATCTGGTGCTAGAAAACAGCGGCCTAGTGCTAAATCAAAACTATCAAAAACAAGTGCTATTTGATGATAGCGAGGGAAATAGACGCTACCTTGATGCGGTGGTGGACTTTGGCAATGGTAAAAAAGTAGTAATTGATGCTAAATGCTCACTAGTTCACTATCTAGAATTTGCTAACGCAAGCGATGATGAGAGCGCAAAATTGGCTCAAAAAGAGCTGGTAAAAGATCTGCGCTCGCACATTGATAATCTTAGCTCAAAAGATTATCAAAAATATAATCAGGCTTATGAGTATGTATTTATGTTTATCCCAAATGAAAATATGCTTTACGCAGGGCTTGGCGGCGATGAAAAACTATATCAATATGCCTATGAAAAAGGTATATTTTTAACCACGCCACTAACCTTGCTTATGGCACTTCGCACCGTCTATATGTGCTGGCAAAATCTAAAAATAGATGCAAATACCAAAAAAATCTTTGAAGCAGCTGGCGGGATATATGACAAACTCTTTACTTTTATAAACAAATTTGAGACTATAGGGCGTGATATAGCAGGTATTTCTAAGCATTTTGACGAGGCAAAATCTGTGCTAAATGAGGGAAAAGGAAACCTTAGCAAAAGAGTAAATGATCTAAAATTTCTTGGCGCAAAAACTACAAAAGAGCTAGATACTGCTAAATTTGATGATGAAGATGAGATAGTTCTAGGTGATAATGTAGAAAGAGCAGAGCTTTTAGCTCAAAACTCTAATGAAAATTCTAAAAATAATGAGCAAAATAATGCGTAAAAAAATATGTATTTTAAATACAGGTGGTACTATTTTAGCTAGGGGCTGTGAAAACAACTGTGAAAAAGACGATAAAAACAGCTGTGAAAACGGCTATGAGGCTGGCGGACTTGGATTTTTAGATATTTTTGGCTCTATTTTAGAGCAGTTTAAGCCTGATACTAAAAAGAGTAAAAAAGATCATTTTGTTTTTGCTAATTTTAGCTTGGATATTATCACACCTTTTAGCATAGGCTCACAAGATATGGATAATGCGCATTTACTTCGTCTTGGCAAAGAGGCGATAAAAGCTAGCAAAAAGTATGATTTTATCATCATCACTCATGGTAGCGACACACTAGAAGAGAGTGCTTTTTTTCTAAGCCTTTTAAAAGAGATTAAAATAGGCGTGATTTTAATAGCTTCGATGTATCCGCCAAATGATAAAAACTACGATGGAGTAGCTAATCTAGAATTCGCTTTAAAATCTGCTTTAAAAAGCGATATAAAAAGCGTGAGAGTAGCGATGAATGGTGAGCTTTTAGAGCCTAAAAAGCTAATAAAGTTTAAAAGCTGGGGCAAGGATGCATTTTGCCAAAGTTTGGCTTTTGATATAGGAATTCTAGATTTTAAGCCCTTTTCTTTACCAAAAACCTTGCCAAAAGTAGCTGTGATATACGCTGATGGGCAGTTTTATCCTAGTCTTTATAATCTAAAAAGCCTTAAAGGCGTGGTGCTTGCTGGCATGGGTTCAGGAACTCTACCAAAAAATGCAATAAAGTTTTTTTCTAAGCTTAAAATCCCAGTAGTTCGTAGCTCTAGGGTGGCTATGTCAAAAATCACTTCAAAAGAAGTAAATGACAAAAAATACGGCTTTATAAACGCAAATCATCTAAGCCCAGCTAAGGCAAAAGTTTTGCTAATGCTAGCTCTAAGCAAAAAATCTAAAGATATAGCAAAATATTTTGATAATTTTTAAAAATAAATTTTAGTTTTAAAGCTTTATTTATGCTAAATTTCGCTAAAATGCGCAGATTTTTAAAATTTGAAGGCAAACAATGACACAAGAAGAACTAGATGCACTGATGGCAGAAGCTGATGATATGCCAGAAGCTGATGATGCTACTACGGATGCGCCTGAGCAAAAAAAGCCAGCTTTTAGTGCTAGTGAAGAACTAGATGAAGATGGCTTTCCAAAAGACTATAGAGTGGATGCACAAAAGCAATGGCCACCACCGCCACCATCAGCTGATCACAAAATGGTTCAGCAGCTTGACGATGTAACCCGTGATAGCGAAGAAAAAGCCACTCAAGTACTTGACATGCTTGATTCTATTAACAACTTGCTAATGGACGGCGAGGAAGAGGCTACTGGTATTAAAGATGTACTAAACTCAAATATAGAAATATTTGAAAAACTTAGCGCAAAGTTTTCTCATATCCCAAGTTTTGCCGAGCAAAAAGACAAATGCCAAAGTGCCTTAGAGGCATTAGAGAGCATAGAAACAAAGCTACAAGATGGGCAAAATGATATAATGAATATCATGGATATGATGCAATACCAAGATATTCACCGCCAAAAAATAGAGCGTGTTATAAATGTAATGCGTGCTCTTTCTAAATATATGAATAGCTTATTTGAGAGCAATATAGATGATAAATCTAGAGCTCCAAGTGCTGTTCACTTAGAGGGCGATAGAACAGATAATCTGATGAGTGATGATGATATAGAAGCACTAATCAACTCACTAGGCAAAAAATAATTTTTAGCTTTGTCTGGCACGCTATCTGCGCTAAAATCTCACTTCTCACTTCGCTTGACGCACCATCAGTGCGCCTGCGCTCGTGTTTGTGAGCTTTTAGCACATCTAACGCACCATACTTAGCTAAAAAGTGTTTTTTAAGTTTTAACACAAAATTTTTAATCTAATTTATGAAAAAAATTTAAAATGAGAAAACCAGAATTACTAAGTCCAGCAGGCAACCTAACTAAACTTAAAATTGCTCTAGCATATGGCGCAGATGCTGTTTATGCTAGTGTGGGCAGCTTTTCACTGCGTGCTAGATCGGGCAAAGAATTTGACATGGATAGCTTTGCTAAGGGCATTGAATACACACACAAAATGGGCAAAAAATTCTACGCTACTGTAAATGGTTTTCCATTTAACGGACAAATTGAACCTCTAAAACGACATATAAAAGCCATGGGAGAGCTAAATCCTGATGGCTTTATAATAGCAACCCCTGGGGTTATGAGTATAGCGCGTGAGCTAGCCCCACATGTAGATATACATCTCTCAACACAAGCAAATATAATGAATTATTTAGACGCCAAATTCTATCACGACCTAGGTGCTACTCGCATAGTAGCAGCGCGCGAGATGAGCCTAAAAGATGTGATAAATATAAAAGAGAGAATTCCAGAGCTTGAAATAGAGATTTTTATCCACGGCTCTATGTGCTTTGCTTACAGCGGTCGCTGTTTAATTAGCGCTGTTCAAATGGGCAGAAGCTCAAACCGTGGGGCTTGTGCTAACGACTGCCGCTTTAAATACGAACTTTACGCAAAAGGCGAAAATAACGATACTTTATTTCGCCTTGAAGAAGATGAGAGTGGTACACATATTTTTAACTCAAAAGATCTAAATCTCTCAGCCCACATCGCTAAAATAATAGAAAGTGGCGCCGTTGATAGCCTAAAAATCGAAGGCCGCACAAAAAGCGAGTATTACGCTGCTTGCACAGCTGGGGCGTATCGCAGGGCTATTGATGATGCTGTGGCAGGCTGCTTTGATCCTAAAATCTACGCTGATGAGCTAAATACACTAAAAAATCGTGGTTTTAGCGATGGTTACTTGATTTCACGACCTTTTGAAAAAAGTGACTCACAAAACCTACAAACTAGCATCAGCGAAGGCTCAGCACAGGTGGATGCTTTTAGCGAAGATGGCAAAACTTTTAAAGCCAAAGGGCAGGTTTTTAAAAATAAAGCCTACGAGCTACTAAGCCCAGCAAATGAAAAAATCAGCCTAGGCGAGGATGAAATAGGGCGAGTTTATCAAAAAGAAGGTAAAACTTTTGTAGAGTTTAAAAAGCTAATTGGCCCTACTGGCAAGGCTTTTGAAAGCGTTCATAGTGGCAATATAAATGATATTTGCTTGCCTGCTGGAATTCCGCCTTTTAGCTTTTTGCGCTCAAAAACTGAAAATAAGGATGAAAAATGAAATTTGTAAGCATAATAATCGGCTCAAAAAGCGACTATGAAATCGCAAATGAATGCTCTAAAATTCTAAGTAACTTTGATGTGCCTTTTGAGCTAATCATCAGCTCAGCCCACCGCAGTCCAGAGCGCACACACGAGTATGTAAAAGACGCTAGCGAGCGTGGAGCGCAGATCTTTATTTGTATGGCTGGTATGGCAGCACACTTAGCAGGCGCAGTAGCAGCGATGACTACAAAGCCAGTTATCGGCGTGCCTATGCCAGGAAGTGCGATTGATGGAATAGACGCGCTGTACTCAACTGTACAAATGCCAGGTGGAATTCCAGTAGCCACAGTAGCCATCGGCAAAGCAGGAGCAAAAAACGCAGCCTATCTAGCCTTGCAAATCCTAGCGCTAAATAACGAAAACATCGCCTCAAAACTAGCAGATGATAGAGCAAAACAAAGCGAAACTTTAATAGAAGATAGCAAAAAAATTGAAGTTCTAATAAAGGAAAAAGCGTGAAAACCTACCTTGAAATCAGCGAGTTTTGCAAGCTAGTTCATCTAAACCGCCAAACTGTAGATGAGATGCTCGCTCGTGGAGCTTTAATCAGCAAAGAAGAAGATGGCAAAATCTACATAGAAGCTGATGAAAATAGCATCATAGCAAGTGGCGTAAAAAGCACTAGTGTAGAAAAAGCCCTAGAACAAAATAACTCTATTTTAGCCGGTGCGAGCTTTGTAGAAAAAACGATAGGCACGATACTGAATTTACACGAAAAAGTCCTAGATGCCAAGGATGAAACGCTTGAAGCTCTAAAAAGTGAAAATAAATTTCTAAAAGAAGCACTTTACTCAATGCAAGAACTTTACGATGAGGATAGAAAAACAGTAGAAACACTAAATAATCAGCTAAAAATCGCCCAAGATGAAGTGGAGTTTATGAAGCGCAAATACAAACTAATGTGGGATAAAACCGTAGCAAGCTTCGCTGCTGGCGTAGCAGAGCAAAGCAAACAAGCAGAACAAAGCAATAGCTAGGAATTCTAGAATTTCTAGCAAGGAATTCTAGAATTCCTGGGCTTATTTAATAGTAGTTAAATGAATTTAATTTAAAATCGATTAAAAGCTTAAAAAATTCCATAGGAATTTTTGGATTCTTATGGAATTTTTTTAAAAAAATTAAACTTAAAAAAGGGGAAAAAATGAAAGAAAATCATTACGAAGTCGTCATCATAGGTGGCGGTATCAGTGGCTCAGCAGCAGCATATGTGCTCGCACGCTACACAGATATCAAGTCTGTTGCGATAGTGGAGAAATACGAGGGTCTCTCAACCCTAAACTCAAAGTGCACCGCAAACTCTCAAACCATCCACTGCGGTGATATAGAGACAAACTACACTTACGAGAAAGCAGCAGTAGTAAGCAAAAAAGCAAATATGATTTCAAAATACGGCCTTCAATACGCTCTAAATGAAAAACACATGTTCGCTGGTCAAAAAATGGCAATAGGCGTAGGCGATGAAGAATGCGAAAAAATCAAAGCTAGATATGAAGAGTTCAAAACTCTTTATCCTTATCTAGAATTCTTTGATAAAGAAACGCTAAAGCAAATCGAGCCAAAAATTATCTTTGATAGAGATGGCAAAGAACGCCCAGAAAATGTAGTAGGTATGGGCTCAAGAGGAGGTCAATACACTACGGTTGATTATGGTGCGTTTTCAAACAGCTTTGCAAATAACGCAAAAGCGCAAGAGGGCAAAACATGCGATGTGTATCTAAACAGCCAAGTAACAAAAATCGCAAATGTAGGCGGAAAGTTCTATATAACAACCAAAAATAACCTTAGCATAAGTGCTGATTTTGTGCTAGTAGATGCTGGTGCGCACTCACTTTACCTTGCTCATCAAATGGGCTATGGTCTAGAAAAATCATGCTTTCCAGTAGCTGGAAGTTTTTATATGACAAAGCAAAAACTTCTAAATGGTAAAGTTTATATGGTTCAAAATCCAAAACTACCATTTGCCGCACTTCATGGAGATCCAGATTTGGCTGAGGGTTGGTGTACTCGCTTTGGTCCAACAGCGCTTGTTATCCCTCAGCTTGAGCGTTATCACGGACATGTGGTTACATTTTTGGAGTTTTTTAAGACCTTGCGCTTAGATTCAAAGGTTATCTCAGCTGGATTTGACCTACTAAAAGACAGTGATATCCGCAACTATATCTTGCGAAATTTCTTGTTTGAAATTCCACTTATTAACAAAAGCACCTTTATAAAAGATGTTCGCAAAATAGTGCCTAGCATACAACCAGATGAGTTAAGATACGCTAGTGGCTTTGGTGGCGTTCGCCCTCAAGTAGTAGATAAAATCCAGAAAAAACTACTTCTTGGCGAGGCTAGTATAAACGAATGTCCAGGCGCAATCTTTAACATGACTCCAAGCCCAGGTGCTACAAGCTGTCTAGGCAACGCAAAACGCGATGCGATAGAGATTTGTAAATATCTTGGCAAGAGCTTTAATGAGGATAAATTCCACGCTGAGCTAGAGGACTAATGAAATTACTTAGCACGGAGATTTGCGGATATAAAGTTCCGCTTGTTTATGAGCTTGATGAGAGTTTAGGGCTTGTTAGCCTGCGTCTTATTTTTAAAAACGCAGGTAAAATAGCGTGTAAAATTCCAGGGACTGCGTATTTGCTAGCAAGAATGCTAGAAGAGGGTGCAAAAGGCGATGCTGATTTTTATAAAAAGCTTGAGATAAAAGGCATTGAACTCTCAGTCCAAACAGGGACTGAGAGCTTTAACATTTCGCTTTTGTGTCTTAAAGAGCATTTTGCATATGCTTTAAATATGCTAAATGAGCTTTTATCGGCTCCGAAGTTTGAGCCTGAGTGTTTTGAGCTTGTAAAGACAAAAACTCTTGGCTACATCAGTGCAAGCAAAAGCAACCTAGACCATCAAGCAAAACTCATGCTAAATAAGCTAATTTTTGAAAATCATCCTTTTGGTTTTTCTAAGCGTGGCGATGAAGAAAGCTTAGCAAAGATTGAGCTAAGCGATGTTGTGAGCTTTTTTAAAGAAAACTTAATTTTAGAAAATCTCTTTATCGTCCTTGGTGGAAACGCAAAAATTGAAGAGCTAAAACTAGATTTTGCTAATCGTGGCGAGCAAAAACACTTTGGCAATGCTTGTATACAAAGTGATCTTTACAAAGAGCTAGAAATGCCAAGTGAGCAAGCCTATATCTATTTTGCTGCGCCTTTTTATGTGGCTGATGATGAGCACTATAAAGCTAAGGTGGCTACCTTTATCCTAGGCTCAAGTGGCTTTGGCTCTAGGCTTATGGAAGAAATCCGTGTAAAACGAGGGCTAGCATATAGTGCTTATGCTAAAAATACTTTTAGCCTTTATAAAAGCGGAGTTTTTGGCTATTTACAGACCAAAAACGAAAACAAAAATGAAGCTATAGAGCTAGTAAAAAAGATATTTTTTGATTTTACTAGCCAGGGAATCAAAAAAGCTGAGTTAGAGAGCGCAAAAAACTTCTTGCTAGGCAGTGAGGCTCTAGCAAAAGAGACGCTATTTAAGCGTCTTAGCATAGCTCAGTATGAGTATTACATGGGCTACGAGCTAGGTCATATAGATAGGGATTTAGAGAGCATAAAAGCACTCTCGCTAAAAGAGCTAAACGCCTTTATCTTGGCTCATACTGAGATTTGCTCGCTTTCTTTTGCGGTGATTCATGGCTAGCTTTGAGGCAGCTGATAGCAGTGATTTACGCCTTGTGGGCGTATCTAGCTTGCTTGATTTAGCCTTGCTTTTGCCTGTGGGTTTTGAGGATTTTAGCTGCACTGATGAGCCTAGAGTAGGGCAAATGTGCAATGTAGCTGTAAATATTCAAAGCCAGCACACAGCAGCTAGAACACTGCAAATCACAGCTTTTGCTCCACTTTGGAATGCTTATATAAAAATCGCTATTTTTAATGCTAGTAGGTGGCACTACGCTGCGTTTAAAAGTGGAAAAGAGCTGATTTTACATGGTAAGCTTAGCGAATACGGCGGTTTTCTTAGCCTTCAAAACCCAAAAATTCTAAAAGAGCTAAGTGGAATTAAAGCTTATTTTAAGCTTGGCTTAAAAGATGAGAGAATTCTAGAGCTAAAAACAAAGTATTTAAATGCTAAAAATCTAGCACTTTGTGGGCTCAATAATAATGAAATAAACACACTTTTAGCCCTAAACGCAAATGATAAAAACGCAAAAGAATTGCTTGATAATTTGCCAAATAATAAAGAAGTTTTAAATATCTTAAAATTTACTGAAATCTACAATCATATCCGCAAACTAAGTTCTAAAAAGACAATTTTCTCAGCGCAAAAAATCAGTCCAAATGACATCAGCCAGTGGCTAAAAAGCCTGCCTTTTGTGCCAACTGGCGACCAGCTAAAAGCTATAGATGATATCAAAAATGATCTAAAAAGCGACCAAGCCAAGCGTCGTGTGATAATGGGAGATGTAGGCAGTGGCAAAAGCCTTGTGATGTTTGCTACTGCGCTACTTGCTGCACCAAAAAAGAGCATCATCATGGCTCCAACTAGCATTTTAGCGCAGCAACTCTACACCGAGGCAAAAAGGCTGCTACCAAGTGATTTTTCTATTTTGCTAGTCCAAAGTGGGGATAAAAAAGTAGATTTTTCTAACGCCACGCTTATCATCGGCACGCATGTGCTATTGTATCAAAAACTGCCAAAATGCGCTGTTATCATGATAGACGAACAACACCGCTTTGGCTCTGCCCAACGCCATAAAATTGAGCTTCTAAGCTCGCAAGGCGAGGATGAAAAGGAAAGCCTTGCTAGGAATTCTAGAATTCCTAAGCAAAACGATGAGCACAACGACGAGCAAATTTTATCGCAAAATCACAGCGCAAATGCTCGCGCGCATTTTTTACAATTTAGCGCCACGCCTATCCCACGGACTCTTGCGCTTATTAACTCGCGTTTTGTTAGCTACTCGTTTTTAAAGCAAATGCCTTTTGAAAAGCAGATTTTGACAAAAATCATCAAAAAAGCTGATTTTAACGCACTCTTAGAGCATATCCGCACACAAATAGAGCAGGGCAAACAAACCATCATCGTCTATCCGCTAGTCGCATCAAATGAGCGCAGCAACTACACCAGCCTTGAAGAAGCCAAAAACTTTTGGCTTTCTCGTTTTGAGGGCGTTTATGCCACGCACGGCAAGGATAAGGAAAAAGAAAATATTGTAGCTAATTTTGCCCAAAACGGTAATATTTTACTCTCAACCACTATTATTGAGGTAGGTATTTCTCTACCACGCCTTAGCACCATTGTAGTAGTCGGTGCTGAGCGGCTTGGTCTTGCTAGCCTTCATCAGCTGCGTGGCAGAGTGGGGCGGCACGGCGGGCAGGGCTGGTGCTTTCTTTTTACCAAGATGAGCACGCCACCACAAAGGCTAATTGATTTTTGCGCCACGTTAGATGGCTTTGAGGTCGCAAACATCGACTACAAAAACCGCCAAGGCGGCGATATACTTGATGGCAGCATTCAGCACGGAGCGACTTTTAGATTTTACGAGCTTGAAGAAGACATAACAACTGCGGCGCAGGCTAGGGCGCAAGTTTAGGGAATTCTAGAATTCCCTAAAGTAGAATTTCTAATCTAGAATTCCTAGAAAATATCTACAAATCTAGAATTCCCAATCTAGAATTCCTAGCGCAAATTTTGCGTAATTAAAACTTTGTTTATCTCATTTAGCTAAAATCACAGCCATATTTCACAAAAAAGGATAAAAAATGGCACAAATCGGTATAGTTTTTGGCAGCCACTTTGGCAGAAACGAAACTGCTGGCGCAGCAAAACACGCAGCTGATTACATCGCTAGCAAAACTGGCGCTGATATCATCAACGCAACTGAGCTTACAGAAAACTTCATCGCTAGCCACGAAAAGCTAATCTTCGTAGCCAGCACACACAAAAAAGGTGAGCTTCAAGAAGATTTCCAAAACAAACTTGATGTAGTAAAAGCAGCTGATTTTAGCGGCAAAACACTAGCGCTTGTTGGACTTGGCGGCACCGCAAATCACGCCGACACATTTTGCGATGGACTAGTGGAGTTTTTGCCACATATCCGTGGCGCAAAACTAGTTGGCGCATACGATGATGGCGGCTATACTTACAAAAACAGCCTTGCTTTTATAAACGGTAAGTTCGTTGGGCTTGTCCTAGATGTAAAAGCAGATGCTGACTGGAAAGCTCGCACTGATAAATGGCTAGAGAGCATTAGAGCTGATTTTGGCTTTACTTTCTAAGCTTTTAGAGCTTTTTTAAAAGCACTAGAATTCCTAAGGGAATTCTAGAAATTCTACTATTCTTTTTTTTATTATCAAAAAATCTCAAAAAAACATAAATTCAGGCTATAATTAGCTTCTTTAAAAAACCAAGGCAAAGGTATAGCAAATGCCCTATACTCACAGCCAAACTACAAAGAGCTAAAAGAACAAAAAAGTCCAAATCTTTAAAATCACACTCAAAAGTAGTTTTTATATCTAATTCTAGAAGGAATTCTAGTTTAGGGAATTCCAGAATTCCTAGTGTAACTTTTCTAAAAAATCTAGAATTCCTAGGGAATTTGATATAAGAATTCTAGTTTAAAGAATTTTAGTTTTTTGGGAATTCTAGAATTCCTTGAAAACCAAAAACTTAACTTTGTGCTAAAAAGTTATAATTTTGCTGCTAAATAAAATATGAGTAAAAGTTCGTAAAATTCATCATATAAAAGGTAAAATGCTAGGTGTATTTTATATTTTGTATTGAAAACTATAATTTTCAAACTTTTACAAATATCCACTTTTGCCCATGCTACTATATCTTAGAAAGCTTATTATTTCATCTTTTACTTACTTTACCTTTTGAGCGATAAGACTTAACCGCAAAATAAAAAGTATAATTTAGCTAAAAATTTAACTCTTATTGTATGTATTATTTTATGTTATATTTAACGCAGAATTATTTGTATGATTTTGGATATTTGACTTAAAAACAAAGAGATAAAAAATACCCCATAACCCCAAAAAAGTAAAATAAAAAATGTGAAATAAAAAAGGCTAGGGAATTCTAGAATTCCTAGCTAAAGAAAATAGGGAATTCCAGAATTCCCTAGCTAAAAGAAAAACCGCCCTATTCTTTTGGCAATTATTTGTAGATATTTTTAGCTCTCATCGCTTAGTTCGATGACCTGGGCGTCGCTACTTGGTTCATACTCTATGCCTACAAAGCGGCTGTAGTTTTTATCAAAGCGCATTTTTATAGACCCTGTAGGTCCATTGCGGTTTTTGCCGATGATTATCTCAGCTTCCTCTACGCTTTGTGCGCGAAAGCCAGCGTCTACTGCCTTGCCCTCGCTTGCGCCTTTGGCTTCTTGTTCTTTGGCTTCTTGTTCTTTATAGTAGTCGCTGCGGTAGACAAAAAGTATCATATCAGCATCTTGTTCGATTGCGCCTGATTCTCTTAGATCGCTTAGCTGCGGGCGTTTGTTTGCGCGGCTTTCTAAACTGCGGTTTAGCTGTGAGAGCGCAATTATCGGTATTTCAAGCTCACGGGCAAGCAGTTTTAGCTGGCGTGAGATTTCAGCGATTTGAAGGTGGCGTTCGGCAAAATTGCTAGAGTTTGTCATAAGACCGATATAATCAATCACGCAAAGCCCTATATTTGGATTTTTCTCTTTTAGCTTGCGCAGTTCTGTGCGGACTTTGTGGACGGTCACATCGCCACTATCGTAGATGTAAAAATCATAGCTTCCTATCTTTTCACAAGTGTCTTGAATGCCCTCTATATCCTCATCGCTTAGGCTCACGCCTTTTAGGATTTTGCCAAACTCCACGCTTGTTAGCGAGCTAAACATCCTAAACATCAGCTGTTCGCTAGGCATCTCAAGGCTGAAAAATACAGCGCCTATGCCATTATCAAGCACTTTTTCTACTATATTTAAAGCAAAAGTCGTCTTTCCCATACCAGGGCGAGCGGCAATGATGACAAAATCGCCCTTTTTTAGCCCATTTGTGTAGCGGTCTAGCTCACCAAAACCAGTGCTGATGCCAAGCAGTCCAGTGCCCTCATCCTTCCTGCGTAAAATCTCAGCTGCTGCTAAAGTGGCTGCTTCTAGGGCTGTTTTGCAGCTAGTGTTTTTCTCCCCACCGCTAATTGCATATAGTTTTGCGCTAAGCTCGTCTAGTGCGTCATTTAGCGGCTTTTCGCTGATGATTTGTGGCACGCTTTGAGCCACTGCTAGCAGTCTGCGCTTGGCGGCTAGTTCTTTTAGATGCCTTGCGTATTTGATGACATCGATCACACCAGAGCTTGAAAGAGCGTCATTTAGAGCATTTTGCGCCACTCCTACGCCTAGTTCTTTTGTGATAAACTTATCATCGATCGGCTCGCCTTTGCTAGCCAGATCGTTCATCGCCTTAAAGATTTGTGAATTATCTCTTGAGTAAAAATCATCTTTGTTAATAATCTCAGCCACATCAGCAAGCACCAAAGGATTAAACAAAATCGCACCCAAAACTGATGATTCAAAATCTAGTGAATATAAAGTCTCGTTCATTTTCTGCCCTTTAAAAACTTAAAAAATCTAGAATTCCTATGCTTTTTTAGGAATTCTAGATTTAGGAATTCTAGATTTGTAGAGATTTTCTAGGAATTCTAGATTTAGGAATTCTAGATTAGAAATTCTAGATTTAGAAATTCTAGATTTAGGAATTCTAGATTTAGCGCTCAAAAGCTCGCCCTACTCGCCACTTATCGCTTTTAGCTCGGCTAAAAAGCGTGGCACAAGCTCATCTTCTTTTAGCCTAGCGATGACCTCTCCTTGCTTAATTATCATACCATTTCCCTTGCCAAAGGCGATTGCTAAATCAGCCCCTTTTGCCTCGCCAAGAGCATTTACAATGCAACCCATAACGCTTATATTTAGAGGCTTTGTGATACCTGCACAGGCTGCTTCAACCTGCTTTATCGCTGCTACTAGGTCACTTTGAAGCCTGCCGCAAGTAGGACATGAGATGATATTTACACCACTTGGCTGCACGCCGCTGTCTTGTAAAATCGCCTTTGCTACCTTTATCTCTTCTTCTAGCTCGCCAGTTATGCTTACTCTCATCGTATCGCCGATGCCCTCAAGCAGCAGTCCGCCAAGTGCCATTGCGCTTTTTATACTAGCATGAAAGCTAGTGCCAGCCTCAGTCACACCTAGATGAAAAGGATACTCGCACAGCGGTCTAAGAGCCCTATATGCAGCCATCGTAGTAGGCACATCGCTAGCTTTTAGGCTGATTGCGATGTCTTTAAAGCCAAACTCTTCAAGCAAGCTGATATTATATAGCGCACTTTCAACCATAGCCTTTGGCGTGCGGCCGTGAGCCTTTTCAAACTGCGCTTCTAGACTGCCAGAGTTTACGCCTATGCGTATAGGCAGATTTCTTGCGCCACAAGCATCCACCACGGCTTTTATATGGTCTTTTCCGCCGATATTTCCAGGATTTATTCGCACAGCATCTACAAACTTTGCCACCTCTACTGCGTAAGTGAAGTTAAAGTGAATATCAGCGACAATTGGCAGCGGACTTTGCTTTTTTATCTGCCTTAGCCCTTCAATGTCTTCTTTGTTAAAAACGGCGCAGCGCACAAGATCAGCACCAGCAAAATACAACCTGTTAATCTGCTCTAGCGTTGCTTCTATCTCTCTGGTTTTGCTAAAAGTCATACTTTGGACGCTGATTTTAGCATCGCCTCCGATTTTTACGCCACCTACATTTATTTGTCTAGTTTTATAGCGATTTATTTTTATCATTTTTGCTCTTTTTTGGAATTTTAATGCTAGATTTTAGCAAATTTTGGCTTAGAAAATTAAATGAATTCAAGCGATAATAAAACATAAAAAGCCTTATTTAAAATTAAGCTTTTTATGTTTTTTAGTGTGTTAGTTCGCTTGGCAGCTCAAAAATTGCCCCAAAGTCTTTTGTAAGTGCTGCGCGAAATTTAAGCCCCAAAATCTCAGTCTCATAAGAGTGTAAAAACACTCTTTTTGCCGTGCTTTTAGCGTATTTGCTATCTCCATATACGCCATATCCTGCGTGGGCTAGGTGAACTCTTATTTGATGAGTTCTACCAGTTTCAATCTCGATTTTTGCTAGGGTTTTTTTGCCCTCGCACAGTAGGGGCGTGGCGTGAGTGATAGCTGTTTTGCCATTTTTTAGATCGATTTTACTAAACGCCCCACTCTTGGTTTTTATAGTAGAAAGTGGCAAATCAATATCTAAATCCTCAGCCAAAATTCCAACCAAAATAGCATAATAAGTCTTTTTGACCCTACAAGCTTTAAACTGGGCAATTGCCTTAGCTCTAAACTCTTCATTTTTAGCTAGCAGTAGCACGCCGCTTGTCTCTTTATCAAGGCGGTTTAAAAGCGTGATATTTTTATCACTTTTTGCTAGATTTTCTGTGATTTTTTCGCTCACAGCGAATGCTGGTTTATTTAGAGCGATTATATCATTATCTTCATAAATTATCTTTGGTTTTTCAATGCGGGTTAGCTTAAACTCAGTTTTCTCGCTCATCAAAGCTCTAGCGATTACGATTTTTTCACCCTTTGCGCTTACTACGCCAGCATCGATTAAAGCCTTTGCTTCATTGTTTGAGATGCCTTCTTGCTTGGCTAAGATTTTATAAGCTTGTAGCATTTTTATCCTTTTATTTGTTCTAAAATATCATTAAAATCGCAGCTTTGCGTGATTTGCGAGCTAAACTTTTCATGCGCCAAAAGAGCTGCTGTCTTAAAATCACTAGCAATTTTTATACCTTGTACTGCGCTATAAAGCACGTTTTGGTTATGAAAAAACGCACCTGAGATTATACCACAATTAAAACTCGCTGGCTCAAAGGGATTGTGTCCGCCGATACCTGCGCTAAATGAACCTGCTAAAATCACAACATCAGCGATAGCATAGATATTTATTAGCTCGCCAAGGCAGTCCATCACCACGACTTGCGCCTTTAAATCAGCGTTTTTTGAAAAGCACTGGGAGCTATAATTATTTTGCTCTGCCCAGCCACGCACTAGCTCGCAAACTGCGCTAAATCTTTGCGGATGTCGTGGGGCGATGATGAGCTGCTCGCCTTTTTTTAGCCTTAGGAATTCTAGAATTCCTTTTTCTTCTCCCTCGTGTGAACTAGCTAAAACGATGATATGCTCGTAATTTGAGCTAAGTTTTTTGCTAGGACTAGGCAGCAAAGCTGATTTTACATTTCCTAGCACTTTTATATTTTTTGCGCCTATAGCTTCTAGCCTTTTAGCATCACTTTCGCTTTGGGCTAGTACCAAATCACAATAGCTAAAAAGCGTTTTATAGTACCTTAGAAATCTGCGATATTTTGGCAGCGAACTTTGGCTAAGTCTAGCATTTAGCAAAATTACTTTTGCACCTTGTTTTTTGGCGCAAGCAAAGAGATTTAGCCACAGTTCTGCTTCAAAAACCACGAGCGTCTTACACTCTTTTAGCCAAAAAGGCAAAAAACACTCAAAAGGCAAAAACGCCACTTCATCGCAAAACTCTCTTGCTCTAGCGTATCCTGTCGCTGTGCAAACTGTGATTCGCACGCTTTTAGCTTCTTTTTGTAGTGCTTTTACAAAGGGTTCTATCGTAGATACCTCGCCAAGCGAGCAAGCATGAAAATGAAAATCACAAGGCTTTAATGCAGGATTGTTTAACAAAAAAAATCTAGCTAAAATGCTGTTTTTTGGCTGATTTTTACTAGGAATTCTAGAATTTTTACTAGGAATTTTAGAATTCTTGCTAGAAATTCTAGAATTCTCACTAGAAATTCTAGAATTCCCTAGCTCATCACTAAGCAAAACTTTATATTTGCGTCCAAAACTAAGTGCTAGCAAAAAAGGGCTTGCAAGCACTAGCAAAAAAGCGCAAATAGCGTTATACACGCTCTACTCTTCTACGCTCTCATCAGCGGTTTTTTTAGTAGGTTTTTTAGCAGTTGTCTTTGTAGTGGTTTTTTTAGCAGCTGTCTTTTTGGCTGCTACTGGTTCGGTTATTATTTCTCCCTCGTTTATCTCGCTATATAGTATGCGACCACAATGCGGACAAGTAGTTATGCTCTCACTATGCACCACTTCGCTAAAGGTCTTGTCATTTACACGCATAAAACAACCATAGCAAGCTTGCTTTTTCATAGGTACCACAGCAGTGTTTTTTGCCCATTTGCGGATTTTTTCGTAGAACTCAAGCACTTTTTGATTTATTTTTGCTAGCAAGGCATCTTTTTGTTTATATAGCTCTTTTTTGCTATCTTCGATTTCTTTTAGGCTACTAGCAGTCTCATTTTCAAGCTCTTTTAGCTCAGTATTAGCTTCATTTATTTTCTCATCAAGCTCTTTAAGGTCGGCTTTTTTTATCTCTACTGCTTTTTCATTGCGCTCGATGTCTTCATTTAGGCTCTCTAACTGCTCTTTGCCTAGAGTTTCTTCTGTTTGGGTAGCTTCTATTTCTTTTTCTTTTTTTAGCGAACTTGAGCGAGCTGAGATTTTTTTCATTTTCTCGCCTTGTTCTGCTATTTGGCGATTTGTGTCGCTTATTAGTGCTTCTAAGCGAGTAATCGAGCTTTCAATCTCATGTTTTTTTTCTACAAGTGCATTTATTGAGCCTTTTTTGGCTTCTAGTTTTGCGTTTATTGCTTCTATTTTTGGGTTGTAGCTGTCAATTTGCGTATCAAGTTTGCTAAGATTTACTAACTGCTCTAAGCTTGAGTTCATTTTTTGTCCTTTTACATATAGCTAAATGGGTTTAAAGAATTTGCGATTTTAGCAGAAATTCCGTATTTTTTCAAGGCTTTTTCTAAACTTTGTGCGAAATATTTCTCACTTGCGTAGTGTTCTATGTCTATTAGGTTAAGTTTATCGTGCCTTGCTTCAAAGGCGGTGTGATATTTCAAATCGCCTGTTAAAAAGCAATCAGCTTTAAATGAGCCAATGAGATCAGCCCCTGAGCCTGTACAAAAGGCTACTTTTTCTACATGCTCGCTAGATTTCACCACTCGCAAATGCTTTATTTCAAAGGCATTTTTAACCTTTTTTGCTAGCTCATCAAAGCTAGAATTCCAAATAAACTCACAAATAAAGCCATTTTTTTCATACTCTTTTATGCCTAGAACTTCACTTAGCACAAAGTCATTTAGAGCGTGTTTATCGTAGTTTGTATGCATGGCTATTAGCGAGCAGTTTTTCTTTGCTAGTTCAAAAACCAGCGAGCTTGGAAATTTTGTGCTACTAAGTGCTTTTAAACCTTTAAAAATCAGCGGATGATGAGTGATAAAAAGCGTGTTATTCTCGCTAGATTCTAGAATTTTCTCGTCTAAATCAAGCGTGAGAGTGATGCTATCAAAGTCTTTATTATCTACTAGAATTCCACAATTATCCCAACTCTCAGCATCGCTAAAAGGCGCAATCTCATCTAAAATAGTGTAAATTTCAGCTGTTTTCACAAGGCACTCTTTTTACTTTTTACTTTTTTTACTTCTCTTGGCTTTTTGCGTAGGCTAGCGCGCAGCCTTTGGCTAGCTCACGGATTTGAAGTATGTAGTCTTGGCGCTGGGTTGCTGATATCGCACCACGAGCATCAAGGACATTAAAAGTATGCGCAGCAAGCATGCAATAATCATACGCAGGCAAGGCTAGCCCATGCTCTAAAATAGCCTTACACTCAGCCTTTGCGTTATTAAACTGAGCAAAAAGCATATCAGTATTTGCGATTTCAAAGTTATATTTGCTAAACTCATACTCACCTTGCTTATGAACATCGCCGTAGGTTACGATTTTGCCATCTTTATCATCCCAAATGATGTCGTAGACATTGTCTTTATCCTGTAAATACATCGCAAGTCGCTCAGTGCCGTAGGTGATCTCTGCGCTGATTAAATCACAAGCTATACCGCCAACTTGCTGAAAGTAAGTAAACTGCGTAACCTCCATACCATCAAGCCAAACCTCCCAGCCTAGCCCCCACGCACCAAGGGTTGGGCTCTCCCAGTTATCTTCTACAAAGCGAATATCGTGCTTTTTAAGATCAAGTCCAAGCCTTTCAAGCGAGCGCAAATATAGCTCTTGGATATTATCAGGGCTTGGTTTCATTATTACTTGAAATTGATAATACGCGCCTAGGCGATTTGGATTTTCGCCGTATCTGCCATCGGTTGGACGCCTGCTAGGTGCGACATAGGCGACATTCCACGGCTTTTTGCCAAGGCTGCGCAAAAAAGTAGCTTGATGATAAGTCCCAGCACCAGCTGGCATATCGTATGGTTGGACGATTAGACAGCCTTGTTCGTGCCAGTATTCTTGTAGTTTTAGTATTAATTGCGAAAAAGTAATCATTTCTTTTGCCTTTATTTTTAAAAAATCTTGCGATTATAGCTAAGCTTTGCTTGATTTTTACTGATTTTTTGGCTTTTATTTATATGTGTGATTTTAGGAATTCTAGAATTTATTTTACTTTTTAAATTCTAGAATTTAGAGAAAATTTCAGCTCTAAATTCTAGAATTCCTAGAAAATTTCACCTAGGAATTCTAGAATTCCCTAAATAAATTCTAGAATTCCTTAGCAAGAATTCTAGAATTCCCTAAATAAAATCTAGAATTCCTTAGAATTTCACGCAGGAATTCTAGATTAAAAATACCCCCGCACCATGGGCCAGCGGATGCGAAGCAAAAAAGCCAAAGAATTCTAGAATTCCCTAGATAAATTCTAGAATTCCCTAGATAAATTCTAGAATTCCTTAGCAAATAAAATATTTTTTAGCTCTCTTTTAGCAGTTTGCTAGCTAGGATTTGAACCTTGTCGTTGTCGTTGCCTTTTTTCATTGAGCGAAAGATTTTATTCATATAGATTTCGAAAAACTCTTGCGCGTTTATCCTGCGCTCGCCAGGGGCTACTGGCGTGTACTCGCCATCACTGCCAAGCTCAAAGGCTAGCTCGTTATCGCCTAGCTGCATGCGAAGTATCTCGCCAAGCTTGTTTTGTAGCGTGCTATCATATATCGGCGTCATTAGCTCCAAGCGGCGCTCAAGGTTTCTTGGCATCCAATCAGCCGAGCTTATATAAAATGCTGGTTTAGAGTGCTTGAAGTATAGTATGCGTGCGTGCTCTAAGTATTTACCGATTATTGAGCGGACACGGATATTTTCGCTTTTGCCAGGCACACCAGGGCGCAGACAGCAGATACCTCGCACGATAAGATCGATTTGAACGCCAGCAGAGCTAGCCTCGCAAAGCTCTTTTATCATATCCTCATCTACAAGGGCGTTCATTTTGGCAATTATTCTGCCGTTTTTGCCTTGTGCGGCCTCTGCTTTTATCATATCTATAATGCGTTCTTTGATTTGCATAGGCGACATTGAGAGATTGTTTAGGCGGCGGTTTTTGTTAAATCCTGATAAAATGTGAAAAAATGTAGTCGTATCACGCTCAAAATCACTGCGGCAAGTAAAGTAGCTAATATCAGTATAGATTTTTGCGCTGCTACCGTTGTAGTTGCCAGTGCCAAGGTGCGTGTAGAACTTGAGCTTGCCGCCGTCTTGGCGGATAACCTGACTTAGCTTAGCATGAACCTTAAAGCCAGCAATTCCATACACCACATGTGCGCCAGCATTTTCTAGTGCTTTTGCCCAGTGAAGGTTATTTTCTTCATCAAATCTAGCTTTTAGCTCGACCATCGCGGTTACTTGCTTGCCATCGTTTGCTGCATCTATTAGAGCTTGGACGATATTTGAGTTTTTCTCCACGCGGTAGAGAGTCATGCGAATCGATATGACCTTTGGATCTTTGCTAGCTTCTTTGATGAGCTGAGCAACTGGATCAAAGCTCTCATAAGGATGAAATAATAACACATCGCCTTTGTCAATAGCCTCAAACATAGAAATATTGCTATCAAAAGGCGGCAGGGTCTTTGGTGTATAAGGGCTAAATAGTAGGTGGGAAAACTCCTTATCACCGATGATCTGCCAAAGAGCCCCAAGGGTGAGTGGGATATCATACTCATAGATATCTTTTGGGAAAATATGCATGTGAGAGTTGAGAAAATCTAGCAAGGCTGGATCGCCGTTTTGCTCGATTTGCAAGCGAACAAGAGCTCCCTTGCGGCGAGTTTTAAGCCCCTGCTCTAAAATCAGCATAAAATCATCTGCTTCTTCTTCTTCGATTACCATATCAGCGTTGCGAGTTACACGAAATGCGCACGAGCTAACAGGCTTGTAGCCAACAAAAATGTCTTCCATATGATTTCTAACAATGCTCTCAATAGGCACATAAACGCCGTCCTTGCCATCCCAAAAGCGAGGGAGAACTCGGCTAATTCGCACCATACCAAATTTATTTATCTCAGGATGCTCGCTATCAGCTAGCTTAACAGCTATGCCAAAGCTAAGGTTATTTAGATGCGGAAAAGGATGCGTGCTATCAACAGCAATTGGCACTATCACAGGCCAAATGTAGTTTTTAAAATACTCATCAGCCCTAGCCTTCTCAGCATCGCTAAGATCTTCGTAGTTTTTGATATGAAGTCCAGCGGCACCCAAGCCTTTTACTATGCTTTTGTAGGCATTTTCTAGGTTTTCTTGCTCTTTTTTAAGGTAGCTGCGGATCTCACGGAGCTGTTCTAGCGGACTCATCGTGCCCTCTACGCTCACACCAGCTGCATATAGACTTTTTAGTCCTGCTACACGGATCATATAAAACTCATCAAGATTCGTGCAATAAATCGCAATAAACTTCAAACGCTCTAAAAGCGGAAGGTCTTTATTGGCCTGCGCTAGCACACGAGTATTAAACCTTAGCCAGCTAAGCTCTCTATTTAAAATTACATTATTTTCATCCATTTTTACCCCTTTTTTTAAGCTTTTGATTTTGGCATTTTAGCGAAATTTTAGTTTTGAATTCCATTAAATTTAAAGGGAATTCTAGAATAATCCAATTTAGATCAATTCTATAATCTTATCGCTATATCTACTTTTATAATAATAAATTTTAGCTAATTTATCTTTTAAAAATGATTTTAGTTGTTCTGCTATGCTATATATAATACTTTTCCCGGTATTTGTTTCTAATGTTTTATTTTTGTAAAATCCTCTTCCTATAACAACTCTTTTTATTATTATAGGTATTTTTCTGTATTTTTTATCATCAACAATTATTCTATATTCATTCTCATATTCCCAAATTTTGTGTTTATACATTAAAATTCTATTTATATCATTGCTATTACGCCTATGTATATCTAAGAATTTAAAACCATCTATATATTTAACATCATCTATAAAATATTCTGCTTCTGGGATTTTGTTTGTATCAAGCTCAAAATCAATTCTTACACCATAATGATTATTTGCATAATGAGCCCACATTAAATGCTCTTTAATACGGTCTTCATTACAGTTTTCATTGTAGCACTTACTTACAGAACAAATGTATTTTTTCGTTTTTTTACTGTATATAATTCCTAATTTTTCTTTATTTGATTTATTGTATAAATTTATACTATCATCGACTCCAAACGCACAATCTAAAATATCATTAAATTTATAAAACTCAGCAGCATATAAAACTTCTTTTTCTAAAATTTCTTTAATACGCTTAGAATTTTTGCCATTAAAATTTACTTCATTTTTATTTGCATACAAATCAAATCCACGAAATTTACAAAACATATCAAACCTTTTTTTGTTTATCTTTTAAAATACAATATTGTATGTTGCTATAAAAGCTCTGTTTTTTTGTTCTTGTGTAAAATTTGGTATATTTTTCTCATCTATACCACATTCGTAAAACATACTTGCTGTATTTGTGCTATCATCAATGTCCCAAGAATTTAATGGTTGATTAAAATTTTCACAGTCCGAAAACATATAGTTCGACATTCCAAGAATTTAGTGGTTGATTAAAATTTTTACAACCCAAAAACATATAGCCCATATTGGTTACATTACTGACATTCCAAGAATTTAGTGGTTGATTAAAATTTTCACAACCCGAAAACATATGCTCCATATTAGTCACATTACTGACATTCCAATAATTTAATGGTTGATTAAAATTTGTACAGACCCAAAACATTTCACTCATATACACTACATTACTAACATTCCAAGAATTTAATGGTTGATTAAAATTTTCACAATTACCAAACATACAATACATATTTGTTACATTACTGACATTCCAAGAATTTAGTGGTTGATTAAAATTTTCACAACCCCAAAACATACAGCTCATATCGGTTACATTACTGACATCCCAAAACTCTATACCATCAAAATTTTCTCTTTCATTTATTATAACTTCACCATTTTCATAACCTTTAAAAAATAAGTAACTCATATCAGTAATGGCACTGGTATCAATATCACCTAAATAAATATCTTCATTATCTACAAGTGCTAGCAACTCTTCGTTTGTCTGTGGATGATATTTAAACTCTCTTTTTTGATTTGCTGTAGTATCGCTAGAATCATTAAAAAACAAACTAGAATTCCAGCTTATATTTATAGAATTGTTTAGAAGTTTAGCTACTTTTTCGCATACGCTAGGATTTTGGCACACTATACCAGCTATCATAGCGCTTGGCACCATATCTGGCACCAAAACTTCTGCCATCATCTTAAATTTCTTTTCATTTTTTACATTTTCGTTAGTATCATTCCAAGAAGTAGCAAACACTTCATCCCAGTTAATAAAACTAGGATTTAGTAAATCATCTATATCATCGGCAAAGCCGAGCGACTGTGCAGCAGCGTTACCATTTGTAAAAATAACGCCATTTAAAAGTAAAATTTCTTTTTTGATTTCTAAAAGCACAATATTATCGCCCTGCTCTTTTTGAACTACATAAAGCATAGCATTTCGTGGATTGAAATAAAATGGCACATATTCATGGACTGAGCGGTTATGGATAGGTTCTATTCTTTCACGCTTATCATTTGCGCTTTTATTGCTTATATCGTGCTTTTTATAAGGATTGTTATGTGGTAGTAAGCCATGAGCTAAAATGCTAGGCAAATGCTCAATGTGTGTCATATGATAAATATATCCATTTTTAAGTGGAATTTTATTTAAAACACTATTATTATTGTAGCTACTTACTTGATAAATTGCCATTATAAACTCCTTTAAAATAAACGATCATAGCTTATATTGCCACGCTCGTGTTTTTGTATAAAATCAAATGCTCTTTGAATAGTCAAATCTCCAACACCTTTTACGCTTAGCATTCCATTCATGCTACGAATATTTTTATTTTGTAAAGCTGATAGCAAAGCATTTATTTGAGTAGTTTTTAGCTCTGTGTGTTCTCTAATATAGTTTATATCACAAGATAAAAATTTTTCTTTAAATTTATCATACAAATCATCACTAGCACTAGGGTCAAAATGCCAAATTTCAACTGGAATTTCTACGCCAGATAAATACTCTTTCATTATTTTTAGCGAAACATTTTCATCTATTCCACCACGACTTGCGCCAAGCAATGGAAAGGCAATAGATTCTATACCCTTTTCTTTGTAAGTTTTAATGAATTTTTCAAGTCCAGCGTGCAAATATTCTTCTTTGCTAGGTAGTTTCCAAGAAGTTTTTGTAGGAAATGCTAAAATCTTAGCATAATTTGCGTTTTCATCTTTACTTAGATTATAAATCCATAAAGTGCCTATTTTTATAGCATTTTGCTTACAAAATTCTTTGTATTTTTCAAACATTTTTGGATGCCTAAGCCTAAGTTCAAAAGCAATACCAGCACCCATTACACCTTCACAATTAACCGTATTTGCAATAGTTTGAGCCTTACTAGTAAAAATATTGCCTTTTTTGATTTCAAGCATAAAAAAACCTTAATATAAAATTTTTTATTTTATCAAAATTTAAATATTATTTGATAAAATAACAGCTCGTAGTAGTCTCAGAAGAAGGGTTGCCCTGCTGTGAGGCTTTAAATCTAGGAACAGAGGATAAGGTCTTCTTAGAGCTACTTTTAAATTTTAAAAAACTACACCACTTCGCAACCAAAATAAATCTCATCAGCACTGATATCAAGGCTAGAATTCCAGCTTAAAGCATAAACCTTTTGGCTCTATTTTACTTGTTCAAAGCCCTTTATATGAAACATTTTAATTCTTTTTTAGCAAATCTGCTAGGGCCTGCCTTACATCTTTGCCGTTTATGACTTGTGAAATTTGATTGGCAATTGGCGTGTAAATGCTATTTTTGGCTGAAATATTAACCACCGCATGCGCTGTTGGCACACCCTCAGCTACCTCGCCCAAATGCTCCAAAATAGTAGCAAGATCAGCCCCTTTTGCTAGCATTTTGCCAACTCTAAAATTGCGCGAAAGCTCACTTGAAGCTGAAAGAAAAAGATCTCCTGCGCCACTAAGCCCCAAAAAGCTCTCAATTTTCGCCCCAAAAGCCTGCCCAAAGCGTGCCATCTCAACTAGCCCACGAGCCATCAAGCTTGCCCTAGCGTTATTGCCAAGCCCCATGCCATCACAGATTCCACCTGCTATTGCGATTACATTTTTATACGCACCGCAAATCTCAGTGCCTATGACATCGCTACTCTCATAAGACTTCATAAAAGGCGGAAAAAACTCTGCCCACTGCTTAGAAAGACTCTCATCAAAGGCTGAAACCACCACCGCACAAGGCAGATTTTTCTCCACCTCGCTAGCAAAGCTAGGTCCGCTTAAAAAGGCTAGATTTTTGCTATCAAAAAACTCGCTAAAAATCTCGTGCAAAAACGCACCAGTGCTAGTTTCTATGCCTTTTTGTGCTACTAGAATTTTTGCGTTTTTGCTTATTTTAGAGCTATTTTTTTTAAGGAATTCTCTTGTACTTTGTGTAGCTATAGCAAAGACGATATATTCGCTTTTTAGCGCATCATCTAAGCTTATTAGCTCACTATTTTTTCGCCCAGTGGCTGAGGCGTTTGCGCTAGTATTTTTCACGCCAAGAGCATAATTTAGCGCAGACCCCCACGCCCCAGCACCGATAACTGCGATATTTGCCATATTTTACCTTTAAATTCTAGTTTGCAGCCGGTTTTTTCTTCTCAGCATTTGCCACCCAGTAGCCAAAAAAACTAGCCGCAATAGTCAAAATCACCACAATCCAAGCTACCAAATCCATCATCTCTCCTTATCGCTATTGTATGTCAAACACGAGAGCCATACTAAAGTTTAAAAGTGAGTTTAAAATCAGTTCTTGCCACTTTCTCATTTTATCGCACCTGTCAGGCTCTGTAAAGCCCTCTGTGAAGTCATAGGAATTCTAGAATTCCCAAAGCAAAAATCGCCTACCCTAGCTTGCCTTTTATAGGAATTCTAGAATTCCCAAAGAAATTCTAAAATTGCCTACCCAAGCTTGCCTTTTAGCAGTTCATTTACTTTTGCTGGGTTAAAGGCGCCTTTGCCCTCTTTCATCACCTGCCCTACAAAAAAGCCAAAAAGCTTATCTTTGCCACTTTTATACTCAGCCACTTTTTCAGCATTTGCGCCTAGTACAGCATCTATGATAGCGATTATTGCGCCATCGTCGCTTACTTGTTTAAGTCCAAGTTTATCTATCACAGCCTCTACTTGAGCACTCTCATCAGCCACAAGCTCATCAAGCACCTTTTTAGCAGCATTTGCGCTTATTATGCCCTCTTCTATCGCTTTTAAAAGCTCAGCCATTTTAGCACTACTTACTGGGCTAGTTTCTATTGTTACGCCGTTTTTTAAGCGTCCCAAAAGCTCCACGCACAGCCAAGTTACGCAGAGTTTTGGCGAAATATTAGCAGCGATTAGATCCTCAAAGTATCTTGCCATCTCATAGCTAGATACGATCACGCCAGCATCATAAGGCTTTAAGCCAAGCTCATTTACATATCTAGCCTTTTTCTCATCAGGTAGTTCTGGCAGGTTGCGAGCAGCTGCCATCATCTCATCGCTTAGCACCGCAGGTAGCAAGTCTGGATCTGGAAAATATCTATACTCAGCGGCCTCTTCTTTGCTACGCATAGGCTTAGTTATTAGCTTATTTGTATCAAAAAGCCTTGTTTCTTGGACTACAACGCTGTCATACTTGCCATCTTCCCACGCTACTTTTTGACGCTCTACTTCGTATTCTATTGCTTTTTGGATAAAGCGAAATGAGTTAAGATTTTTTATCTCCACGCGTGTGTAGAGCTTAGGATCACCTGCTGGGCGTATGCTTACATTCACATCGCAGCGAAAGCTTCCTTCTTGCATGTTCGCATCGCTTATATTTAAAAAGCGCAAAATGCTATGAAGCTTTTTTAAATACGCCACCGCCTCATCGCTGCTGCGCATATCAGGTTCGCTTACGATTTCTAGTAGTGGAGTACCGCAGCGGTTTAGATCCACAGCGCTTGAGCTAGCTAAGTGATTGTTTTTTCCAGCGTCTTCTTCAAGGTGAGCCCTAGTTATGCCTATGCGCTTTTCGCCACTTTCAGTGGTGATAAAAAGCTCGCCATTTTCTACCACAGGTGTCGTCCACTGTGAAATTTGATAGGCTTTTGGCAAATCTGGGTAAAAATAATTTTTTCTATCAAAATTTGACTTTTGATTTACCTTAGCATTTACAGCAAAGCCAAAGCTAGCCGCCTTTGCTAAGGCTTCTTTATTTAGCACAGGCAAGGCACCTGGCAAAGCTAGGCAAACCGGGCAGGTATTAGCATTTGGCTCATCGCCAAACTTCGTAGAACAGCTGCAAAATATCTTAGTTTTGGTATTTAGCTGGCAATGGACTTCAAGTCCTATTATAGTCTCAAACATTTTTCAAGCCTTTTGATTAAAAATTAAAATTTGGCGATTATAGCGCATTTTGGCTTGATTTTTCTTTATTTTTTATTTTTTGTTTGGCAATTTGGAATTCCAAAGAGAATTCCAAAGAGAATTCCTAGTAAATTTCGCCTAGGAATTCTAGTTTTTCATCTCATTTTTTACACTTTTTGCGATAAAAGCACCGATTTTTTTATATCCATCGTGGCTTAGGTGTAGGTTATCACGGCTAACAAGCTTGTTTTTGCGCCAGTCCTTCCAGCCACCGCTACTTTCTACAAAAGCCCTAGTATCCACAAAAATCGCATTTTCATCTCTAGCTAGGCGTTTTAGAGCACTTATTACCAAAGGCATTTTCTTTATTTTTGGGCTAGGTGGTGGGGCTACAAGGACGAGTTTAGCGTTTTTTGAAGCACTTTTTAGCTTGGTGATTAAACTTTTCATTGAGTTATAAAAGCCACTTTCACTAAAGTCTTTATCTAGCGCATCGTTTGTGCCATATGCTAAAATAAAAAGCTCATAGTCAAAGCCAGCAAAGTCCCTGCTCCACGCCTCATCGCTCCACTTTGCGCTTATGCTTGAGTAAGCTCCATTTGCGGCGCAAAAATCCACAAAATCGCCCTTTTGATAGATTTTATATCCGCCAAGTTCTGCGCCATTTTTAAGAGCTTTTATTTCAAGCGGAAAGCTAAGCGCAAAGGTGCTATACTCCCAGATATCAGGGCTTTTTTGCGTGATTTTATACTCTTTGGCGTTAGCATCTTTTAGCGTAAATATTTCGCCACTTTGGCTAAATTTATGTAAAATCTCCACTCCAAAAAGCCCTTTTAGCTTTTTTAGTTTTAAAGACATTGTAGCGTTCTCATCAGCTTTTGCCACCACGCCACAAAGTGCGTAGTCATCGTATTTATCACGCCTTGAGCTCAGCACTTCAAAGCCGTTATTTTCAAAGCTTAGCTCAGAGTGGGCATGATACTTGCTCACAGCAGCTGGCACAAAGCCCGCTGAGCCCACGCTAGCAGCAAAATACTCATCTCTAAACGCTGCTACCATCGCCCCACTTGCCACATGCGAATCGCCAAAAAACTTTACTCCACGACCATTTTGGCTAATATTTAGCCTTTTTAGCTCTTTTTTAGCTAGCATTTCATCGCTGCTCTTGTTTTCAGCTATGATTTTTTGCGCACAAGCTGCTAGCAAAAGCGCAGCAAAAAGCCCCAAAAACGCATAAAAACTAGCTAAAATTTTATTCAATTTCTATCCTTTTTAGTATTTCATCAGCTAGGATTTGTGAGCCTATTTTGCTTATGTGAATTCCATCATCTTGGCGGATTTTAGAGCGTTTGCCATTTATGTTTAAGTAAGTAAGAAAATTATCATTTTGGCAAAGATACTCGCTAGTATTTATGAAAAACTGCCCATTTTGCTCGCTTACACTTTTGTAAATTTCATTTAAAAGCTCTATTTTTTTCGCATAGTCAGTTTTTTGCATACAAGGCAGGCTTAGCCACAGCACCTTTACATTACTAGCTTTGGCGATTTTATAGATTTCATCCACACGCCTAGCATAAAACTCCCTCCATTCACTCGAGTTTAGCTCATAAAACTTACCATTTATACTGCGTCCCCACGGATCATTTGCGCCTATTAGCATCACAAGTAGCCTTATGTCTTGATTTTGAGCCAAAGCCTCTTTTATAACCTGCGCCCAGTTATGAGATTTTTTATATAGTAACCCTGTGCTTTGCTTGCTTAGATCAAGCACTTTTAGCCCTAGTTTTGGATAGTTTTGACTAGCTATCATGCCGATGTATTGCATCATGCTATCGCCTGTGATTAGCACGCTATCACCTTGTTTTAGCACTATTTTATCATCTGAGCTTTGCTCTATAGTAGCAGTATCTGCGCTAGCATTTTCATCACTTATTTGGGCGCTAGCTCTTATATTTATTGTTATATTATCATCAAAAGGTATTATATCGTTAGTGATATTTGCTTCGCTATCATTTTGTTTATTTGTCTCAAAGACAGCAGCATCAGCGCTTTGGGTATTATTTTCAAAAATAACATTTGCGCTAGTATCAACAAACACGCCAAAAGCCCTAAAAATCTCTGCTCCCTTGCTAAATTCTGTGCCCTTTAAAAGCTCATCAAGCCCAAAAGAGCTATGAAATCTTTGTTCTATATAAAAAATCAGCGAGTTTTGTGTGAAAAAAACCAGCACCACAAGCATTAAAACATTTACTAAAACAAACTTAAACATGACTTAAAAACTCGCATAAATAAAACTTGGAATTCCACTAGGCATAATAGCAATTATCATGCTAAAAACAAGCCCTAGCACAAGAGCTTTTAGCGGGACTGGCATGCATGAGAGCATATGAACACAAAAGCCAAAAAATCCAGCGCATTTGTGATATAGCCCCACGCCCACAAGCAGCAAAATCACTAATGCTGTCTGCGAGCCAAAATTCCCAGCTGCTAGCGCTGCAAAAAGCCCTTTTAGTATGACTAAGCTATTATCAAAGTCATTGGCAAAAAATATCCACGCAAAACTAACAAAAATATAGGTTAAAATCAAAGATACATAGTAGTTTAGCTGCGGCAGGGCTAAGGCTTTATAAGCGTTAAAAATCACCAGCCCCACGCCATGAAGCAGCCCCCAGATGAGAAAATTCCACTCTGCTCCATGCCAAATTCCAGAAAGCCCAAAGGCAATAAGCACATTTATTTGCGTGCGAGTAAAGCCCCCAGCCGACCCACCAAGCGGAATATAAATATAACGCATAATAAAAGTAGTTAGCGTGATATGCCAACGCTGCCAAAACTCTCTAATATTTCTCGCTGCATACGGCATAGCAAAGTTCTGCGCTAGCTCAAAGCCAAGGGCTAAGGCAAGTGCGCGGCTCATATCTATAAACCCGCTAAAATTCGCATATAGCACCACGCCATAAAGCAAAATCGCAAGCAGTATCTGGCTAGCCGAGCTAGATGATGAATAAACCGAGCTAAAAACATTATTTACATAAGGGCTAAGTAGCGAGCTAATCACCAGTAGTTTCACACAAGCAAAAAGGGCAAGCGTGAAAATCTCATCACCACAAGAAAAATTCTTTGGCTCATTAAACTGCGGCAAAAGTGCCCTAAGCCCCTTCTCATCGCTAGCACGGCTAATAGGCCCCATCACAATACTAGGAAAAAACGCTAAAAAGCAAGCTAGAGAGATAAAATCATCACACCTCTCACACTGCCCCCTATACATAGCTACCAAGTATGTAATACTCATAAATGTATAGTATGACACGCCCAGCGGAAACGCCACACTCTCAAAAAGACTAAGCCCAAAAAACTCAAAAAATCCAGCAAATACTCCATAAAAGAAATCATAATATTTAAAAAAGCACAAAAACAGCACACAAAAGCCAATAATCACGCCCAAAGCTAGATTTGAAGTAGGTGCAAACTTGTTTTTATATGAAATAAGCTCAGCACTTTGCGAATTATTTTTTGTATTATTTTTTGTATTATTTTTTGTATTATTTGCTAAATCCTCGCTGAATTTTTGGCTTTGTTCTAATAAGCGCACGAGCTTGCCGTGTTCTTGCAGATACTTACCACACACAAAAACAGCGCAAGTAAAGCCAAAAAGCACCAGCGCAAAATACAAGCTATTTGCGCAAATAAAGGCATAAGAAGCAAATAAAATCAGCAATTTTTGCATGCTAACAAAGTTTTTAGCCGCCCAGTATATCACAAAAAACAGCAAAAAAAGTAGCACAAACTCAGGTGAGAAAAAAGTCATAAACTAGCCTTGAAAAATAAAAAAGTAATTTTATCTTATTTTTTGTGAATTTTTGCAAAATTTCAGTATTTTTTAGGGGGTTAGGGGGATATTTTTTAGCAATTCTAGAATTCCTAAACTAGAATTCATAAACTAAAATTCTAGAATTCTAAAATTCCCAATCTAAAATTCCCAATCTAAAATTCCTAATCTAGAATTCCTAAACTAAAATTCTAGAATTCTAAAATTCCCAATCTAGAATTCCTAATCTAGAATTCCTAAAATAAATTCTAGAATTCCAGAATTCCTAAACTAGAATTCCCAAAATAAAATCTAGAATTCTAGAATTCCCAATCTAGAATTCCCAAGCCTTATGTCATCCCCCGACTTGATCGGGGGATCTCATCACAAAGAATTCTAGAATTCCTAAAAAATACCCCCTAACCCCCAACCAGCGGATGCGAAGCAAAAAAGCCTAGGAATTCTAGAATTTCATACAGACAGAGATCCCCCAGTCAAGCTGGGGGATGACAGGGAATTCTAGAATTCCCTAAACCTCCAAGCCCTTTTTAAGTTTTCTAATCAAAAACCTTGCGCTGTGAAACTCGCTAAAAAGACTATGGCTAATGCATAGCGGACGATTTAAAAGCAAATCAAGCATTATCTCAGAGCCCAAAACAGCCGTGCTAAGTGCGTGCGCACCGTGTGCGGTATTTACAAAAATGCCCTTTTTGTAGCGTGGTGGCGGCAAAATCTCAGCTTTGTTTTTTTGCCACAAAAGAGCCTTGTAATCCTCGCAAAAGCCCTGATAATCGTGCATCTGCGAAATCAGCGCAAACCTATCGCCACTATAAGCTCTAAGCCCAGCATTTGCACCTAAAACTTTAACATTTTTGCCAAGATACTGCGCTACTTTTGCGATATTTTCATCATTTTCGCTCTCTCTAATCTCACAGTCTAGATCTAGCCTATCAAAGCTAGAGCCAATCACCTGAACGCTGCTAAAAGGCGCACAAATGTAGCCCTTATGACTAAGCGGAACGCCCTCGTAGCAAGGTTTTATATGCGTAGCTTGCCCACGAACCGCACTTAGCAAAATGTTTTTATCATAGCTTTTTATAAGCTCATTTGAGTGAGCACCACCGGCGATGATAAGCGCATCAAAGCTGATTTTTTGCCCACTTTTGAGGCGCAAATCGCTCTCAAAAATCTCTTTAACCTCACAGCCAAAGCGCAGATCAAGCCTGCTAGCTAAAAACTGCCTTAAAGCTAGTGGAGCGATTTGCACGGCGTGTTTTACCAAAATTTCATCGCCGTTTTTGGCAAAAAGCGCAGGGTAAGCCAAAAAAGCCTCTTTAAAACGCTGTTTTTCATCCTCATTTTTAGCGATGTATTTTGCGCCACAAAAGCTTATAAATGGCGCAAGCTCGCTGCGCTTTTTATAAAAGCTTATAGCTGCTAAAAAAGCCCTGATATGCGCCTTTGCTAGTAGTGAACTAGGTTTATGGATAAGTGGTAAGCAAAGCCCAGCAAGGTTAGAGCTAGCTCCATTTTCTAAGCTAGGATTTTTTTCTAAAACCACGTTAGAAATGCCAAGTTTTTGTAATCTATAAGCTGTGAGTAGCCCTGTGATACCTGCGCCGATGATTACTACATTTTGGGGCTTTTTTGCCAAACTAGAATTCCCTCTGGCAAACCATGGATTTAAAGTGTGCTTTTTTGCCATAGGCTCAGGGCAAAGTGCGTGGATAAACTCACGCTTTTTGCCCTGCCCTGCTCTTTTTTCATATATAAAGGCATTTTTGCTTAAAGCGTCCTTAAACACCCTAGCGCAAGAATACGAACGCAAAATAGCATCCTTAGCGCAATGCTCTCTTACAAGAGCTAAAAAATCAGCGCTAAAAAGCTCAGAATTTTTGCTAGGACTAAAGCCGTCAATGTAGAAAATATCAGCCCTAAAATCGCTGTTTTCAAGCCAAGTAAAAGCAGCTCCAAAATAAAAGTCCAAAATCCCAAAATCGCCAAAATATATGCGCAAAATCTCATCTTTTATAGGATAATAAAAGCTTATAAACTCACAAAAAAGCTCTCTAAACTCGCTAAAATCAGCATAAAAACGCTGCAAATCAGCCCTACTAATAGGCTCTATTTCACAAGCTATATAATGAAGTTTTTTGCCCAAAGCCTGCGCTTTTTTAAGACTAACAAAAAAGTTTAACCCAAAGCCAAAACCGCTCTCAGCGATGATAATTTCATCTTTTTTTACTTCATCAATAGCACTTGCATACACGCTTTGCCTCTCAGCCTTTGGGTCATTTGCGTCAAAATACACATCGCCAAAACGCTCATTATACGGCACTCCGTCTTTTAACAGCATTTTTTGCCTTTATTTTTTTATAAGCTTAAAGCAAAATTTATAAAATATTCCTTAAATTTACTATAATTTAAGGAAAAAAACTATAAAGTTACACATTTTTTTCACAATCTAAAACTTAGGGAGACAAAATGAAAAAATCACTTCTAATCAGTGGCTTGCTAGCTACTGCACTTTTTACAGGCTGTGCTACTGGTGGCAGCTCACAACCTAGTTATAGCGGTGGTGCAGCAGCTGGAAAAAACTCTACTGCTAAAGGCATTGAGCGTTGCGCTAAACCTATGGGAACTCTTGCTATACATGAGGATCAAAGAAGCGACTGGTTTGCGTATCTTACTCGCAACTACAAGCTAACCTCTACAGTCCCAGTTATCAAAACTATACTTCAGCAAACAAATTGCTTTGTTATCGTTGAGCGTGGCAAAATGATGGATAACATGATGCAAGAACGCGCTTTACAACAAAGTGGCGAGATGAGAAAAGTAAATACCAAAAAAAGCAAGAAAAATCGCAATTGGAAAAACCAAATGGTCGCAGCTGACTTTGCTATAAATCCTGAGATTTTCTTTAGCGATGCAAATACTGCTGGCGTAGCCCCAGCAGCAAGTGCTATTGGTGGCGGCCTGTTTGGTGCTTTAGTAGGTGGCTTTAGCAAAAAAGAAACTCAAGTTTCTCTAACCATGATCGATAACCGCTCAGGTGTCCAAATCGCAAGTGCTATAGGTCATGCTAGTGCTGCTGATTTTTGGGGTCTTGGCGGACTTGGCGGTAGCGGTGGCGGTGGTGCGCTTCGTATGTACTCACGCACACCAGAGGGTAAAACCCTAGTAAATGCCTTTGTAGATGCAATAAACCAAATGGTAGTAGCACTTAACAATTATGAAGCTCAAAGTGTAGAAGGCGGCCTAGGTCAAGGCGGCACACTAGAAATCGCTGACTAGAAGAATTTTTCTTTATACCTTTGTTTTAGAATTCTAGAATTCCCTAAGGAATTCTAGAATTCCTATCTTCAAAAACGGAACTCTTATGAAAAAAATATATTTTGCTCTTTTATTTTCTGCTTTTTTAACAAATCTTAGTGCTAAGATTATCGCTAGTGAGCGTGTAATTGATGGGCTTTGCGAGCTTTATTATGAGCAAAGCAGAGTCGGCAGAGACTACGGATACTCAAGTGCTAAAGCGATGAATAAACGCATACAAGAGTATAGAGCCAGATTTGGCTTACAAGAATTTGACGAAAGAGAATGTGGCGACTTTAACTCTTTTGGCAGAGGCTTTGATGAAAGCAGAGCCTATAATAGAGGCTACGAAGATGGCTATTACGACAGCTACGATGATAGAAGGTACTACCGACATCCGCAAAGAAGATCCGCTGATCCGTGGAATGATAGATCAAGAGCAAATGATCCATGGAATGATAGATCAAGAGCCGCTGATCCGTGGAATGATAGATCAAGGGGTGGCGCACACAATCCACAAAATCCCTGGAATGATTAAAATATTTTTATTTTACTAGGGAATTCTAGAATTCCTAAAATAAAATCTAGAATTCCTAAGATAAATTCTAGAATTCTTAAAATAAATTCTAGAATTCTTAAAATAAATTCTAAAATTCCTAAAATAAAATCTAGAATTCCTTAGAGCTCATTTATTAGCTCTTTTATTTGCGTGCTAGCAAAGGCGATTTGATCCCTAGTTATAACATATGGTGGCATGAAGTATAGGCTCGCACCAAGCGGACGAAGCAATAAGCCACGATTTAAAGCTAGGCTTCTAAACTCTCTACTTTTTGCCCCAGCAAGACGCGGCACATCAAAGGCTAGCACCATACCACGCTGACGGAGGTTTCGCACCTTTTCATGCTCCCTAGCCCACTTAAATTGCTCCAAAATAAACGCACTTAAAGCCTTGTTTTTCTCAATCACATTTTCGCTCTCAAAGATATCTAAAGTAGCGTTTGCAGCAGCTGCTGCTAGGGCGTTTCCTGTGTAGCTGTGAGAGTGAAGAAAAGCCCTATCAAAATCCCCTAAAAACTCATTATACACGCTATCACTCGTCACTACCACTGAAAAAGGCAGATTTCCACCGCTTAGCCCCTTGCTAAGGCAGACAAAATCAGGCACAAAGCCCACCTGCTCCATCGCCCACATAGACCCACTACGCCCAAAGCCCACCGCAATTTCATCAAAAATCACATCTATTTCGTAGCTTCGCACCAGCTCGCAGGCTTTTTTGGTATAAGCAGGGCTTGGCATATTCATATTGCCAGAGCATTGAATTAGTGGCTCTATTATAAAGGCACTGATGCGGTGAGCGTGTGTTTTTAGCACTTTTTCAAGGTCGCTTAGAGCCTCATCTTCGCTTACAATCTCGCCACCCCAAGCAGAAAAATCACAAGGCACTTTTGCTGAGATGCAATCAATCAAAATTCCACCATAACTAGCTTTGTAAAGCTCCACATCGCCCACGCTTAGAGCTCCGATGGTCTCTCCGTGATAGCTATTTTTAAGGTTTAGAAAAAGCGGTTTTTCCTTGCCTGTTAGCTTATTTTTGTGATAGCTCATTTTTAGGGCGACCTCTACAGCTGCTGAGCCATTATCAGCGTAAAAGCATTTGTTTAATGGGCTTGGCAGTAATTTACAAAGCCTAGCACTAAGTCGCACCAAAGGCTCGTGCGTAAAGCCAGCTAGTATCACTTGACTGAGGCTCTTTGCTTGTTCGGCGATTTTAGCGGCTATATAAGCATTGCCGTGTCCAAAAATATTTACCCACCAGCTAGAAATACAATCAATATAAGCCTTTTCATCGTAGTCGTAAAGGATAGCGCCATCGCCACGCTTGATAGCTAGCACGCTATCATACTCACTCATCTGTGAACAAGGATGCCAAATGTGTTCTAAATCAAGTTTTGAGAGTTCTTGGGCTGTATTATTCATCTTGTGCCTTTAAAAAAATATATAGGAATTCTAGAATTCCTAAGCCTTGTGTCATCCCCCGACTTGATCGGGGGATCTCATCACAAATAAATTTAGAATTCTAAAATTCTAGAATTCTATATAGAGATCCTTAGATCAAGCCAGAGGATGACATAATAGGGAATTCTAGAATTCCTAAGCTAAACTTCAAGGAATTCTAGAATTCCTAGCCTACAAATTTTTAGCAAAATACTCATCTACACCATCAGCTATGCCTTTTGCTAGGCGGTCTTGGTATTTTGAGTTTGCGATTTTTTGGCTCTCGTCTGGGTGAGAGATGTAGCCGATTTCTATTAGCACCGCAGGCATGAGAGCACCCACTAGCACCCAAAATGGTGCCTCTCTAACCCCACCATCGCTTACTTTGTAGCCAGTTCGCACGCTTTTTAAAAGGGCTGCTTGCATATCGATTGCAAGCTTATTGCTAGCGATGATTTTTTCGCGGTTTAAAAAGTTTAGAAAACTTACTTTCGTAAAATAATTCATCTCATCAGTATCTGCTTTGTTTTCTAGATTTGCAGCGTTCATTGAACGCTCAGAGCGTGACGGACTTAGAAAAAAGGTCTCAATTCCGTTCATACTCTTAGCTTTTTGTTTATTTGGCGCAGCGTTTGCGTGAATAGAGATAAAAAGGTGCGCGCCTTTATCATTTGCAAAGCTAGTGCGAGATCTAAGCTTGATAAAGCGGTCGTTGCTGCGAGTAAAAAGCACCTTGTATCCACGCTCTTTTAGCAAGCTGGCGGTTTTTTTGCTTACATTTAGCACTATGTCTTTTTCACGCAGCTTTTTATTTTGGCTAAGCGCGCCAACATCATCTCCGCCATGCCCTGGGTCAAGCACTATAATTTTGCTAGCTTTTTGCTTTTTACTTAGTTTATTGCCGGCAGCTGTGGCGGTATCAGCTGTGATTTTCATAGCTTTTTGATTTACTGGTTCTGGCTTTTTAGCTATTTTTTTATCATTTTTAGTGTTTTGGGTTTTTACGGTTTTTTCTGCCTTATTTTCGCTAGTTTTTTCGCTAGTTTTTTCTGTGCTAGCTACTTTTTTTGCGGTTTTTTTGGTATTTTGTTCTGCTTTTTGTTCTGCTTTTTGCTCTGTTTTTTGTGCTAGCTTTTTGCTAAAAGTTATTTCTTTTTCATCTATTTGAGCGTAAATTTGGCTTTTTTTAGCATCTTCAAAGACTATTCGCACGGTGCTTGGATCTTTTTGGGCTATACGAATTTTGGCTGAAATGCCGTTTTGTGGGATAGGGAATTTGTTAGGCAAAATGCCAGTTATATCATAGACATTGCGCCAGCTATCCTTTGAACTAAGAGCGAAGTTTTTTAGCTCGTCTTCATTTATATTGCGGTTTAGCTTTATTTTTAGAGAGTTTTTATCGCTTAGCACTTCAAGCACTCTTAGGCTTTTTGGCTCTGCTTTTGCTTCTTTTTTTGCTTCTACTTTTTGCGATTTTTGCTCTTTGGTTTGTGTTATTATGGATTTAGTGTTTGTTTTTTGTTCTGTATTTTTAGTTTCTTTTTTAGTTTCTTTTTTAGCTTCTTGGGCACTATCTTTATTTTGGCTTTTTGGAGTAGATTTTTTAGTGTTATTTTTATCAGTGTTATTTTCATCAGCGTTATTTTTATCAGCGTTTTTAGCATTAGCCTGACTTAGACTAGCTAGTTCTTTTTTTAGGGTTTTTGAGTTTACGCCAAAGACATCATTTGCCTTTATTAGACGCTCCAAACTAGCTTTTTTACACTCCAAATCATCGTTTATAACTGATTTTATATAGGCGTTTTTGATTTCATTGTGTAGGCGCTGGCGTTCTTTTGCGCCTACTTCTATGAAGTTTTTGTCAAACTCACTAAAATCACAAGCACCAAAAACCACACTTATAAAAAGTGTGATTAAGGCTAAAAATCTACTTATTTTCCCCATGAATTAGTTTGCCAATTAGCTCTTTTACACTTATTATTTCTTTTAGGCGGTAGCCATTTGCACCGCTAAAAAATAGCCCTGTCTCAAGGCGTCCCATCACGCCATCATATAGTCTATCTGCTATACAATACCCTACTTTTTTTGCGCCCTCTCCACGGTTGCATGGAGCTACGCAGTTACTGATGCAGTTTATTTTTGGAGCCTCGCCTTTTTGCATTAGTTTAAAAAGATTTGTTTTTATACCACGGGCTGGATAGCCAACTGGGCTTTTTATTAGCTCGATGTCTTCTTTTTTTGCTGAGATTAAAGTTTGCTTAAACTCAAGGCTTGCATCGCACTCATGCGTGCCTATGAAGCGAGTTCCCATTTGAACACCACTTGCGCCTAGGCTCATAGCGTTTTTGATATCATCGTGATCCCAGATACCGCCGGCTGCAATTACTGGTATAGGCGAGCCTTTTTGCTTAGCCCACTCATTTGCCTCAGCTACTACTGGGGCAATTAGCTTTTCAAGCTGGTAGTTTGGATCTATACACTGCTCGTAGCTAAAGCCTTGATGACCGCCTGAGAGTGGGCCTTCTAGCACCACAGCATCAGGCAGCACGCCATAGCGAGAAAGCCAGCGTTTACAGATGATTTTTAGAGCTTGGACTGAGCTTACTATTGGCACCAAGGCTACTTCTTTGAAGTCTTTTGTAAACTCAGGCAAGCTAGTAGGCAAGCCTGCGCCGCTTATTATTATGTTTATGCCATGCTCGCAGGCATCTTTTACTATCCTAGCATAGTCATTACAAGCACACATGATATTTGCAGCTAGTGGAGCATCGCCGCAGATTTTTCTAGCATTATCTATTATAGCTTTAAAGCCCTCTCTTGAGTAAAAGTTTATGCTATCAAGAGGCTTGTCTTTTAGCGTTTTAGCGGCGTATTTTAGGTGGTCGTAGTATCCTGTGCCAACAGAGCTGATCACGCCAAGGGCACCATTTGCGCTTACAGTGCCAGCTAGTTTGTCCCAGCTTATGCCTAGTCCCATGCCACCTTGGACTATGGGATATTTTATCTCGTATTTACCTATTTTTAAGCTTTTAAATTCCATTTTTTACCTTTAGTTTTGCATAAGCTTTTTTGCCCACTTGTAGCACATACTCTCCAGATTCTAAGTGTAGCTGCTCGTCATTTATTTTGCTTTGATTTATGCTTACTGAGTTTGCCTTTATCGCGCGTCTTGCATCAGAGCTTGAGCTTACTAGGCCACACAGCTTTAGAGCCTCTACTATCCAGATTTTACCCTTGCTTTCATACTCTTTCATATCGCTTGGCAGTGCGCCCTTGCTGTGAACGCTCTCCCACTCAGCTCTAGCAGATTTTGCGTTAGCCTCGTCATAAAAGCGCTCTACAAGCTCGCAGCCAAGGGCCTTTTTTGCTTCCATAGGATGAACACTGCCATCTTCTACGCTAGCTTTTAGAGCTTCTATCTCATCTACGCTTTTGTTTGATAGCAATAAATACCACTCCCACATAAGCTCATCGCTTATACTCATAACCTTAGCAAATATCGTATTTGCTGGCTCTGAAATGCCTATATAATTGCCTAGGCTTTTACTCATTTTGTTTGTGCCATCAAGCCCTACTAACAAAGGCATCATCAGCACGGCTTGTTCTTTGCCAACCTCATAAGTACGCTGTAAGGTGCGACCCATAAGCAAATTAAACTTTTGATCCGTGCCACCTAGTTCTATATCGCATTTCATCGCAACACTATCATAGCCTTGTAGCAATGGATATAAAAACTCGCTAATTGCTATGCTTTGTTGTGCGTTATAACGCTTTGTAAAATCATCACGCTCAAGCATTCTAGTAACGCTAAAAGTGCCAGCTAGCGCAATTAGCCCACCAGCTCCTAGTTCATTTAGCCACTCTGAGTTAAACATAATCTGCGTTTTGGCAGGATCAAGGACTTTGAAAACTTGTTCTTTGTAGGTCTCAGCGTTTTTTTCTACTTCTTTTTGGCTAAGAACCTTTCTAGTTACGCTCTTGCCAGTAGGATCGCCTATGCGGGCTGTGAAATCACCGATCAAAAACTGCACCTTTGCGCCGTGTTTTTGTAAAAAAGCAAGCTTGTTCAAAATTACCGTATGCCCTAGGTGCAAATCAGCCGCAGTAGGATCCATGCCGATTTTTACCAAAAACTCCTTGCCATTTTCATAATAATCTTTTATAAGCTTTTCAATGCGCTCAAAATCTATTATCTCAGCAGTGCCTTTTTTTAGTTCTTTTATGATTTCATTTATATTCAAAGTCTTTCCTTTTTTTGCTTAGGAATTCTAGAATTCCTACTATTTAGATTCTACCAAGCTTAAACTCAAATCTAGAATTCCTAGCTAGAATAAGCATCAGCTAGCGAGCTAAACTCCACGATTTTATACTTATTTTTTAGGCTTTCCATTACCTTTTGACTATCTACATTTTCTACTATTTGAATAACAAGCTCAAAGTACTCAGCACTATCCTCCTCGCCGCCATCAGCTAGATTTATGGTAACTAAGTCTATTTTTAGCTTAGCAAGGTCTGTTAAAAACTCAGCCAAAGACCCACGCTTATTCTCCAAGCTTAGTATGATTTTATAGCGATCAGGTGCGACCTTTGTCCATTTTACAAAAATCATCTCTTCGCCACTTTCTACTAGCTTAGATGCGCGCTCGCAAAGCTTGTGGTGAACTACAGCTCTGTGTCCGTGGCGAAAGCCCATTATATCATCGCCACGCTTAGGGTTACAACAATAATCAAACTCGGCTGATGTTATTTTATAATTGCTATAAATAACAATATTATCACATTTTTGTTTTTTGATTTCGTATTTTTTGCCAAGACCACCGATGCCAAGAATTTTATCTTTGCCGTATTTTTTAAGCGCATTTACCACATCTTGTAAAAACGCAGAATCAGTAGAAACCTTAAAGATTTTTTTGCTTAGATTTTCGCTTAATATCCAGCTTTCAATCACATCTACTGGGCGAGAGAAAATCGCTGAGATGATCTTTCTAGCAACTTTTTCGTTGATTTCACGCAGTTTTTGACGGCAGTAGTTGCGTATGGTTACCCTTGCTTTGCCAGTTTTTACGCTATTAAGCCAACTGCAGCGCAGCTTTGGCTCATCGCCAGTTATGATTCGCACGATATCACCATTTTTTAGCTCGGTTAGCAAAGGCACTTTGATTTTGTTTATATACGCTTCGCTTGCGTGAAGTCCTACCTCAGAGTGTATCTCATAAGCATAGTCCAAAGCAGTAGCTCCCCTAGGCAGCGTAAAAATACGTCCAGTTGGCGAGTAAACAGCGATATCTTCTACATACAAGCTATCTTTGGCAAACTCGTAGAGATCTTCTGGGGTTTTTTCATGCTCGTCGATTTGGCTGATGTCTTTTAGCCAGTCGGTTTTCACAGCTGCTGCGCCGCTATGCTTGTATTTCCAGTGAGCCGCTAGGCCGTATTCGGCGGTTTTGTGCATATTAAAGGTGCGGATTTGCGCCTCTATTATGCTTTGATCATCAAAAAGCGTAGTGTGCAAGGTGCGATATCCATTTTGTTTTGGCAGTGCGATATAGTCCTTAAACCTAGCGATAAGTGGATTAAAGTTCGTGTGCAAAATTCCAAGCACCAAATAGCAATCAAGCTCATCAGGCACGATGATACGCACAGCTAGCAAGTCTAAAATTTCCTCTAAGCTAATGCCCTTGCGCTGCATTTTTAGATAGATTGAGTAGTAATGCTTGATGCGTTTTTGTATCTCAAAGCTATCTTCGCTAAAGCCATTTGCTAGCAGCTGCTCGCTTACTTTTTGGCTAAATTCATTTATTTTTAGCTGCAATTGCTGCTTGGCATCATTGATAAAATCATCGATTTTAGCATATTCTTCAGGCATAACATACTTAAAGGCTAGATCTTCAAGTATATTTTTTATAGCTGAAATTCCAAGTCTGTGGGCAATAGGCGCATACACTACAAGCGTTTCTTCTGCTATGCGCTTTTGCTTATCAGGGCGAAGAGCATCAAGTGTTAGCATATTGTGTAAGCGGTCGCACAGCTTAATAAATAGCACCCTAACATCCTCAATGCTAGCTAATAGCATTTTGCGAAAGCTCATAGCCGAGGCAGTTAGCTTTTCGTTTGAGCTAGAGCTTACTAGCTCGTCTTTGCGAATTGCGACGATTTTGGTTAGTCCATTTACTAGCGAGCAGACATCCTTGCCAAAGTCAAAGGTAAGCTGCTCCTCATCACACTCAGTATCCTCTACTACATCGTGTAAAAGTGCTGCTATTAGCATACTTTCATCGCCACCCATATGTGCGACAAATGAAGTTACCAAAATAGGATGTATGCTATAAGGCTCACCACTTTTTCTAGTTTGTCCATCATGTGAGCTGATACAGTAGTCTACGGCTTTTAGCAAAATTCCAGTAGGTTTTGCTACGCTATATAAGATATCCTTTGCATCTTCAAGCGTGTGGCAGGCGCAAACTCTATCTATTAGCTCTTCTAGGCTATTATCACTGCGGTTCATTAGTCATCAATGCTTATTTTGCCCTCTGCGATTTCACGCAAAGCGATATCTACATTTTTTAGCTTAGCTGTATCATCTATGAGAGGCTCAGCACCATTTCCTAGTTGTTCTGCTCTTTTTGCTACGATTAAAGATAGCTTGTATCTATCATCGCCTACTTTTTCAAGGGCTTTTGTTATTATTTGTTCGCTTCTCATTTTTATCCTTTGTTTTAGTTTTGTGTTTTAGCCTCTTTGTTACTTTGGTGAGCTATCCAGTACATCATACAAGTAGCCACTACTCCTATGCCCAAAGCTAACCAAGCTGAAAAATCAATATATTCTAAAATGCTAGACATTTTTATTTCCTTTTTCATCGTAATGTTTAGATATAATTATAGTAGCAATTCCTATATAAAGACCAGTTGCTACGACCACGACAGCTGCTACTTTACTATCTTTATCAAAAATCGCTTTTAAAACCCCACCAGCCACTAATGCTACGCAAAGATTGGATAATGTGATTAAAGGCTATTTCTTGCCATTTTCTCATTTTACTATAGAACAGCCGCTTAGATCACCATCCACGATGATTTTAGCAAGGTTACCAGGCTCAAACATATTACACACCACAATCGGTAACTTATTATCCTTTGCTAGCGCAATTGATGTATCGTCCATTACCTTTATATCATCTCTTAAAGCATCATCGTAGCTTAGCGTACTAAGCAGTTTTGCGCCTTCAAATTTATTTGGGTCTTTATCATACACGCCATTTACCTTTGTAGCCTTTATTATCATATCAGCATCGATCTCCACAGCACGCAAAGTAGCCGCAGTATCAGTGGTAAAAAACGGATTTCCAGTCCCAGCTGCAAATATCACCGCACGACCTTTTTGAAGGTGGCGGATAGCCCTACCCATGATAAAAGTCTCACAAATCGCTTCCATTTTGATAGCGCTTTGGACACGGACATTTAGCCCAAAGTGCTCTAGGGCTTCTTTTAGCGCAATAGCGTTTATCACAGTAGCTAGCATACCCATGTGATCGCCACTTGTGCGCTTTATGATACCACCTTGGCTGGCACTTACTCCACGGATGATGTTTCCACCACCTATTACTATACCAGTCTCTACGCCTGCTATAGCTAGGCTTTTTATCTCACCAGCGATATACTTGATAACCTCAGGTTCTATCCCAAAGCCAGAACTACCAGCTAGCGCCTCACCAGAAAACTTGACTAAAACTCGCTTAGGTTTCATTTTTATCCTTATACTCTACAAAAATTCGCAGATTTTAGCCAAAAAAGCCTTAAAAAGCGTTAAAAACTATCTATTAAATCGGTAAAAATCGCTTTTAGCTTTTTAACTTCATCTATGCTAACACGCTCGTTTATTTGATGAATTCTATCATTACACACGCCAAACTCCACCACACTCACGCCAAACTCGCTTAAATGCCTAGCATCGCTAGTGCCACCTGTGGTGCTAAGATGCGGTATAGTCGTGCAGTGCTTTTCTATAGCCATTGAGATAGCACGCACGATTTTACTATTTTTATCACTTAGATAAGGTTTTGATGTCTGTGCGATATTTAGTTCAAAATCAAGCCCTGCAAACACACTTTTAATGTAGTTTTCTACGCTCTCTAAGCTAGTTAGGTTTGAGTTTCGTACATTAAACATGATTTTAATATCTGCTGGAGTTACATTTACTACCTCCATGCCGCCTCTAATATCAGTTATCACGATTTTTGAAGGCTCAAAAAACTCATTTCCCCCGTCCATATCATGCCCTGCGATTTTTGCTAGCAGTGGGGCTATTTGATGGACTGGATTTATACATTTGCTTGGATAGGCTGCGTGACCTTGCTTGCCTCGCACTATGATTTTACCATTTATTGAGCCACGACGACCGATTTTGATAGTATCGCCAAACTGGACGCATGTAGGCTCAGCCACCAGCGCAAAATCAGGCAAAATTCCTTGTTTTTTCATATATTCTAGCACTTTTATTGTGCCGTATTTGCCATCGCCTTCTTCATCGCTAGTTATTATCATGCTAAGTGTGCCGTTAAACTTAGTCTTATTAGCGTCTTTACACGCTGAAATAAACGCCGCCACGCCAGCTTTCATATCCTGCGCACCCCTTGCATAGATAAAGCCATCTTTGCTAACAGGCTCAAAGGGATCACTCTCCCAGCCCTGCCCAGGTGGCACCACATCTATATGCCCAGCAAAGCACAAATGCTCGCCATCACCAAACTTACGCATCAAAAGCAGGTTTTTCGTGCCGCCCTCGTCTATGTTTGTGATAGTAAAATCATCCATAAGCATTGAAATATAATTCATCGCTCCATCGTCATTTGGCGTGATACTTTTAAAGCGCAAAAGCTCAGTTAAAATCTCTATTGTTTTCATCTAAATGTCCTTTAAAAATGTATTATAAATCAAAAACGCAGTAAAAAACAGCATCAGCACAGCCGAAACATACGAAAAAATTCTAGCTACTTTAGCGCTGATAATGCGCCTAGCAAGCGATGTTATAAGACTAAGCCCAACCACCCAAGCAAAAAGCGCTAGTAGTACGCCAAGGGCTGCAATCATCCAGTTTGCGCTACTTGCGATCACAGATGAGAGCGAGAGCCAAAAGCCTATGATAAAAGGATTTATGCTATTTAGCCCAAGACCTTTTAAATAGCACGCAAGCAGGCTCTCGCCACGCTCTGTGCTAGTGATTTTAGCTAGCATTTTACTAGCGTTTTTGTAGCACGCCCATGTCATATAAAGCAAGAAAATCGCCCCAAAAATCGCAATGCTTTTAAAAATCCAAGGATTGTCAAATACTGCTAGCACGCCAAGGCTAAGTAGCACAAAGTAGAGAATATCTGCGCTCATCGCCCCCATCCCCAGAGCAAATCCACGCCCAAAAGAACTAAGCGAATAGTTCATTATAAGGATATTTAAAGGACCAATTGGAATAGCCACGCCAAGCCCTAGCAAAATGCCTGTGATAAAAGAATCCACAATTTACCTTATAATTTAAAATTGTGTAATTTTGCCTTTTTATTTTAAATTAAAGCTTAATTTTGCGCTTTTTTTATTTGGTTTTCTTGGGGGTACGGGGGTTTTCTTTTAGGGAATTCTAGATTAGGAATTCTAGAATTCTAGATTAGGAATTCTAGAATTCCACAAAATTCGTCATTGCGAGGAGTGAGTGAAGCGAACGACGAAGCAATCTCATTTATTAAGCCTTTTTATTAAGACTTGAACGAGATTGCTTCGGCTTTTTCAAAGCCTCGCAATGACGGAATTTTGAGCGGAATTTCGGCAATGACGGAATTTTAAATGAGATCCTCAGGTCAAGTTGGGGGATGACACAAGACTTGGGAATTCTAGAATTCCCTAAACTAAAAATCTAGAATTGCTTAAAATTATTTTCTAATGTCTAAGCGGTAATATATCAATCTACTTGGAGTTTATTTCAAGCTTAAAGGCATTTTTATAAAATATTCATTAAGTGGCGCATCAAAATCATCGCTGATTTTTACGATTTTATCTTTTAGCAAGCCAAAGGCTGATTTTTGCTCATTTACAAACTCATCAAGCACAGTGATAATCACTTTTTGATTTTTCTGCGCTTTAAAGTTTTCAAAAGTCTTTATACTATCGCCATCAAAATATCCATTTGCCACTAGCATAACTTCTCCTTATTACAAATGCCAAATTCTAGCATAATTTTTAGAATTTATAAATCTAAAATTCTAGAATTCCCTAGCTTTTACTTCTTTTTCGTAGCGAGTAAATAGCTCTTTTACTATATCGCTTGGGGTGGCGGTTTTGTCTATACCGTAGATTTTTAGCACGGCTTGGTCGTTTTTTTCATGCGCTTTGCGCAAGTTTGCCGGCATTGTGAGTGGATTATACAAATCAGCCAAAGAACAATCACCAAACTCTGCCCTAGCATCTAGAATTCCCTGCGCTGTGGCTGTGAGTGTTTCTTTATCTTTCTCATCAAGACTAGCAAAAGGGAAGTTATTATAAACTATATTTTTACTATAAACATAACGCATTTCTAGTCTACCACACACTGCTCTCATCCACTCCATATGAACCGAGCTTGTAAGAATAGCAAAATCAGCCAAAGTAGCATTTGGGATAATTTGTGATGTATTTGTTATAATAACATCTTTTGTTACAAAGCCGATAGGCACATAAAATCTATTTTCACTTGATGTAACTGGCACGATAATAGCTGTATTAGGATTATTTGTTTCCCTAAATAAATGTGGTGTTTGTGATAACTGTGAACTAACTTTTTTATCTGTGCTTTTTAATCTCATTTCTTGGCACTTCTTTAATCTATCCATTACAAGTGGCATTGAGCGAAGTTCATTTGGTGGACAATCTACAAGCCAAAGACAATAGCGCATTTTATTATTTATAAATTCTTCTGCGCCTATAAGTCTTTTTATATATTTTTTAGCTTTTGGTTCTTTTGTAATAAATTCTTCATAGTCTTTATTTTCAATTATTAAATTTCCACCATCTGTTGGCTGATTACCTTTTCTTATTTCTGGCACATCACAAAGTGGCTTTGAGCGACTTTCAATAGCAATATTTGGCGCATCTGCTAAATAGCCGTTTATGTTGCTAGCTGGAATTCTAGAATTCCCTGTAAAAATATATTTTTCACTGCTGTTATTTAGGCTAAAACCTGCGATTATTACATAAACAGCTGCCATTTTTTTATCAGCTTTTTCTTTTTTGCCTGTGCCAAAATCTACGCTATTATCCCACTTAAAGCTAGTGTAGGCAAAGTCTATGCTAACTCCACTTTCAAATAGTGGTTTCCACAGCAGTGCTACTTGCTCGCCTTGGCAAATGCTGTTTGTAGCGACAAAGGCTGTGCGAGTTTTTGGGCTTTGCTTCATATACTCGCAAGCCTTGAAAAACCAAGCTGTAACATAGTCTAAATTGCCTGCGTTTTTGGCGTTATTGCTAGCTTTTATTAAATCTGCTTTTTGTGTTTCATTCATCATTCTTGCGCCGACAAAAGGCGGATTGCCGATGATAAAATCAGCCTTAGGGCAATGCTCATGCCACGAAGCATCAAGAGCGTTAGCACAAAGTATATTTTCAAAATCACGCAAAGGCAAATACTCTAAGTTTGCGTGAATTAGCTCGTTAGTGGCTTTGCGCATTTGCTTGTCTGCGATATGTAGGGCTGTTTTGGCTACTGCGGTAGCAAAAGAGTTTATTTCTATGCCATAAAAGTTATTTATATCCACGCAAATGCCGCAGGTATCAAAGCCCTCTAAAACGCCTTGAAATGTGCCTTTCTTGTCTGTAAAACGCTCTTTTAGAGCTTTGTTTTCTAGCTCACGCAAGCACAAAAAGGTCTGAGTAAGAAAATTCCCGCTGCCGCAAGCTGGGTCAAAAAAACAAAGCGAGCCAAGCTTTTTTTTGGAATTCTATTAGCTTTTTATCTTTTGTGTCTTTTTGCTTGATAGCGATTATTTCATCTAGCTCGCTTTCTAGCTTATCTAAAAATAGCGGCTTTATGAGCTTTTCAATGTTTTCTATGCTAGTGTAGTGCATGCCGCCGCTGCGTCTGGTCTCTGGATTTAGCGTGCTTTCAAAAAGTCCGCCAAAAATCGTAGGACTGATAAGAGAAAAATCAAAGTCATAAGTAGCTTCATTAATGATAAGCTTGGCTAATTTGTCGTTAAACTGCGGTATGTTTTCATCGTAAAACTCAAAAAGTCCGCCGTTTGTGTAAGGAAAGGCTAGAAGCTTTTTGTCTTCAAACTTGATGCGCTTGTGCTCTGGTGTGCTAAGCATGCTAAAAACATTTAAAATAGCTTGGCGCATGTTTGCTTTGTGCTCGGCAAGATATGCGCCAAACATATTGCGCTCAGCAAAAACGCCGCTATCATCAGCATAAAAGCAAAACACAAGGCGAGTTAAGAGCATATTTATACTAGCAAAATCCTGCTCGCTTGGCTCGCCGCTTGGCGTGGCGGCTGCGTAGAGTGCGATTAGCTCATCTTGGATTTGTTTTATGAGCCTTGCTGCTTTAAAGCTTAGTTCGCTTTGCTTTTTAAGGGCAAGGGCTTTTAGCTCATCGTTTTTACTCTCGTTTAAAAAGGCAAAGCGGTGGATTTGCTTTGTAAGGTCTGCGAAGTTTATTATCTGCGGTGGGTCTTTGGGGTTTTCCATGTCGTGGATGTGAAACTCATCAAAGTTGCAAACGATGATATAGCGTGCTTTTTGGCTATAAGGTAGCTCGTCATTGTAGCGTTTGGCTTGCTCAAAAGGTGTTAGCTCGCTGCCGTCGCTTTGCTTTTTAGCTTTGTTTAAATCTATGCCTGAGCTTTTTTGTTCTATCAATGTCTTTGCGTGTGGGATATAAGCGTCAATAAAGCTTGTGTGGCCGAGTGGGACTGTTTTTTCAAAATTTATTTTTTGCGTTGGCTCATCTACAAAAATACCTAGAAAATCTATCCAAAAGCTCTGTGCGTCGCTTTTTTCATTGCTTTTGTCTTTGTATTTTTGAATAAAATGCTTTGCGGCTTGTTCTAGCTCTTTTGTACTTTTCATCTGCTTGCCTTTATTGTAAAATTTTGGAATTCCTAGGGTGAAAAAGCTAAGGAATTCTAGAATTTCTAGGGTAAAAATTCTAGGAATTCTAGAATTCCTAAAATACCCCCTAACCCCCAAAAAAATCTAGAATTCTTAGAATAAAAACTAGAATTCCTAGGGCAAAAAAGCTAAGGAATTCTAGAATTCCTAAGCTCTTTGTTAAAACTCAGCTCGTGGCTGACCTAAATAAAAGCCTTGAAACTCATCTATACCAAGCTCTAAGCATTTATTATAGATTTGCTCGTTTGCTACATACTCAGCGATGGTCTTTGCCCCAAGGTGCTTAGCAAAGCCGATTATCGTCTCTGCCATTTTTCTAGCCTTTTCATCCTCACAAATGCGCTTGATGATTTCTCCATCGATTTTGATATAATCAGGCACAATCTCTAAGAGCAAATTAAAGTTTGAAAAACCAGAGCCGAAGTCGTCTACTGCGATTTTGACGCCTCTTTCTCTTAGGGCTTGGATGTAGTATTTGACCTTTGATGAATTGCTTGCGCAAAGATTTTCGTTTTCTAAAATCTCTACTATCACACGATTGCCTATTTTGCGACGGTCGATTTCTTTGATGATTAGATCCCTAAGTGGGTTTGCTATCATATCAGAGATTGACATATTTATGCTTAATGCTACCTCGGTATTGTCATTAATGCGAGAAAAGGCTTGTAAAATCAGCTTTTTCGATAGATCTACATAGCGTTTGATGTGGCGCGAATACTCCAAAAACACGCCAGGCAGTATCGCACGCCCATCGCTATCAACGATGCGAGCTAGCGTTTCATACTTGCTAATCTTGCCATCTCTATCGAAAATCGGCTGAAAATACGGCACAATCTTATCATCGCTCATCGCTTTTTCTATCAAATCATAGATAAACTTTTCGCGCTCAAGCTTGCTTGCTAAGCCCAAATCATCGCTATAAAGCACATAATCAAGCTTGTGAGTTTTAGCAAACTCTAGTGCCATGAGAGCCTCATTTAGCACATTTTTTTGCCCAAAAGCCCCGCCAATGCTAGTAGAAATGTGGATGCGGATGTCCTTGCAAGCAATCTCATAGCCCTTAAAAAACGAGCTAAGCTCGGCGCAGAGCTTTTCTATATCGCAGTATCTAGGGCAAAACAGCACAAAGCGCACATCGCCCAAGCGTCTAACCTCAAGTCCGCAAAAACTAGCAAAATCACGCAATTTTTTATCAAAAATATTTATAATATTTTCTGTAACTTTTTTGCTATAAGAGGTGATGATTCTATCGTAGTCATCGATTTTTATCGCTATCATTGACAAAAATCCTAGCTTTTTTAGCTCGCTTTCAAGCAAAAACTTTTTTTTGTAAAAATAATTCATTTTTTATCCTTTTAAAACTAAAATTTAGAATTCCTAGGAATTCTAAATTTAAGAATTCTAGAATTCCCAGGAATTCTTAAATTTAGGAATTCTAGATTTAAGAATTCTAGATTTAGGAATTCTAGAATTCCTAGAAATTTCGCAAGCCCTGCCCTATAATTTCACAATCTTTGAGCCAAAGCCACCTTCATTTGGGGCCCCATCTCTAAAGCCCTTTATGCTAGGATGAGCTTTTAAAAACTCCTTTACTGCGTAAGCTAGCTTGCCAGTGCCTATGCCGTGCTTTATAAGCACTTCATCAAGCCCAGCTAAAAGCGCATCAGAGATGAACTTATCAAGCCTCTCTACTGCCTCTTCGCTACGCAGTCCGTGCAAGTCTATCATCACGCTAGCAGAGCGTGCAGCCTCTACTTTTACCTGCGCTGTGGCTGGGGGCTGCACTATCACGCCGCCTTTTGTTAGCGAGGTTAGCGGCACACGCATTTTTATGCCGTTTGCTTCTATGTTAGCATCATTTTTGCTTAGACTTAGTACCTTGGCTTTGATATTACCATATTTTACGCTATCGCCGATTTTTAGCACAGGTACTGGGGCAATTTGTGGTTTTTCTATGGCTTTTGCTAGTTCGTTTGCTTTGTTTATGCTTCGTTGCTTTTCTTTGGTATCTTTTAGGTTTATAGCTTTTTTTGCCTCGCTAATTGCGTAGAAAAACTCTCTTTCAAGCTTGGCTCTAAGCGCTTTTAGCTCGTCATTTGCGGCAATTTTTTGCTCTTTTAGATTTTCTATTAGGCTATCAAGCTTTGCGCTTTTTTCATCAGTGGCTTTTATTTTGGTTTTTAGCTCTAGCTCCAAGTTTATTGCCTTTGTGATCGCTTCATTAAAGCTCTCGCCGCCACCTAGCTTTCTAGCAGCCTCTACTATGCTTGGCGGCACGCTGTAGCGCAAAGCCGTCTCAAAAGCATAAGATTTACCGATAATCCCAGCTAAAAACTCGTATTTTGGACGAGAGTTTTTCTCATCGTATAAAGCCGCTAGAAGCTCTACATTTTCGTTTTTAGATAGATTTAGCGCAAGCTGTTTGTGATGCGTGGTGATTATCATTTTGATACCATTTTTGATAAGCTCTTCAATCAATACGCTATATAGCGCAGCTGCCTCGGCCGCGTCAGTGCCTAGCTCTATCTCATCTACGCCTAGAAGTAGATTTTTTTTGCTAAAAAGCTTGCTCCAGCTTTGCATACGACCAGCGAAGGTTGATATATCGTCTTTTACATTTTGTGGATCTTCGATGATTGCATCAATTTCTTTAAAAGAGCTGATTTTGCTCTTGCTAGCATTTATTGAAAGAGGTAGCAAGTATTTTGCGCAAAATGCAGCACTTAGCACGCTTTTTAGCAGCATTGATTTACCGCCTGCATTTACGCCAGTTATCAGCAGGACTGAGCGAGTAAAATCTATACTAATTCGCTTGGGATTTTTTAGCGCAGGGTGAGCAAACTCACAAAGCTTTATAACTCCGTCATTACTAGGCATAACAAAGCTATAATCACGACTTCTAGCAAAAAATACTCTAGCTAAAAGTGCGTCTATATAATCAAAAGCGCTGTCAATAAAGCGCAAAAACTTCACATTTTGGCTAAAAAGTGCAGAAATGCGCTTAGCGTGTTCGTAAATAATTTCTTCTTTGCGGTCCAGTAGTGCGCTTTGCTCGTTTTTTAGGGCTTCAATGCTACTAGGAAATACATAAAAATACCCAGCTTGCGTGCGTCCCATAACAGCACCTTTTATACTAGTATTAAAGCCACCTCTAAGTAGCAAGCACTCGCATCCGCTGATAAAATGCACATTAAAATCAACTAGATAGTTGGCAAGCGACTTTGAGCGCATGAGCGAGCGCAAGCTCTCATCAATCTGGCTTTTTAACCTTCTTTGCGCCTCGTTTATGCCTACCAAACGCTCATCAACGCTGTCTTTTAGCTCGCCATTTTCTGCAAAATAAGAACAAATCTCAGCGATTTTATCAGGAATTTCAATTTTGGCTAGATATTCATCAGTTTTTGTGCCGATTTGCTGATTTTTTAGGTAAATAAAATAGCTAATAATCTTGCTAAACTCGTATATTTCGCTAATATGCAGCACTGCCATAAGCCCTAGCCTTTCAATAGCGTCATTTAGTGCTATTACTGGCTTTGGCGCACTTAGCTTTGCGCTACTAAGCTCGCCAAGCCTAGCAAAGTTTAGGGCTAAATCTCCATTTACAAAAAGCGGTTTTTGCCTAGCTAAAAAACTCTCAAAGCTAGAAATATACGCACTCAAATCAAGCTTAGCAATCAAATCTTTCATTACTCTTTTATCTCGCAGTCTTTGATCGCTATGATTTGACCGGCGAATTCTTTTACGCCTTTTTTAGCCACAAAACTTTGCGTGCCATACTCAAAGTTAAAATTGCTCGCATTTACCTCCAAAGCACCGCATTTTAGGCTTTTGCCTTGTTCGTAAGCTAGTAGTAGTTCTGTGCTTTCATTTTGTGAGTTTTGCGCACTTTGGCTGAAAAAATACACTCCACCAAAAATAAGCACAAGCACCACCAAAATCACGCCTTTACTCTTTTTGCTGATGATTTCATCGCTTAAAGCTATGATTAAAAGCACTGCTAAAAGCAAAATTAAAAACAAAATTATGCGCATTTTTTATCCTAAATTTTTCTTTGATTTTAGCATAAAAATTGCTATTTTTGCTAGGGAATTCTAGTTTTTTGTTAGGATTTTTGGGGGTGCGGGGGTATTTTAGACGGAATTTTGAACGGAATTTTAGAATTCCATAAAATTCGTCATTGAGGGGTGAAGCGAAGCAATCTCATTTGTTAAGTTTTGAACAAGATTGCTTCGGTCGCTTTGCTCCCTCGCAATGACGGAATTCTGCGATGACGGAATTTTAGAATTCTCTGTGATGAGATCCTCGGGTCAAGCCCGAGGATGACACAAGGCGGTCAAGCCGGGGAATTTTGAACGAGATTGCTCCCTCTGCTTTGCTCCCTCACAATGACGGAATTCTAGAATTCCTTAGCACTAGCAATTCTAGTATCGTGGTGTTAGTATGACAAAAGGCAGCGAGCGTGCCGCAGGGATAGAACAAATAGTTCATCCCAAGGCACGCGCGGCTGGCTTTTTTTATAATAGCGCTGCTTGGCGATTTGCTAACACGAGTTTTCACATTTTTGGATAATATAATCTACAAACCCATCACTATCATTTGGCGCTTTTACCACAGCATATTTTGCTACGCCTACCTTGCTAGCGTGTTCTCTAAACATTATATCAAGCTCAAAATCACTCTCTGAACAATCTATACAAAAGCTAATAGGATAAACAAGCACATTTTGCCCTTTTAGCCCTTCTAAAACAGCAGAGATATTAGGCCCCAGCCACTCCACAGGCCCAAGGCGACTTTGATAAGCTAGATGAATGCCTTTAAAATCTAAGCTCTTGCTAAGCAGGTTAACGTGCGCATTTATATGCTTTTCGTATAAATCTCCAGCTTTTATAATGCTAACTGGCAAGCTGTGAGCTGAGAAAATCAAATGCGTATCATTTGGGCTAAATCCAGCCGCAGCGCAGGTTTTTTTAATATCATTTATCAAAATTTTATTAAAACTCTCATCCTCATAAAAAGGCTCTATTACTTTAATCCCACTGATTTCATGCATTTTAGCAGCTGCGGTGGCATCATCTAGGCTTGAGAGCACCGTAGTTTGCGAGTGGTGCGGATATAGTGGGAAAAAGGTGATTTTCTTAGCACCTTTGTAGCGAGCCAAAACATCCTTAGCAAAAGGCGGTGTGTAGTTCATAGCAAAGTCAAAATGAAAGCGATTTTGCGCTGCGTTTAGCTTTTCACACAGGCTTTTGCTAAGCCCTGCGATAGGCGATTTGCCACCAAGTGCCTTGTAGCTTTCGCTGGCCTCTTTTTGTCTCATAGCGGTTATAAACCACGCTAAAATACTGCGCAAAAACGCTGATTTTAATGGCAAAATATATTTGTCATTAAACATATTTTTTAAAAAAACCTTAACCTCACTAAGGTCATTTGGCCCACCCATATTTAGTAAAATTACTATTTCTTTATCCATTTTCATCCATTAAAATAATGTATTTTCAATCACTTTAGCTGGCATTAGCATCTCTTTTAGCTCGTTATAGTCGCAAAATACTAGCGCAAAACGCCTAAAACTAAGAGCTTTTAGCTCACTAAGGCTTTCAAATTCTATCAATTTTGCGTTAACAAAGTTTTTATTTTTTTTCATATTTTTTGGCAAAGCTAGCACAAAATCACCTTCAATTGTTTTGTTAAAATAGCTAAAAACAAGCCCTAAAATCTCCTCATCATTTACGCAGATAAAAGCCCTATTTGAGGGGCTAAAAGGCTCGTTATTTACCCCCACAAAAAGTGGCTTAAAATACTCAAAATCTCTAAAATCTTTTAGAGCAAACTCACTAAAATTAACACTAGCAAAAAAATCTAGAATTCCTAAAAACTCAGGTAAAAAAACAGGACTTAAAGGCAAATCATAATGCCTGCTAGCAAAGACAAAATCGCTATAAAAAAGCGACTGTGACCTACTTTTTATGCTATTTATCACCCCAAGTTTGCAGCCATCAAAGCTAAGATTTTTTAGCCCCTCATTGTTTGGTGCAAAAATCATCTCGCCCTGCTTAGATTTTTTTAGCGCAAAATACGCCTCAGCAAGACTTTTTGGCAATAAAGAAAAATCTCCGCTTAGGCAATTTAAGAGAGCAATTTGTATTTTGCTAGCAAAGATGATTTTAATATTTTTTTGGCTGATTTCATAGCGCAACAGCCGCAAAATCGCAGTATCTACATCATTGCAGTGCAAAAAAGCCACCTCGCTATCAAAGGGCTCGATATCGCCTACAATAGCGTAGGCGCCGTTATTTACAGCAATTTTTGCGCTCTTTAAATTAGGGGCAAAAAAGCACTCGCCTGCTCTAATTTTTCTCTCATCAAAGCAAAAGCCACAAATCTCGCTGATGATAGGCTCGCTAAGTAGTTTTGCGCCTAAGATTCCGGCTAAGTTTTGTATATTCAAAATCACCCTTTTGCTTTTAAAATCTAGCTAGAGGAATTCTAGAATTCCTAGATAAATTCTAGAATTCCTAGTCTAGAATTCTAGAATTCTTAGAGATTGCTTCGGTCGCCTTGCTCCCTCGCAATGACGCAGAGAATTCTAGAATTCCTAGAAAAAATTTTCTTAAAAATACCCCATAACCCCAAAAAAACATCTAGAATTCCCTATAGAGATCCTTGGGTCAAGCCCGAGGATGACATAGTAGGGAATTCTAGAATTCCTAATCTAGAATTTCTAGATAAAATTTAAAATTCCTAGCCTAAAATTCTAGAATTCCTAGAGATTGCTTCGGTCGCTTTGCTCCCTCGCAATGACACAGAGAATTCTAGAATTCCCTAGCAAAGCAGCAATTCTACTGCGCCCAGTTAGGCTAAACTCACGCAAGATGACTTTTAGCCTACAATTGCGCCGTTTTTTACTTGGCTGTGTGTGCCAAGTAGCACTAGCTTGCGACCACCATTTTCACTCTCAGCACTCAGTATCATACCCTGAGATTCTAGTCCCATGATTTTTGCTGGTTTTAGGTTTGCTAGAACGCAGACTTGCTTGCCTATAAGCTCGCTAGCATTATAAAATTTCGCAATGCCACTTAATATCTGTCTAGGCTGCCCCTCGCCCAAATCCACCTTAAACTTCAAAAGCTTCGAGCTGCCCTCTACATTTTCACACTCAAGCACAGTGCCTATTTTGATCTCGCATTTAGCAAAATCATCGATTTTGATCTGCTCGCTTTGTGGTTCGTTTTGCGCCTCAGGCGGCGTCATAAGCTCACTTTCTACCTTATTAAATAGTGCATCACAGGCTTTTGTAGTAAAGTCTTTTGTAGAATTTTGCGTAATAAAATGCGTAAAATTCTCTGTATTTATCTCAAAGCCCATGGTATCAGCGATTTTAGCAGCTGTTTTTGGCAAGGCTGGGCTTAGCAAAATAGCTGCTTTTGCTAGCAGGTTCGCACACAGTGCCACCACAGCATTTGCGCCCTCTATATCGCCGTTTTTTACCAGCGTCCATGGCTCATATTTTGCTACAGCGGCGTTTGCGATGTTTAGCACACGCCAGATTTCCTCTAAGTAGCGACTCATATTTGCTTCTTCTATTTCTTTTAGCGCAGCATTTATATACCCCTTAGCAGCGTCCAGCTCTTCTTTGTGCTTAGCTTCTAGCTTGCTAGCATCTATTTTGTACTCTGAGTACTTTGAGCTCATGCCTACGATGCGAGATAGCAGATTGCCAAGGTCGTTACAAAGCTCGCTATTTATGCGGTCAATAAACGCTCTTTGGCTAAAATCGCCATCTTGCCCAAAAGGCACTTCACGCAGCAAAAAGTATCTAAACTGCTCTATTCCATACGCAGCGGCTACTTCTTTTGGATTTACGATATTGCCTTTGCTTTTGCTCATTTTTTGCCCATCTCTTGTCCACCAGCCATGCGCAGCTACCATTTTTGGCAAAGGCAGACCAAGACTTAGCAAAAACGCCGGCCAAAAAACAGCATGAAAGCGCAAAATATCCTTGCCGATGATGTGAACTCCACACTCATTAAAATGCGCCATATTGCCCTGCCCTGCTAGATTTAGCGTGCCGTTTTGCTCTAGTCCAAGTGGCGAGAGATAAGCAAACAAAGCATCTAGCCATACATAAACCACATGCTTTGGCTCATTTAAAATGTCTGGCAGACTAATACCCCAGCTAAAGCTCGTACGAGTGATTGAAAGGTCTTTTAAACCACTTTTAACAAAGTTTATAACCTCATTTTTCTTGCCTCTTGGCAGTATGCATTTATCGCTTTCATACCACTCAAGTAGCTTTTTTTCGTATTTGCTAAGGGCAAAAAAGTAGCTTTCTTCTTTGATAATGCTAGTTTTTTTGCCACAATCTGGGCAAAACTCGCCATCAATTAGCTGATTTGCTGGAAAATAGCTCTCACAGCTTACGCAGTAGTTACCCTCATACTCACCTTTATATATATCGCCACTTTCATACATACGCGCAAAGACAGCCTTTACAGTTCTTTCGTGGCTCTCATCAGTAGTTCGCACGAAGTGATCATAGCTGATATCAAAGCTATCCCAAAGCGCTCTAAACTCAGCACTTATCTTATCAGACATTTGTTTTGGTTTTAGGTTGTTTTTAGCAGCAGCCCCCTCAATTTTTTGTCCGTGTTCATCTGTGCCAGTGATGAAAAAAACATCATCGCCCTTTAAGCGGTAAAAGCGCGCTAAAGTATCGCAAATAATAGTAGTATAAGCATGCCCGATATGCGGTATGTCATTTACATAGTAAATTGGGCTAGTTATTAGTCTTTTCATTTTTATCCTTTGTTTTGGAATTCAAAAAAGTTCTTAAAACTCTTTGGAATTACAAAATATCATTTTTTATCCTTTTTTTTAAACTAGAATTCCAAATTCCAAATTCTAGAATTCCAAACCTACTTTTAAGCAAGTATCGTGCGCCAGATGTGGCTAAACTAAGTACAGTGCGAAATGAGACGGGCTTTGCGCCCGTCGCAGTGTAGCACAAGCGAAGTTTAGTCGCAGATGGTGTGCGAGACGCAGCTTAAAAGGCAAAGCCCTTGTCTTCGCCCTCACACATTTTGTCATACGCCGCCTTAACATAGCTATGACGCAAATCACAGCTAAAAAAGTTCTCGCACCCAGAGCAACTTTCTTTGCCCTGCTTTGCATTTTGACATTCTTTTAAAGCCTCGGTTATATTTTCAAGCTGGGCTACAAAAGCATTACTTTCTACGCTAGACATGCTTTAACCTTGTCTATTTCATACTTTGAGCCAAAGTAGCATGGGCTAGTTTGATGAACTTTTTCTAGGCTGACTTCAAGCAGTCTTTTGCCCACATTATCCACAGCATATCCCCCTGCAAGCTCGTAAATAAAAGCAAATGGCAAAACTTCAAAACTAAGTCTTAACTTACCTTTTGGCGCATCGCTAGTAGCTGGATAGCTAAAAAGCCCACCGCCTTTTAGCAAAATTTGATGTAAATCACTTACCATAGCCCCAGAATATCTTAGGCGATAACCCTCATCAAATAGCGATTTTATAAGGTTTTTATGCTTTTCATCCCAGCCTTTTTGAGACCCACCTGTAGCATTTAACTTGCCTTTTTCTTTTAATCTTAGCTCGCTAGCAAAGGCAAAATCGCCCTGCTTATCAAGCCTAAAAAGCTCTACTTTGTCTTTGGCAATCACCAGCTCTGTTCGTGGACCATAAACGCTATATACGCTAGCAACTAGATTTGCTGGATTTAATGAGCCTTTATAAATGCCAAAGATAGAACCAACCGCAAAGTTCACATCCACAAGCGAACTGCCATCAAGCGGGTCATAGGCTACGATATACTCGCCATCCCCGCTTACTTTTAGAGCCTCTTCTTTTTCTTCGCTTACTAGCTCTTTTACTAAGTTTATTTTGCTTAGCGTTTTTGTGATTATTTCATCGCTTAGCACATCTAGTTTTAGCTGGGTATCACCGGTGGCGTTTTGATTAGCCGTGTAGCCAAAATCGCTGTATTTTAAAGCCTGCGCTATGTCCTTTACAGCTGTTTTTATACCATCAAAAATTTCTTTCATTTTCACACCTTTTTTGCGTTTTTATCTATCCAAGCAATGATATTTTCTATATCATCAAGCCCAAATCTAGGGCTTAATCTCTCATCATCTAAATTTGTAACAAAAGCATCGCTGATGCCCAAATACTCATCATTTATCTCATCTCGCACCACAGATATCCTAGGCAGCGGCAGGTTTTTAAAGCCCTCGATTAGCAAATAATCAAACTGGCTAAAAAGCCCCAAAATATCGCTAAGCTCAGTATTATCAGCCCTTTTAAAAATACTAGTTCGCTTAGGGCTTAGCACAGCGACATCTGCTCCACTCTCAAAAAACTTCGCGCTGTCCTTTGGCTCACCAAATTCATTTAAAGCAGTATCAAAAATAGCCTTATCCTTTGGGTCGTGCTTGATGATAGCTACCTTAAAGCCACGCTGTTTTAGTGCTTTTGAAATCTTACAAATCAGCGTGGTTTTACCACTATTTGAAGCGCCAGTTAAGCAAAGAGCAAGCTGTTTCATCAAAATATCCTTATTAAAATCTAGAATTCTAGCCTAAACTTGCTTAAAAAATAAAATTTTTAGCTAAAATTGCGCTTAAAAAATTTAAAAGTAAAAACATTGATAAAACATTTTTTCTCAAACTCAGCTGGTATTTTTGTCTCTCGCATTTTGGGCTTTTTGCGTGATTTGCTCATCGCTAGTCACCTTGGAGCTAGCGTGTGGAGCGATATTTTTGTGATCGCTTTTAAACTGCCAAATCTTTTTCGCAGACTTTTTGGCGAGGGAGCTTTTACTCAGGCTTTTTTGCCCCACCTTGTAAAAGCACGCAAAAAAGGACTTTTTATAGCTAACACACTTATTAGTTTTACTCTTATTATGCTAGTGCTTACAGCTCTTGTTATGCTCTTTGCACCGCTATTTACTATGCTTTTAGCAGGTGGATTTGATGAGGAGACCATAGCACTTGCTGTGCCACTGGTGCGAATAAACTTTTGGTATCTTATTCTTATATTTTTAGTTACGCTTTTTGCCTCGCTTTTACAGTATAAAAGCCACTTTGCCACATCTGCTTTTTCTACCGCTTTGCTTAATATTTCAATGATAGCAGCCCTACTTCTAGCCCAGGATAAAAAAGCAAGCGAGGCTGTGTATTACCTTAGCTACGGCGTGGTAGCAGGTGGTGCACTGCAGGTTATTTTACATATTTTTATGCTTTATAGACTGCATCTGCTGCCTTTAATAGCCCTTGGCTTAAAGGCTTTAGCAAAAGGTAAAAGAAGTGAGCACAAAGGCTTTTGGGGCTCTTTTGGTGCTGGCGTGTTAGGTAGTTCATCAGCGCAGTTAAGCGATTTTATAAGCTCTTTTATTGCTAGCTTTTTGATGGCTGGTTCTATTAGCTATTTATACTACGCAAACCGCATTTTTCAGCTCCCACTTGCCCTTTTTGCCATTGCACTTAGCACGGCAATTTTCCCAAAAATTTCTAAGCAAATCAAAGCCCAAAACGAACAAGGCGCAAAAATCTTGCTTAGCAAGGGCTTTTATTTTTTGCTTGCTTTGTTATTAGCAGCTAGCTTAGGTGGCATTATACTAGCAAAGCCTATTATTTTTATTCTTTTTGAGCGTGGGGAGTTTGGCAGGGCAAACACGCTTGAGTGCGCATTTGCTTTACAAATGACCTTAGTTGGACTATTGCCTTTTGGGCTATATAAGCTCTTTTCGCTGTGGCTATATGCTAAAATGAAACAAAAACTAGCCGCAAAAATCTCTATTATTTCGCTGATTTTAAATGTAATTTTAAGCCTTGTTCTATTTAGACTGGGTGCTGCTGGGCTTGCGCTAGCTGGTTCGCTTAGCGGATATTTCATATTTTTTGCTTCTATTTACTACTTTGGAGTGCTAGAATTCGCTAAAATTTTAAAAAGCTTTAAGCTTATTTTGGTTTTAGGCGCAAATGCTCTTTTTGCCGTGCTTTTATGGTTAGCCTTACCATATATTGAGAGTTTTTTAGGAATTTAAGCAAAATTTGCTAAAATCACGCAAAAATTAAAATAAGGATAAAAAATGAAAATCTACGACTCAGCTCACAAAGAAAAGCTTGATTTTATCCCTGCAAACGAGCCAAACACCGTTAATATCTATGTTTGCGGGCCTACTGTCTATGATGATGCACATTTGGGACACGCTAGAAGCTCTATTAGCTTTGATTTGCTGCGGCGCGTGCTTTGCGAGCTTGGATTTAGCGTGAAATTTGCTAGAAACTACACTGATATAGATGATAAAATTTTACACAAAATGACCACCACAGGCAAAAGCTTAGAGCAGATCACCGAGCATTATATAGCAAGCTTTGAGGCCGATATGAAAGCTATGAATGTGCTCGAGCCTGATTTTAAGCCAAAGGCTACTGAGAGCATCGCTGATATTATCGCTTACATCAAGAGACTTGAGGCAAACGGCGCAGCGTATATAGTAGAGGGTGATGGTGTGTATTTTGATACTAGCTTGGATGATGAGTATTTAAGCCTCTCAGGCCGCAAGGATGAAAACTTACAAGCCAGAGTCGAGCGAGAGGCGCATAAAAAAAATGAAAAAGACTTTGCTTTGTGGAAGTTTGATGAGAACTACTACGACGCGCCTTTTGGCAAAGGCAGACCTGGCTGGCACAGCGAGTGCGTGGCGATGATATATAGAATTTTTAAGCCAAAAGAAGGACAAAAGTATCAAATAGACATCCACTGCGGCGGCTCTGATCTGATTTTCCCCCATCACGAAAACGAGGCCGCACAGTGCCGCTGTGCTTGTAAGCAAAATCTAGCCAAATACTGGATGCACAATGGTTTTGTGCAAATTAACAATGAAAAAATGAGCAAAAGCCTAGGCAATTCATTTTTCATAAAAGACGCTCTTAAAATCGCCCCTGGTGAGGCTTTGCGCTTTTATCTTTTAAGCACGCATTATAGGGCAAATTTTAATTATAGTATTGATGATCTAAGTGCGAGCAAAAAGCGCCTTGATAAAATCTACCGCCTAAAAAAGCGCCTTAGTGGCGTAGCGGCTAGTGAGGTAAATGCTAGCTTTAAGCAGGGAATTCTAGATTTTCTAAGCGATGATCTAAACATCTCAGGCGCTTTGGCTACGCTTGATGAGATGGTAAATGACGCAAACGCAGCCCTAGACAGCTCGCCAAAAGACAAGGCGCTAAAGGCGCAAACTGTGGCAAACTTAGAGTTTGCTAAGCGTGTTTTTGGCATACTAGAAAATGACGAGAATGAGTGGTTTCAGTGGGGTGTGAGCGATACGCTAAAAGAGCGCATAAACTCTCTTATCGCTGCTCGCCAGACTGCTAAAAAAGACAAAAACTTCGAGCTAGCTGATAGCATTAGAAGTGAGCTTGGCGAGCTTGGCGTGGAGCTTATGGACACTCCAGCTGGCACTGTGTGGGAGAAAATCTAAGTTTTTAGGAATTCTAGAATTCCTAAAATCTATAATTCCTAAGTCTGTGTCATTGCGAGGGAGTAAAGCGACCGAAGCAATCTCTATGAAAATCCCCGACCTGCCTTGTGTCATCCTTGGGCTTGAGCTGAGGGTCTCTGCTCTATGAATTCTAGAATTCCCTAGCTTTTTGCCACTGCTGCGAAGTCCAAAGGACAGCGCGAGTTAGAATTCCCTAAACTAGAATTCCCAGAGAGAATTCCTAAGCAAAATTCTATAATTCCTAAGCTAAAATCTAGAATTCCATAGATTTTTATTTGCTTTTATCGGCTGGTTTTTAAATTTGTCTAACCCAGCTTTTTTGCTGCGCAGCCCAGCCACTTTGCAAAAACTTTTGCACTGTTTTTCTGCGGCTTGCGCCTTGAAAATTCAGCGCAAAATTTTTGCAGCTGCTGGCTCCCCACGGCTAGCGCAGCGGCTTTAAAAATAAAAATTGCTCACCCAGCGGGTGCGAAGCAAAAAATCTTGGAGCCTAGTTTTTTCAGCCGCTAGCGCAAAGTTTAAAGGACAGCGCGAGTTAGAATTCCCTAAACTAGAATTCCCAAAGAGAATTCCTAAGCAAAATTCTAGAATTCCTTAAAGATTGCTTCGGCTTTTTTAAAGCCTCGCAATGACAAGAGCTCTAGAATTCGCTAGTAGAGATCCCCCAGTCAAGCTGGGGGATGACACAAAAAGCAAAGCCATAGGATGACATAGTAGGGAAATTCTAGACCAACCTCGCCTCTAGGGAATTCTAGAATTCCTAAGACTAAAAATACCCCCTAACCCCCAAAAACGCAGATAAAACAAGAGAATTCTAGAATTCCTTAGCTTTTTTCAGCCGCTACCGCAAACCCCAAAAGGCAACGCAAATCTAAAATTCCTAAGCAAAATTCTAGAATTTCAAAAGAGAATTCCTTAAACGTGAATTCACTAAACTTGAATTCCTATAATTTAGAATTCACACAAACTAGAATTCCTAAGCATAAAACTCAAATTCCTAAGCTAAAATCTAGAATTCCTAGGGCAAAATCTAGAATTCCTTAAAGATTGCTTCGGCTTTTTTAAAGCCTAGCAATGACAAGAGCTCTAGAATTCGCTAGTAGAGATCCCCCAGTCAAGCTGGGGGATGACATAGTACGCCTTGTTTAGCTATGGAATTCTAGAATTCCAAAAAAGACACCCTCTAACCCTTAGAAAATCTAGAAATCCTAAGTGCAAATCTAGAATTCCAAAATAAATTCTAAAATTCCCAAAGATAAAAAATACCCCCTAACCCCCAACCAGCGGATGCGAAGCAAAAAACGCAGATAAAGCTAGAGAATTCTAGAATTCCCTAGCCCTTGTTAAAAAATCATTTATTAAAACAAGCTGCTTTTCTACACTCTCATTGCTAGTGCCGCCACTGCTTTTTCTGGCTTCTTTGCTAGCTTCTAGGCTAAGAGCAGACAGGGCCCCTTCATCAAAGCGCGGATCAACGCTTTTTAGCTCTTCTAAGCTAAGCTCGCTAAGGTCTTTACCCTTGTTCTCAGCCAAAGCCACTAAGCGCCCCGTGATATTATGCGCTAGGCGAAAAGGCTCGTTATAAGCGCTAACTAAGTAATCAGCAAGGTCGGTGGCTGAAAGATGCCCCATTTTACACGCTTTTAGCATATTTTCTTTGCGCCAAGTCGTGGTTTTTAGCATTTCACGCAGTATCACAAGGCTGCTGCTAGCTGTGCGGACGCTATCAAAGACGCCTTCTTTATCTTCTTGCATATCTTTATTATACGCCATCGGCAGGCCCTTCATCACAGTTAGCAGGGCGATTAGATTGCCATAAACTCTACCCGTTTTGCCACGAATCAGCTCGGCTACATCTGGGTTTTTTTTCTGCGGCATGATGGAGCTACCGGTGCTAAAAGCATCACTAATGCTGATATAACCAAACTCTTGGCTAGACCATAAAATCAGCTCTTCGCACAGCCTAGAGGCGTGAGTGAAAATCAAAGAAATGTTAAAAAGCAGCTCCAAAGCAAAATCTCTATCGCTTACGCTATCCATCGCATTTGGCGTAATGCCACCAAATCCTAGCTCGCTAGCTACTAGCTCACGCCTTGTAGGATACGGCGTGCCAGCAAGTGCTGCGCTGCCAAGCGGACTAAGGTTGTTTCGCTCGTAGCTAGAAAGCAGCCTTTCATAATCACGCTTAAAGGCAAATGCGTAAGCCAAAAGATGAAAAGCAAGGCTGATAGGCTGAGCGTGCTGTAAGTGTGTAAAGCCCGGCATTAGCGTATCTTTGTGCTCGCTTGCTATGCTAGCAAGGACAGAGATTAGCTCACGCACAAGGGCGGCTAGCTCTTTTGTGCGGTTTTGGCAATAAGCCCTAAAATCTAGTGCCACTTGGTCGTTGCGAGAACGAGCGGTGTGAAGGCGACCGCCAAGCTCTTTGCCGATAATCTGGCTAAGCCTGCCTTCAACTGCCATATGAATGTCTTCTTGGCTAACGCTAAATGCAAACTCACCACGCTCAATCTCGCCTAAGACCTGATCTAAGCCAGCTCTTATCTTGGCTACATCATCAGCATCTAGAATTCCACACTCGCCAAGCATTTTTGCGTGTGCTTTTGAACCAGCGATGTCTTCTTTAAATAGTTCTTTATCAAAGAAAATCGAAGCATTAAACTCCTCAAGTAGCTCGCTGCTAGCCTCGTTAAATCTGCCATCCCACATTTTTTTCATATTTTTGCCCTTTTTGCGATAAAAATAAATAAAATAATAGCTAAAATTAGCGCAAAAATCACTTTAAAATCTAGATTTTTTTCGCTTTTTATGAGAATTTTTATATTATGTGTTGCACTTTTAAACTCTATCACATCGCCATAAGCCCCACTAGCACGCATTTTTAGCATGTTTATTCCAGTATCTTTTAGCTGCAAACTTGAGCCAAAAGGCAGAGTATAGCTATACTGGCTAAAGCTGTCATTACAATGCTTTGGCGCAAAAAATACTTCGTATTCTCTACCATCTTCAAGCTCAATTATATCGCCGTCATTTACTATGAAGTACGGAATTTGTGGCTCTTTGGTAGCAAAACTCCACGAAAGGCTTTTATTCTCGCCACCTTGCGTATAAGTAGCTAGCACCTCATAACTAGCACCAAAATCAAAAGGACTTAACGAAAAAAGCGCAAACTGATTGCTAGTAAACCTTAGGTCGTTATCACTACTTAGTAAAAGCGTGTTTTCTAGCTCTTTTCCATCTTTAAAAAGCTTAAAACTTTTTAAAAAAATCTCTAAGTTTGGATTAAACTCCAAGCTAACAGGCGCAGATGTGATTTTGCACTGGGGCAAGGGGTCAGGGTCTTCATCACCAAAAACAGCCACGCTAGCAAAACTTTCATTTGGAAACATTAAAAAATCAGGCTTGCTAGGCTTAGTGGCTAGGTTAAAAGAAGTAGGACTTAGTGGCATTTTTGGATTTGCGCAAGCTCCTAGCACATACTGCCTACCTATGCTCTCTCCACGCTCGCAAAGCTTTAAAAGAGCTGAGTTTGACATCTCATAAGTGTAAATATCGCCATCATCATAATAGCCAATCTCATCAAAGCTGTAATTTAAAAAGTTAAATCTATGATAAATTGCGCTTAAAAGCCCATCAATGCTGTCATTAAAGCTAGCGTGCTTAGCTGAGATATTCTCACTAACAAAGCTAGAATTAAGCCCAGCAAAAATCGCTCGCTCGCTAGGGTTTGCGCCTGTAAAATGCTTGTTTTCTTTGCTTTCATCGTGGCTGATGATACCAAGGTTTGAAAGATACAAAGTGTGATTTTTAGCAGCTTCGCTAAGAATAGAGTTTTCTTTAAAAGGCACTAAGCCCACGCTCTTTCTAGCAAGGTTTAGATAATCAAGCCCAAAAGAGGTATAAAGCTCGATAGGAATTCTATAATTTTGGCTAGGAATTCTAGAATTCCCAGTCAAATCTGTATCAAGAAAATTAGCTAAATTATTTGGGTCTTTTGGAAACTTTGTAGGCTCCAAACTCTCTTTGCCAAGCTTAAAAAAAGCAAGGGCAAAAAGAGCTAAAATTATACTAAGACCTAGGACCAGCCGCAGCAATTTCCTCGCCCTCTGCTCCGTATCGTTTGAAGTTTTCTACGAACATTTTAGCTAGTTTGCTTCTAGCTTCTTTATACTCACTAGCATTTGCCCAAGTGTTAATTGGGTTTAAAAGCTTGGTTTCTACACCTTCAAGGGCTTTTGGGATGGCTAGATTAAACTCATCAAAGTTCTCAAACTCGCATTTTGTGATTGAGCCATCAAGTATAGCATTAACACAAGCCCTAGTGGCCTTTATACTCATGCGTTTGCCCACGCCATAAGCACCGCCACTCCAGCCAGTATTTACTAGATATACATGCACGCCGTGTTTGTCGATTTTCTCGCCTAGAAGTTTAGCATACACAGTTGGGTGCATAGGCATAAATGGCTCGCCAAAACAAGCTGAAAAAGTTGCTTCTGGCTCTTTTACTCCACGCTCTGTGCCAGCTACTTTTGCTGTGTAGCCACTTAGAAAATAATACATTGCTTGTTCTTTGCTTAGCTTGCTAACTGGTGGCAATACACCAAAGGCATCTGCTGTTAAGAAAATGATATTTTTTGGATGACCTGCTTTTAGGCTTTTTTCGTGGTTTTCTATATGTTCTATGGGATAGCTTACGCGGGTATTTTCAGTCTTGCTAGCATCGTTATAGTCTACTTTACCAGAGCCGTCAATTACTACATTTTCTAGCAAAGCATTTTTGCGAATTGCAGCGTAGATCTCAGGCTCGTTTTCTGCGCTTAGATTTATACATTTTGCGTAGCAGCCACCCTCAAAGTTAAACACACCCTCATCGTCCCAGCCGTGCTCATCATCGCCGATTAAGGCGCGGTGTGGGTCAGTTGAGAGTGTAGTTTTTCCTGTGCCACTAAGTCCAAAAAATAGCGCAGTATCGCCGTCTTTGCCTACATTTGCTGAGCAGTGCATAGGAAGCTTGTTTTCAAGTGGCAGCCAGTAGTTCATCATAGAAAAAATTCCTTTTTTCATCTCACCGCCATACCAAGTGCCACCTATCACGCCTACATTTTCTTCTATGTTAAATATTACGAAAACTTCGCTATTTAGCCCATCTTTTTGCCACTCATCATTTACGCATTTACAAGCGTTGTAGACAGTAAAATCAGGCTTGAAGTTTTCTAGTTCGCTCTCGCTTGGACGGATAAACATATTTTTTACAAAATGCGCTTGCCAGGCAACTTCTGTGATGAAGCGAACAGCTCTTCTTGAGCTTTGAGAACTACCAGCATAAGCGTCTTGGACATAAATATCTTTACCACTTAATTGTGCTTTTGCTTTTTTTAGAAGTTTATCAAAAAGTTCTTTTGAGATTGGACGATTGATTTTACCCCAAGCGATGTATTTTTTGCTTGGGTCTTGGTCTACGAAATATTTATCTTTTGGGCTACGACCTGTAAAAATACCAGTATCTACGCTAAAAGTGCCATTTTCAGTGACCGTGCCTTCGTTATTTGCTTTTTCGTGTTCAAAAAGCTCATCATAGCTAAGATTATGAAAAACCTTGCCAACGCCGTCAAGTCCTAAGCTTGCCGTATCTTTCATTTTTCTCACCTCTTTTTAAAATTTTTTTGAAAGTGTAGTTAAATTTAAATGATTTTTAGCTTAAAAATTCGCAAAATTTTATTTTTTGCGAATTTTTTCTAAATCTTTTGCTACTAGTTCGCTTGAAACCGCACCTAGATAATAAAGCGCCTCTTTACCGCCTCTCTCGCCTAGATTATCGCTTAAAAGCTCGTATTTACCGCCTTTTAGCACTACTTTAAAAGGCAGTGAGAGCGCACTATCATAGCCGATGTCAGCCAAAACTTGCGAGATTAAACGCTCGTTTTTCTCGCCCTCATTTGCGATGAAATAATAAGCATTAAAAGGCTTTATAAACTTTTCAATCACATCTTTATCGCTGATTTGTTCAAAGGTTATAAGCCCAATTAGCATGAAATCATCGTGATTTAGCTGATAATCCATAAGATGTGGTGCTTCTGCTTTACAAGGCGCACAAAAAGTGCCAAAGATATCTAGCATAACGATTTTATCGCTACCCTTTAGCACAAAGCCCTTAGCTGTTCGCACCAAGCTCACGCTTGCGCCACTCACGCTTTTTAGGCTGATTTCCTCTCCGTCTTTAAAAGGTGCGTACTCGCCAAGGCTGTAGCTTTCGCTCTCATTTTTATCACAGCCTAAAAACACTAGCGCAAAAGCGCAAAGCAGTACTAAAAGCAGTTTTTTCATTTTTATCCTTTCTTAAAAACTAGAATTCCTAGGAATTCTTTCATCCTTTCTTAAAATCTAGAATTCCTAGGAATTCTAGATTCTCTTAAACTCAGCCAAAGCACGCTTAGCATCCATATTTGCTTGCTTTTCTTTTAGGGCTTCACGCTTATCATGTAGGTTTTTACCCTTTGCCAAAGCGATTTTTGCTTTTAGGCGGTTTTTTGAGTTTAAATACAGGCTAAGCACGACTAGCGTGTATCCATCGGTGCTTACAGAGCCTAAGAGCTTATCTATTTCTTTGCGGTGCATAAGCAGCTTTCTTGGTGCTTTTTCATCTGGGCGAAAGTGCGGATTTGTCGTATTTAATAGGCTTATATGACAGCCTAGCAAAAACAGCTCGCCTTTTATAATCCGCACAAAAGAATCTTTTAGATTGCCCCTGCCCATGCGTAGGCTTTTTATCTCAGAACCTTTTAGCACCACGCCTGCTTCGTAGTCTTTGATGATAGTAAAGTCGTGATAGGCTTTTTTGTTTTGGACTAGAATTTTCATGCTATTACCTTAAACTTCGCTGAGCCAGACCCACTCAAAAACTCAGATTCTTTTATATTAAATCCTGCATAAATTGCCACAACAGGTGCTAGCAAATCATTTAGCTCAAAGTTTTCATAAGAGCTTAAAATCTCTTTGCTGCTCATACTCTCAAGCCTTTTTGCTAGCTTTGCATCTTTAATAAAACTTCCTTTTGCGTAGGCTTTATACACCTCAGGTGTGGAGCAAAAAATATTGCTTAGCACTATGCCAAGGCGTGGCAAATCATCATCAAAGCTCTCTACAATCTGCCCAAAGCCACGCACATTAGCCGCGCTTGCCTTGCTAGCAAAAAAGCTCACATCAGAGCCGATTTTTGCTGAAATACTCATCAAAAGCTTATCCTCAAAGCCTAAAATCTCTTGCATAAAAAGCAAAAAGCTAGCCACATCGCTGCTGCCCCCACCTAGTCCAGCACCACTTGGAATTCCTTTTAGCAAATGTATTTGCTTATCGCTAAAAAACCTAGCCAAAGCCTCTTTAAAGCCAGCATTTTCAAGCTCTTTGTAAGCTTTAAAAATCAAATTATCAGCAATATCATTTGCATACATTAGTCCGCTAGTATCAATACGCTCTATTATGCTAAGTTCATCATAAAGTCCATGAAATCGCACAAAACGAGAGCTAAGCTCGTGGTAGCCGTCATTTACTCCACCTTTTATACGATTTAATATTTTTAGAAAAATATTTAATTTTGCTGGTGCTTTAACGCTTGCGATTATATTCATTTTGACTCTGTTAGTTTTTTTATCATTTTTTTAATTATATTTGTGTTTTGGTGTGTGGCTTGTTCGTTTGATACCTTTATATCTTTTGTCAGCTCTGAGCGCAAAATCCGCACGAAACTAGGCGCAGATATGCCTATTTTAACATTTGCGCCATCTATTTCTAGTATGGTTACTTCTATATTTTCGTTAATTCTAATGCTTTGCTCTTTTTTTCTAGTTAAAATCAGCATTTTTTATACCATTTAATTTATATGTTACTTGCCCGTTTAAAATCTCTATTATACTAAAAAATTTTTCAAATTTGATGAAATATTCGCCATTTTCTTTAATCTTAAAATCATCTACGCAAAGTTTTTTGCCAAGCTCAATATCACTTTGGCTTTTTTCATACCAGTTTTGCGCTATTTTTAGGTGCTTTAAAGGATCTAAGGCTTTTTCATTTTCATAAAAAAACTCTCCTTCGCTCTTTCGCTCCAAAGCACTCAAAGTCGCATTTATACCAAGCTTTTTGGCTAATAGCCAAGCCCAGCTTCTAGCATAAGAACCTTTACTAAGTTCAAGTCGCACTAGCAAAAAAGGATGAGTATAGTGTAAAATCTCTGCGCTAAAAACCTCCATTTGCTCAGTTTTTAGCTCAAAATCCACGCCACGCCTTGCTAGTTCATAGGCCCTCATGCCATTCACATGCTTTGCGCTGTATTTTGGCGGAGTGTAATCTAGAATTCCTTGTAGATTTTCTACATTTTTACTTAGAATTTCTAGCTCAAAAGGCTTTATGATATCAACTTTACTTATATTTTCATTATCCCCACTAGGACAAAAAGCCCCTAGCCAAAGACAAGCCTCATAAACCTTAGGCTCCACCTCTAAATACTGAAATAGCCTTGTATAGCTGCCAAAAGCTACTAGCAAAACCCCACTAGCAAAGGGATCAAGCGTACCTGAAAATCCGGCTTTTTTAACGCCGTATTTGCGCTTTAAGCGAGCTAAGAAATGATTGCTAGAAATGCCTGAGGGTTTTTTTGCTGTAAATAATCTATTTATTTTTCATCCTTTATTTTAAATTCAGCTCAATCTGCGGACGCCTTTTACGAATTTTTGCTTAGGCAGCCCAGCTCGTTCTAGCAAAACTTTCACGGCAGTTTCCTTCGCTCGCCGCTGATTTTGTGACTTTTGTGACAGCAGCAGCTCGCTCGAAATTCAGCCGTAAAATTTTGCTAGCCGATGTCTCGGACACGGCTCCAAGGCTAGCCTTGCGCAAAAATTCGCTAAATTCGTCTCGCAGCCTGATTTTAAGAGCAACCACCAAAAGTTGCAAGGCTACGCTAAACTTAAATTCCTAGGGAATTCTAGAATTCCCTAGTCTCGTAGCGGTTAAAAAACAGCGAAGTGCGAACGAAATTCCGTCGCAATAGGTGCGCGAACTGCCTCTAAACCTTTTCTACAAAGCCTGACATTATTTCCTTTATATTTCCGCCAAAGTTTATTTTTAGCTTAAAATCGCTTTTTATCTGCGTTACTTCTAGCACCCTGCCGATGCCAAAGATTTTATGCTTGATTAGATCGCCTCTGCGAAACTCTTTTGTGCTTTCTATGCGAAGTTTGCCGCTTATTAGCCCGGCTTCGCTTAAAAAGCGTGAACGCTCTAAGTTTGATTTTTTACCTCTGTAAATGCGAAAGTTTGAGCTACTTAGCACTAGATCGCTTTTAGCCCTAGTGATTGCCACATAGCCTAGGCGGCGTTCTTCTTCTATATCGCACTCATCGCTAATAAGTGGGAAAAAACCCTCTTCAAGCCCTATTATAAAAACATGTTCAAACTCTAATCCCTTGCTAGCATGCACACTCATAATGCTAATGGCATCCTCGCTTATGCGGTCTTGGTCGCTTTGAAGCGTGATGTCGTTTAAAAACTCTTCTAAGCTAAAATCAGGATTATTTTCTATTTTTTGGTTAATTGAGCCATAAAACTCATCAATGTTTAGCAGCCTATCATCGCCCTCTGGGCTTTGTTTGTAAAACTCTTTTAAGCCAAATTTATTTTCTAGCTCAAAAACAAGGTCTTTTGGCTCTGCTTCTCTAAGCTCAGCTATATCACGCGCAAGCTCGTTTAGCGCAGTAAAGACCTTTTTGCCAAGTAGTCCCTCATCCATGCGCAAAATCGCCTCATAAAGCGAGATTTTATTATTAAAAGCAAACTCGCTAAGCTTGTTAAATCCTACCTTGCCAAGCCCACGCTTAGGGCGGTTTATAATTCGCTCTAAGCTAAAATCATCATGCGGATTTAAAATTAAGCGCAAATAGCTTATGATATCTTTTATCTCAGCTCTTTCGTAGAATTTTATTCCACCTACGATTTTATAAGGCACACCGTTTGCGATAAGTCCTTCTTCAAGCGCGCGGCTAAGGGCATTTATGCGGTATAAAATCGCTATTTGCGTAGGGTGTTCTCCATCATTTATAAGCTTTGCTATGCGAGCTGAGATTATCTTTGCTTCGCTTTCTTCGTCGCTGTTTTGTAGAATTTCTATATCTTTATTATCTTTTTTTGTGCTTATTAGCTTTTTGCCTAGGCGGTTGCGGTTGTGGTCTATTAGCTCGTTTGCGGCATTTAGGATATTTGAGCTTGAGCGGTAGTTTTCTTCTAGACGCACTACCTTTACAGAGCTAAACTGGTCTTTGAAGTTTAGTATATTTTCTATTTTTGCGCCTCTCCAGCCATAGATGCTTTGATCATCATCGCCTACTACTACTACATTTTCATGCGCCACGCAAAGTTTGCGAAGTAGTTTGTATTGAAGTTCGTTTGTGTCTTGATACTCATCTATTGTTATGTATTTGTAGCGGTTTGAGATTTGATTGCATAGACTAGGGTTTGAGTCTAGAATTCTATATGTTAAGCAAAGCAAATCATCAAAATCAACTAGATTATTTGCTACTAAATACTCCTCGTAGCTTTTGTAGGCTTTGGCAATTTTTTCGTAGTTTGCCCTACCGCCGATAAAAGCTGGTATGACAGAGCTAGAAATAATCTCTTCTGGGCTTAAAAGCATATTTTTATAGCGCGAGATTTCATTACTAACGATATTTGTAGCAATGCTACTTTCAAACTCTTTTATGATTTTTTTCTTATCGTCGATATCGATTATGACAAAGTTATTTGCCCTATTTAGCTCTCTCATATATAGCTTTAAAAACAGCAGTCCAAACTTGTGAAAAGTACAAAGCAAAGGATTTGCTGAGGGCTGCGAACTTCTAATTAGATTTAAAGCCCTTAGCTTCATCTCAGTAGCAGCTTTGTTTGTAAAAGTAAGCGTTAGCGTATTTAGTGGATCTATACCAACCTCGCCGATAAGATAAGCAAGGCGAGTTGTGATAGTAAGCGTTTTGCCAGACCCTGCGCCTGCTAGGATTAGCATTGCACCATCTATGTGCCTAGCAGCCTCACGCTGGGCGTCATTTAAGCTAGATAATATATCCATTTTCTACTTCTTAAAAAAATCTTTATTTTTTGGGTTTGCTTTGAAAATATTTTTGCTTTTTTCAGTCTCGCTGGGCTCTTCTGGCAAGGCAAAACTCACAAAAAACACAGCATTCCCAGAGCTTATTCGCATGATAGCACAAAGCGGGATTAGCACCATGCTCTCAAAATCATTTTCGCCAAAAGCAGCGTGAAAATGTAGCCCACTCTCACTTACATAAGCAGAACTAAGCGTATAACCCTCAAGCCCAAAAAGCACGGCATTTTTCTCAGGCAAAAGCCCCTTTGGCAAGGCTGGTTTAAACTCTATTTGCTCCACATCTGCTAGGATATCAAACTTTTGATTTTTAGCAATTAGCAAATGCAAAACTTCTTTTGCGTGCTTTTTCATTAAAGCATTAAAATCACCACTGGCTAAGAACTTTTGCATTTTTTCTCCTTTTAATACTTAGGAATTCTAGAATTCAATCTAGAATTCCCTAGAAAATTCTAGAATTCCCTAGAAAATTCTAGAATTCCAATTAGAATTCCTAACTAGAATTCCATCTAGAATTCCCTAGAAAATTCTAGAATTCCTTAGAAAATTCTAGAATTCCTTATAAACTCTCAAACTCATCAACTAGCTTTTTAACCTCGTTTATACCGATTTGCCAAAACTCGCTACTTTCAATATCAAAGCCAAACATAGCCACCATTTCTTTTGGGCTTTTGCTGCCACCAAGGCTTAGAAACTGCGTATAAATCTCTACAAAATTCTCGCATTTGCCACTTTTATAAAGTCCAAAAATCGCCAAAACCAAAAGCTGAGCATAGCTATAAGCATAGCAATAAAACGGCGTATGAATAAAATGCGGTATATAACTCCACCAAAGCTCGTAATAATCATTTAGCTTTAAGCTATCGCCAAACATTTTTTCGCTCTCATTCATCCAAAGTTTGCTTATACTATCGCAGCTTAGCTCATCAGGCTCATTATGCACAGCACGCTCAAAGGTAGTAAAGTTAATCTGTCTAAACAAAGTAGCAAAAATATCTTCTATTTTAGCACCCAAAATCGCACGCTTTTCTTCATTAGAGCTAGCTGCATTTTTAATGCGTTCAAAAACCAACATTTCACAAAAAACCGATGCTGTCTCAGCCATCGTTAGTGGCGTGTGAGAGCCAAAATACCCAGCCTTATAGCTTAAAAACTGATGTATAGCATGACCAAACTCATGGGCTAGCGTGTAGACATCACGGCGTTTGTTTGTGAAATTTAGCAGCACAAAAGGATGCGTATCGGCTGAAGCTGAGTGACTAAAAGCCCCACCCATTTTAAAATCAGCTGGCATAGCATCGCACCAGCCGTTATTTAGCCCAGTCTCAGCGATAGTCGCAAACTGTGGGCTAAAGTCTCTAAACGCAGCAAGCACAAGCTCTTTTGCCTCATCAAAGCTAAACTCGCCATCATCACTGCCAAGTGGCGCATAGCGGTCATAATCATACAGCTCTGAGTATCCTAGAATTTCACGCTTTTTAGCATAGTAGCGGTGACTTAGCTCAAAGTTACTCTCACACGCTTTAATTAGCGCATCCACGCTTTCTTTACTTACAGCATTGCTTATATGTCTAGGACTCTCAGCACTCTCATAGCCACGAAGCTCGCAGTCGTTTTTAAGATCAGTTTTTATGATATTAAAAATAAAACTTAGCAAATGCGAGTTTGCCTTTAGCCCCTCGCTCAAGCTAAGGGCTGCTGCTTTTCGCACTAGGCGGTCTTTATCACTTAGTTTTGAAAGTAGCTCTTCCTCTGCGATTTTTTCGCCATTAAAATCAAACTTAATGCGTGCCATACTCTCATCAAATAGCCTAGAAAATGCGCTTGCTCCAGTGTTTGCTGTGCGAAGCAGCACACGCTCTTCTGCTAGGCTAAGCTCGTATTTTTTACTCTCTATGCTACGCTCTAAAAAATATCTATGCGCCTCGCAATGCTCACAAAAGCTCTCTTGCTTTTGCCTTGGCAAAGCATTAAACTCAAGCATAAAAAATAGCAGTTTTTCATCTATTTTGGTATAAAACTCTTCAAACTTTGCTTGCAGGGCACCTTTTCTAGTATCTTTAGCAAAGCTTAAATGCGCCCAGCTTATCGCCTTTGAAGCACGCTCACTTATGCTCTCATACTCTCTAAGAGCTTCTTCAAAATCATTATCGCTTAGAGCAAAAAGGTTATTTTTATACTCTTTTTCAAACTCGCCTGCCTCAGCTAATAAATTCACACAAAATTCGCTAGCTTGGCTTTCATTTTCAAAAAACTCAGTTAAATTCCATGTCATTTTCTAATCCTTTTTAATATTTTCATTGACTTTAAGATTTTCATTTACAGCAGCTGTAAATAACACATCAGTAGAACTATTTAGCGCGGTCTCAAAGCTATCTTGTATAACGCCGATAATGTAGCCGATAGCCACCACTTGCATAGCAATGTCATTTGATATACCAAAAAGCGAACAAGCAAGTGGAATAAGCATAAGCGAACCTCCAGCAATGCCACTAGCCCCACAAGCTGCAATTGCAGATACAAAACAAAGCAAAAGCGCAGTACCAAAATCTACGCTAATGCCAAGAGTATGAACAGCAGCTAGTGAGAGCACCGCTATTGTGATAGCAGCTCCAGCCATATTCACAGTAGCACCAAGCGGTATGCTAACAGAATATAGTTTTTCATCTATATCAAGTTTTTCAGCAAGAGCGATATTTACAGGGATATTCGCAGCCGATGAGCGAGTGAAAAATGCTGTAATTGCGCTATTTTTGATACAAGTAAAAATCAGCGGATAAGGATTTTTCTTTATCATCACAAAAACAATAACTGCATTTACCACAAAAGCGACAAAAAGCATAGAAAGTACAAGCACTAAAATCAGCTTCAAATACCCACCAAGAGCCTGGGAGCCAGTCTGCGCCACGCTAGTAGCAACAAGACCGCAGATACCAAATGGAGCTAGGCGGATGACTAAATAAACTACTTTATTTATGGCCTCAGCAAGATCTACTAGGGCTACTTTTGAGCTATTTGATGCGCGGCGAAGTGCTATACCAAGTCCCACCGCCCAAACTATAAGAGCGATGAAATTACCAGTAGCAAGAGCATTTACTGGATTATCTACGGCTTTTTTGGCTAGATTTATTAGCACAGCCCCCACGCTAGCTGGCGCACTAGCGTTTGTTGCGGCGTCTTCTAGCACCAAGCTAGTAGGAAAAGCAAAACTAGCAAGAACCGCACAAACACTTGCTAGCAAGGTGCCAACGATATACAAAACAATGATTTTTCTAAGCCCAGTAGAACTAGTAGAAGTAAAGTGCTTTGTAGCAATAGACTCACAAATCAGCACAAAAACCACAATAGGCGCAATAGCCTTTAAAGCTCCAACGAACAAACTACCAAGCAGCTCTAAAATCACAGCAAGGCTATCTATATGATAAAGATATAAAAAATACCCAAGCACTGCGCCTATAAGCACGCCTACAGCAATCTGGGCTACCAAGCTTCCATCGCCACTGCGAGATATCGCATTTGAGATTTTCATCTAGGATCCTTAAAATAAAAAAATTAGCAGATTATAGCAAAAAGGGCTAAAAGTAACTTTAAATGAAATCTTAATAGTAAATATGCTCTAGAATATCGCTAAATGCCGGAATTCTAGAATTTCTAAGATAAATTCTAGAATTCCAAGATAAATTCTAGAATTCCCAAGAAAAACCCTAGAATTCCTAAAATAAATTCTAGAATTCCTAGGCAAATTCACTTAGGAATTCTAGAATTTAAAAAACTTTACTCGCCTATACCTGCTTTTAGCGCTGATGCAGGATTTGTGGGGTCGTAGACATCAGCATAAAACTTCTGCGCCACTTCTTTGTGAGAGCGAAGGCGGTGTTTTAGATAGTTCCAGCCGATTGTTGGGATTAGCGGATTGTGCGGATCACGCTCCACGCCTCTCATTTTTTCTTTTAGCTGCGGTGGTAGTTCGTAGACTTCTAGCTTGTGATCTAGCTTTGAGCCTAAAAAAATCACGCACGAAATACGCTCTTGCCCTTTTAGTGGACTTTTTACCCTGTGGTTTGTCGCACGCAAATACCCATCAGTAGCAATCTCCAAAAACTCGCCTATATTTATCACAAAGGCACCTTTTTTATAGCTCGCATCTATCCACTCGCCTTTTTTGGCCTCTACTTGAAGTCCGGCTATCTCATCTATCATTAAAAGCGTAAGAAAGCCATCGTCTTTATGCGCACCTACGCCTTGTGTGTCTGCGCTATACTCATCTCCCGCCTCGGCTCTGCCTGGATAATGAATAAGCTTGCCATGCTCATAAAAATCATCACCAAAAAGCTCATCAAAAACCCCAGAACGCCCATAAAGTGCATTAGAAAAAGCATCAAGCAAAGTAAAACCCATTTCATTTACCTTGCCTTGCCACTCATCAAAGGTTTTTTTAAGCTCCGCTGTTTCATCACTCCATTGATTTGGCCCATAAAGTCTCATAAATGCTGGCTCATCGCCCCTTGGCGGCTGATCAAGCCCCAAATCAATCTCTTCTCGCCAGTCCTTTTGCCCTAGTGTGTACTCACCGCCCACTGCTGTATAGCCACGAAAATGCTTTGAGTTTTCAAGGGCGATTTTTTGTTTTACTTCAAGTGGCAAGCGGAAAAACTCTTTGCTTTGCGCTCTTAGTTTATCGCAAAGCTCCTCACTTATGCCATGTCCTACTAGATAAAAAAATCCTACCTCATGCGCTGCGTGAAGTAGCTTTTCATAAAATGCCGCCTTTGCCTCAGGCGTGCTAGCGTTTTTGTATTCGCTTAGATCTATTGCTGGTATTTCTTTCATTATTATCCTTATTGTGAAGCAAGCTTGGAGCCTGCTTTTAACTACCGCTAACGCAAATCTAGAATTCCCTAGAGAATTCTAAAATTTCATAGAGAATTCTAGATTTTTAGGAATTCTAGAATTTCTAAAAAACGGCAATTCTAGTATCGTGGTGCTAGTATGACAAAAGGCAGCAAGCGCGCCGCAGGGATAGAATGCGAAATTTATCTGGGGGCGCGCGTGGCTGGCTTTTTTTATAATAGTGCTGCGAGACGAATTGCCACACAAAATCTACTCAAAAATTCCCGTTGAGAAGTATCTAGTCCCCGTATCTGGCAGCACAGTTACTACTACCTTACCTTTATTTTCATTTGCTATTTTACTAGCTACAAATACATTTGCTCCAGCTGAAATGCCTACTAATGCGCCCTCCCCGCTAGCTAGTTTTCTTGTAGTTGCGATAGCATCGTCGTTTGAGACTGTGTAAATCTCATCAATAACACTTCTATCAAGGTTTGCTGGGATGAAGTTTGCCCCTATTCCTTGTATAGCGTGAGGTCCGGCTTTGCCTTGAGTAAGAAGCGGGCTAGCCTCAGGCTCGACTGCTATGATTTTTACATTTGGGTTATGCTCTTTTAGCGCTTTGCCCACACCAGATATCGTCCCACCAGTGCCAAAGCCAGCTACGAAAAAGTCTATTTTGCCATCAGTTTGCTCTAAAATCTCTTTTGCTGTTGTGTTATAATGAACCTTAGGGTTTGAAGCATTATCAAACTGGCTTGGGATAAAGCTGTTTGCTAGGTTTTTAGCCAGTTCATTTGCTTTATCCACAGCACCTTTCATACCTAGGCTTGGCTCAGTTAGTTCAAGCTGGGCACCATATGCTTTTAAGATGAGTTGCCTTTCTTTGCTCATAGAAGCTGGCATGGTAAAAATAGCTTTTAGTCCCAAAGCTGCGCAAACCATAGCAAGTCCTACGCCAGTATTTCCGCTAGTTGGTTCGATAATTACGCTTTGGTTAGTGATTTTGCCACTATCAAAGGCATCTTTTATCATCGCATAAGCAATGCGGTCTTTTACTGAGTGACCTGGATTTACAAACTCAGCCTTTGCTAGGATTGGCTCGCCAAAACTATTGATTTTTAGTAAAGGCGTATTGCCTATCATTTCAGTTATATTTTTTGCTATTTTCATTTTTTTCCTTTAAATTGCGTAGTTTAAATATTTATCTGCGTTTTTGTTAAACTCGCTTAAAGGCTTGCTAAAAAGCTTTTTAAGCTCTTTATCAAGCGTGCCAAAAAGCTCTTTATACTCACCCTCAATGTCTTTGGCAAAAAAGCCAAAGTCATTTTCAAGCGTATCTAAAACCTCGCCAAAGCTGATTTCGCTCAGGCTTTTACTTAGATAATATCCGCCTTTCATGCCTTTTACTGCGCTTATTATCCCTGCTTTTTTTAAAGCGTTTAAAATCTGCTCTAAATAATTGCGAGAAACGCCGATATTTGCTGAAATCGCATTTATAGATACAGGATGCTCACTAGTGCCTTTTGAGACCTCAAAAACAGCCATAAGTCCATAAGCACCCTTTGTGGTAATCAAACTCACGCAAGTGCCTTTTTTAGATCTTCTATCAAATCATCTGCGTTTTCTAGTCCTACGCTTAGGCGGATTAGCCCAGCGCTAATGCCTGCTTTTAGCTGCTCATCTTTGCTTAGCTGAGCGTGAGTAGTAGAGGCTGGGTGTGTGATGATGCTTTTGCTATCGCCTATATTTACCATTACTCTAAAAATCTCCGTGCCATTTGCTACTTTTAGCGCAGTCTGCTCATCAGCCACTTCAAAAGCCAAAAGTCCACTAGCAAGTCCTTCGGTGAAGTTTGCTTTAACTCGCTCGTAGTTTGGCGAGCTTTTTAGCCCTGGGTAGTTTACACTTTTTACCTTTGGATGACTTTCTAAAAACTGCGCTACTTTTAAAGCACTTGCGCTTATTGCTCTCATACGCACATTTAGGGTTTCTAGCCCTGCTATTAGCTGCCAAGCATTAAAGGCTGAAAGAGCTGCACCGATATCACGGAGCAAAATAGTCTTAATGCGAAGCGTGAATAAATCAAAATCATCAGGCAAAGAAGCATATACAAGTCCGTGGTAGTTTGCCTCTGGTTCGTTAAAATAAGCATATCTAGAATTCCCTCTTAGCTTAGCATTTAGCTTAGCATTTGTTGCGATTAGGCCGCCTAGCACGCTACCATTGCCACTTATATACTTTGTTGCACTATGCACGCTCACATCTACACCATGCTTTAAAGGCTGATAAAGAGCTGGGCTAGCAACTGTGTTATCTACTATGCTCACAACGCCGTGTTTGTCAGCGATTTTTGCGATTTTATCAGTATCAGCTACGGCAATTTGTGGGTTTGAGAGACTCTCAAAAAATATAGCCTTTGTCTTATCATCTATTAAGCCTTCTAAATCATCAGCATTATCGCTATCAAAGGTCTTTGTGCTTATGCCAAAGTTTTTTAGAGTATTATGTAATAAAGCAGCTGAGCCGCCGTAGATTTTTTTAGCTACGATTATATTATCGCCTGCACCTGCTAGGTTTGCGATAGCATTAAAAATAGCAGCCGAGCCAGAGGCAGCGCTAATGCCGCCCTTGCCACCCTCAACGGCTGCTATTCTAGCTTCTAGCACATCAACAGTAGGGTTTGTAAGGCGAGAGTAAATCGCACCTAGTTCTTGTAAGGCAAAGAGCCTAGCACCACGCTCGCTAGTTCCAAAGTCATAAGCGTTTGTAAGGTATAATGGGACATTAACTGAACCATAGGTCTCTTTTGATGAGTCATAGCCGTAGTGAGTGGCTAGAGTTTCTTGATGAAGATTATTTGACATTTTTTACTCCTTTTTTTGTTTTCGCCCAGAATTGTAGCAAAAAATTTTATAATTGTCAAGTATTTTGCTATAATTTTTTAATTATTATATATTTGTATTTTAAGATAATATATATTTATTTACTATATATTATCCCCTAGGGAATTCTAGAATTTCTTAGCAAAAATTAAAATAAAAAACTATAATTTATGCTAAAATGCTATATTTTTTTAAAGGATGTAAAATGGATGAAAAAATCACTCTAAGCCCAGTTTCAAATAATGCGCCTACCCTCCCCCCCCCCCCCAACAAAACAATGAACTAGAACAAATAAACGCAAACATAAAAGCCCTAGCAAACGCTCACAATGAGCTTGTAAAGGTCATCCAAGGACTTCAAAACAACCTAAATCTCATCCAGCACGGATATTTTCGTACTACACCGCAGCCGTATTTGGGGCTTGTGGAGTTTCATCTAGCTGAAAATTGTAATTTAAATTGTAAAGGCTGTGCGCATTTTAGCCAGCTAGCAGCAAAAGAACTAGCAGACCCTGCTGTGCTTGAGCGTGATTTTGCTAGACTTAGCGAGATTAGCGAGGGCTTAGTGGGCAAGATTCACCTTATGGGTGGCGAGCCACTTTTACACCCAGAGCTTGCTAGCATCATGACAAGTGCTAGAAAACACTTCCCAAACACTCTAATAAAATTAGTCACAAACGGCGTGCTGCTGCCAAAAATGAATGATGAGTTTTTTGCCACTGCGGCTAAAAATAAAATTCTCATCGCAGCCACGCCCTACCCACTAGAAATAAACTGGGATAAAGTAAATGAAAAAATCGCAGAGTTTGGCTGTGATTTTGAGTGGTTTGATGGTGGTGAACCTGGCAAAAAGACCTTTCGCCGCTTTGCTTTAGACAAAGAAGGCAAACAAAATGCTAGGCTAAATTTCATGCGATGCGGCATAGCAAATGCTTGTACTTTGTTGCGAGACGGCAAGCTTTATCCTTGTTCAATTATCGCAAATATTCATCACTTTAACAACTATTTTGGCAAAAAAGGCGAGCTTGAAAAGCCTATGCTACCTAGCAAAATTGATTATATAGATATTTACAAAGCTACTAGCTATGAAGAGATTTTGCGCTTTATGGCTCATCCTGCGCCGTTTTGTAGATTTTGTAAGCTAGATGAGTGGATAGAGACTGGGACTTGGACTACTAGCAAGCGTGAGATTAGCGAGTATCTCTAAGGAGCAAAAATGTCAAAAGAAAACCTAGCAAATAATTACGGCTTAGTGCTACTAGGCGATGTTTATGGTGGATGCGTTTTTAGCTACGAAAGACCATTTTGCCTACATGAAAATGTGCTTTTTACCCACAGCCGTGGCGGGGCTTTTAGCTATGTAAATGCTGGTTCGGTGCTAAGAAACTGCTATATAGGTCGCTACTGCTCGCTCTCAACCGGTCTTGGCTTTGGCATGGGACAGCACCCTCACCACTGGGCGGCTACTAGCACTAGCCCAAATGTGTATTTTAAAAATCTCACAAGCTGCGGGAGTTTGCCTATCAGCGCAGATACCTTTGATAACTACGACTGGTGGCCAAAACCTACTATAATAGGCTCAGATGTATGGGTAGGCGCAAGTGCCTTTATCCCTGGTGCCAAGCAAATAAAAATCGGTGATGGGGCCGTGATAGCCGCTCATGCTGTGGTCACAAAGGATGTGAGTGATTTTGCAGTAGTTGCTGGCAATCCAGCGCGCGTAGTAAAAATGCGTTTTAGCGATGAAATTTGCGCTGATTTAAAAGAAATTGCGTGGTGGGATTATGACTTTAAGCGACTTGGAGCAGCGCATCCTAAACTAGTAGCTAGGACAAATCCAGCCAGAGACCCAAAAGAGTTTATCGCTATGTGGCGTGACGAGCTAGGATATGTGGCAAAGGATTTTAAAATAGCAGGGCAGCACAAAGAAGTAAGAATATCAGGCTCTGAGCTACAAATCAGAGAAATAAGCGCAGATGAAGCCAAGAGCTTTTATGCTTCACCTATAAAGCTTTAATTTTATATTTAGAATTCTAGAATTCTTTTTTGTGATTCTAGAATTCTGCTTTTGTGATTCTAAACTACTAAAAAATCATCAAAAATCTGCTAAAATTATGCCATGCAAAATGAAAAATTTATACGAGTTCGCTATTTGCGCTGTTTAGAAAAGTTTGCTACAAATGTGATAAAAGCATTAAAGCGTGATGATTTTGACGCGCAAAAATTTAGCGCAATGGTAGAAAAAAACGAGGAGCTACTAAATCGCTGCCAAAAAGCCACGCTGTATGATAGCTACCCAAGGGCCTTGCAAACTTTTGTAGAGCAGTGCATGGCGCAAAAGGGCGCTAGTAGCGCAAAAAACGAGCTTTTACGCTTGGCAAATGCGCTTGAAAAGTTTAAAAAAGCAAAAGAATATAAAAGGAATAAAAATGATAAAAATTTTGATGATTGAGGATGATTTAGAATTAGCTGAGATTTTAAGCGAGTTTTTAGAGCAGTTTGAGATGAGCGTAAAGACCTGCGCTGAGCCTTTTTTGGGGCTTAGCGAACTTGAGATAAATAAATACGACTTGGTGATTTTAGACCTTTCTTTGCCAGGTCTAGATGGGCTTGAGGTGTGTAAAGAAATCCGCAAAAAGCACGATGTGCCAATCATTATCTCAAGCGCACGCCACGATTTAAATGATAAGGTAAATGCTTTTGAGCTTGGGGCTGATGATTATTTGCCAAAGCCTTATGAGCCAAAAGAGCTAGTAGTTCGCATAAAAAGCCATTTGCGCCGCACAAATGCTAGCTTTGCATCTAGTGCGCAAGAGAGTAAAACTACTAGCACAGATGCCCAAAAAGACATAGTCTGCGATGATTTTGCCCATCAAATCACCTTTAAAGGCGAGCCACTAAATCTTACCATCGCCGAGTATGATATCCTGCGCTACATGCTAAAAAAACAAGGCGGAGCCATAAGCAGAGAAGAGTTCATCTGGGGCTGCGAGAGCATAAACGATACTAGCACAAACAAAAGCATAGATGTAATTATTGGTCGCATTCGTGCTAAGCTTGGCGAAGACCCTAAAAACCCACGCTATATCCACGCAATACGTGGTGTAGGCTACAAGTTAGAGCAATAGAGAATTCTAGAATTCCGTCATTGCGGAAATTCCATCATTGCGAGGCTTTGAAAAGCCGAAGCAATCTCTAGGAATTCTAAAATTCTCTAAAATTCCCTAGAGAATTCTAAAATTCCCTAGAATTCCTACAAAAAAGTTAAAATATTTATGCTAAAATCTGCGCCAAAAATCATAAGAAAATAAAATGAGTATTTTTAGTCTAATCAAAGAAGATTTAGCCCAACCAAAGCTTAAAGACCCTGCTTACAATGGCTTTTGCGATGTGATTTTTAACTACCCTGGCACTTGGGCTGTGGCAAACCACCGCATAGCTCACGCCCTGTGGAACAAAGGCTTTAAGTGCCTAGCACGCATAATAGCTGGCATCTCAAACGCTCTTACTAGAGTAGATCTGCACCCAGCAGCCCAGCTTGGCAGGCGAGTTTTTATAGACCACGCAACAGGCGTCGTTATCGGCGAGACTGCTATTATCGGCGATGATTGCCTTATTTATCAAGGCGTGACTCTTGGCGGTGTGAGCCTAGAGAAAACCAAACGCCACCCTACTTTGCGTGAGGGTGTGGTCGTGGGTGCTGGCGCAAAGATACTAGGCAACATCACCATCGGCAAAGGCTGCAAAATCGGCGCAAACGCCGTGGTAACAAAGCCTATGGATGATTTTTGTACCGCTGTGGGAAACCCAGCTCGCATCATCGGCGAGTGTGATGCTCCACTAAACAAACTGCCTGATATAGAAAAAAAGCTGTTTTTATATCTCTTGCAGCGGCTAAACAAGCTTGAAAACGGACTTTGCGGACTAGGCGCAAAAACCGAACGCACAGAGCTAGAAAAAGAATTTGAAAACTTTTTAAAATCACTAGAAAAAGAGTAGGAATTCTAGATTTTAGCTCTAGGAATTCTAGATGTTCTTTGGAATTCTAGAATTCTTGGTTTAGGAATTCTGGATTTTAATTCTAGGAATTCTAGTTTTTCTTTGGGGTGCGGGGTATTTCTTTTTTAGGAATTCTAGAATTCCCTACTATGTCATCCCCTAGCCCATTTGGGGGATCTCTATATGGAATTCTAGAATTCCCTGTGATGAGATCCTAGGGTCAAGCTGGGGGATGACAGAGAAAGTCAAGTCGGGGGATGACACAAGGCAGGTCTGGATGTTAGAAATTTTAGAATTCCTATGGAATTTTACGCAGAAATTCTAGTTTAAGGAATTTTAGATTTAGGAATTTTAGGTTAGGAATTCTAGCTTGGGAATTCTAGAATTCCAGCTTTTTGCTTACGAGCGGTAATCAGCATTTATGCTTACATACTCATGTCCCAAATCACAGCCATAAGCACTGTAAGCACCATCACCAACCCCAAGGTCGCAGATGATGCGGTAGCTATCTTTTTTCATCACAGCATGCGCTGCGCTCTCTCTTGCATCATCTAGCTCTCTGTGGTCTTTGTCGTAGAGCAGCACTTCATCACAGTAGATCACAAGCGAGTTTTCATCGCACATGGCGCCACTTGCGCCTATGGTGCTAGCGATTCGCCCCCAGTTTGGGTCGCAGCCAAAAAGAGCGGTTTTTACCAAAAGCGAGTTTGAAAGAGCCTTTGCGGCATGCTCTGCCTCATTAGCACTTTTTGCCCCACGCACTTCAAAGGCCACTACTTTCGTGCTTCCCTCGCCATCTCGCACTAGATTTAGAGCCATTTCTAGCGTGATTTTATTTAACGCAAAGGCAAAGGCCTCTTTATCATACGCACCACTTGCGCCTGAGCTTAGCAGCATTACAGTATCGTTCGTGCTAGTATCCCCGTCTACGCTAATAGCATTAAAGCTTGCATTTATGGCACTATCAAGCAGCTCATGAGCGTCGTTTGCTGGCACATCAGCATCTGTTAGGATAAAGCAAAGCATGGTGGCTAGGCTTGGATTTATCATGCCAGCACCTTTACAAATACACGCTATATTGAAGCTCCCCCCGTTTTCTAGCTCCACTTTTAGCGCAATTTCTTTTTTAAAGCGGTCTGTGGTCATGATTGAGTGCGCTACATCATCGCTATTTCTAGCATTTAGATCAAAGCTTGCAGCAGCTTTTAAAATCTTTTCTTTTGGCAGGCGGTAGCCAATCACGCCTGTGCTACTCATCAAAGGATTTACTAGCTCAAAATTCGCAAAGTTTGGTAGGTTTTTTAAACTAGCAAAAATCTCATTTATATCGCTTATACCAGCCTCGCCAGTCATTGCGTTAGCATTTTTTGAGTTTAGTAAGATAAAGTTTGTTTTAAGCTCTTTGCCTTTTAGTTCTGCGCTTGTTAAGTTTTTGCCGTTTTTAGCATTTTCATCAAAGCCAAAGGTGCGGTAAAAATGCCTTAAAGGTGCTGCTTTAAAGCGGTTTGAGGTAAAGCGAGCAAAAAGACTAGCTGGCTTATCGGCTTTTATAAAGCCAAGGTCGTTGCTGCCGTCTTTTTTTAGCCCCATGCTAACGCCACCAAAGCTAAATCCAGCCACATTTTCTAAGCCATTTTTAAGGCTAAGAACATTAAACATATCTATACTCCTCAGGTTTGTGTTTGCTATAAATTAGGCGTTTTGCCGCTCGTATGCTCTCAGCCGTGCCGATTACAAGCAGACGAGAGCCAGTGCCAATTAGCGTATCGCCATTTGGCATAGGCAAGAATTTATTATTTTGGTCTCTAAGCCCTACTATATCAGTATTTACGATGGTTCGCAAATGTGTTTCTTTTATACGCTTAAAGCGTAGCCAGCTGTAATCAGGCACCTTAATTTCCTCAATATCAAGGGCTGTATTTTTATCATATACAAACTTTTCAAGCATATTTTCCATATCAGGTCTAGCTGAAATCGCATTTAGGCGTTGGGCTACTAGCTTTGTGGCACTTACGATGCTGTTTGCGCCTAGCTTGATGAGCTTTTCTGCCTCTCCATCGCTATTTGCGCTAGTCGTGATGAAATACGGCACCCTACCAAGCTCTTTTTCAAAAAGCCTAGCAGATGTTACCATTGCGATATTATCTGCTATATTATCGCTTAGGCTGATTAAACCTTTTGCGCTTGAGAGATGGCTTTTTAGCATAGCTGTTTGCGTGTGAGGTTCTGCGATTATGTAGTATGGATATTTGTGCTTTGCAGCTAGCTCGCCAAGCTGTGGGTTAGCATCAACTACTACAAAAGGCACATGATTTTCTCTAAATTGCTTTGCTAATTCTATTGTATAGACATTGTGATAGCAGATTATAAAGTGATTTTTAAGACTTGCGATTTTATAAAGCATGCTTCGCTCCTCTAGAATTCTAGTTAAAGTGCCTTTTTTTAGCACCTCGATAACAAGACCCATAGAAAAGGTAAAAACCAAAAATCCAGTAAAAATAAAAAGAATAGTAAAAAGTCTGCCAAAGGTGGAGATTTTATTTACTTCAGTAAAACCAACCGTGGTAAAGGTCATACCTGCTTGATAAAGAGCATCAATAAGGGAGAAGTTATCAATAAGCATATAGCCTAATGTGCCTACAATAGTCATCAGGACTATAAAAATAAGCGGCAAGCGAAAAGGCTTTAACTGCTCGTAAAGCTCACCGCTAAGGTCGTATTCAGGGCTGCTGATATGCCATTTTAAAAATTTTGCAAGTTTTGCAAACATATCAGGCTCTTTGGGTGAAGATTGTTATTTCGCGTTTTGAAGCTTTTTCATAGTGCGAAGTGTGCTAGCAGCTACACGGATTCTTCTTGTAGTGCCATCTTCTAGTGTTACGCGAACTGAGCGTAGATTTGGCATAAAGCGGCGTTTTGTGCGGTTGTTAGCGTGGCTTACATTATTTCCTACCATTGGGCCTTTGCCTGTGATTGCGCATACTTTTGACATCGTAAAATCCTTGAAATAAAATAAAGCTGTGATTTTAGCAAAAATTGCTTAAAAATCGCTAAAAATCTAGGGAATTCTAGAATTTTTTATAAATTTAAATCTAGAATTCCTATATCAGCTTTGGGATATTAAAATAATGATCGATTGCGCCGCAGCCCTGCCCTATTTGCTCACTCCAGCCAATAGCCTTTGAGATAAAGTTTTTTGCGTGAGCTACTGAGCTTTTTAGCTCCAGCCCAGCAGCCAAAGCACAAGCAATAGCCGCACTTAGCGTACATCCCGTGCCGTGAGTGTTTTTTGTAGCAATTAGCTCGCCTTTAAACTCGCTAAAGCTCTGCCCATCCCACAAAATATCAGTAGCATTTAAATGACCACCTTTTACTAGCACAGCAGTCCCGCAACGCTCATATATAGCCTTTGCAGCGTCTTTTTGTGTAGCGATATCTCGCACCTGAAATCCAGCCAAAACACTAGCCTCAGCAGCATTTGGCGTAATAACACTACTTAGCTCAAAAAGCCCCCAAAGCGCAGCAATAGCGTCATCTTCAAGTAGTTTTGCCCCACTTGTAGCTATCATAACTGTATCGCAAACTACATTTTTTGCGTTATTTTCTAGCAGAGCCTTTCGCACCGCTTCTATGATCCCGGCGTTAAAAAGCATGCCGATTTTAAGAGCGTCTGGGACAATATCATCAAAAACAGCCTTTATCTGCGCAAAAACAAACTCGCCACTTACAGCACTTACAGCGCTTACACCTTTTGTATTTTGCGCTGTTAGGGCTGTGATTGCGCTCATAGCATACATTTTGTGAGCTGTGATGGTCTTTATATCAGCTTGCACTCCAGCCCCACCGCTGCTATCTGATCCTGCGATTGTAAGTATTTTTTTCACTTTTTTAGCCTTTTATAAGCAAAGTCGCCTAACATCTGTATAAGCTGAACCATGACAATGAGAATAATCACCGTATAAATCATAATATCAGGGCGAAAACGCTGATAGCCATACCTAACCGCCACATCGCCAAGCCCACCACCGCCAACTGTGCCAGCCATAGCCGAAAAGCCGATGATGACAATGAGCGTGAGCGTAAGAGCGTTTATGATAGCAGGCAAGGCTTCTGGTATTAGCACACGAAAGACGATTTGCGTCCTACTAGCCCCAAAGCTTCTGGCTGCTTCGATCACGCTTTTATCTACCTCTAGCATGGCTGCTTCAAGCAGTCTTGCGATAAAAGGAGCTGAGCCTATGGTAAGTGGCACGATAGCAGCTGTGGTGCCTATGCTAGTGCCTACAATGAGCTTTGTTAGCGGAAAAAGCACTATCATAAGGATAATAAAAGGAAAAGAGCGAAAGGCATTTACAATAGCGCCAAGCACTCTGTAAAACTGCGGCATAGGCGCAAGCCCACCGCTTCTAGTAAGCACTAGCAAAATCGCTAGAGCCATACCAAAAATAAATGCCAAAAAAGTAGAAAGCAAACTCATATAAAGCGTTTCTAAAGTAGCATTTATTAGCAAATCTCTTATCATTTATTTTCCTATTTTCTTTTCTTTTATGTATTCTTTGATTTCTTCATCATCTAAGATTCTATCAAACCACGCCTTATAAGCTCGTATTTAAGCGCATTATAGCTTGTTTTTTATTTTCAAGCACCATTTTTGTGGCTTCAAAGCTCAGATCTCTGCTAGATTTACTCACTTTTGCACCTTTGGAGTGCTAGATTTTTGGCTAGATTTGCCTGCTGCTTCTTTGTTAGCTTCTTCACTTTTAGCTAGTCTTGTGCAAATACTTTTGATATAGAGCTCAGTATCTAAAAAATCTTGTTTGCTTAGAGTTTTGATTTTTTCTTGCATTATTTCTGTCATATTGTAGCGGTTGCGAGTACCTTTTTTGTAGTGCCAAGCATAATCAGCAATAGTATCTACATCACATAGATTTGGCACGACGCCTGCGTATTTGACATCAGCCTTTGAGCCGTGGCAGGCAGCGCAGATATTGTTATATAGCTCTTTGCCGTTACTTAGCCCTACTTCATTTGAGTGTGCTTTCAAAAGCCCTATATACTCTGATTGTATCAAGTTCGCCATGATTTTTGCTGAGTTTTCATCAAATTTCACTCTTTTTGAATACGGCATATGAGTGCCGATAAAGCTTGTTTTATGCGCTTTTAGAGCGTTTATTACTTTTTTACGGGCTTCGATTGCATCTGCTTTATTATGATCCCAGACAACGGCGACTACTGGCGCTGCTGCTTGAAGCTCATAAGCGTGAAAAATATCAGCCACGAACAAAAACTTCGCACTAGCAAAAAGCTCAGCCTCGCTAGTCCCACTAGCACCAAAGGCTATCACGCTATGACCTGGAGTGTGTCCATAAGCTGCGATAGCATAAATCCCAGAGCCATTTATAAGCTCAGTATTTGGCGCAAAGGTTTTGATATTTAGCCCCTTTGTGCTGCTTTTTTCTTGCCAAAAGCCAAGTTCTTTTTCATTTACTAGGATTTGTGCGTTTGGTAAGGCTTTTACTCCGCCAATGTGATCTTGGTGAGAGTGCGTGATGATGACATGAGTGATTTGCTCTGGTGTGAGTGCTCTTGCGTTTAGGGCTGTTTTTAGCTCATCTATTGTCTTTTCATAGCCAGTATCAATAAGCGCTACAAAGTCCTTGCCGCTAGCTAAGATGATATTGTGCTCGTTGATTGCTTCTTTTTGGCCATATAAAGTGAGTGCGGCTAGCTCGTTTGGTGTGCTTTGGGGGATTATATTTTTTAAGTTTACTTTATTTTGTTTTAGGCTTATAATGTCGATTTTTACAGGGTTTGTAGCATTTAGCTCAAAGCTCTCATCACCAAAAAGCACTGAGATTAACAAGGCAGCGCAAAAAAATAGTCTTTTCATTTTTCATCCTTTTTTGTAAAAATTCTAGAATTCCTAACAAGATTTTAAAACAAATTTTTAAATAAAAGTCTTTTTGCTGAAAAACTAGAATTTCTAAAATAAAGAATTCTAGAATTCCTAAGAAATTTTGCTGGGAATTCTAGATTTTAGGAATTCTAGAATTCTTACGAAATTTCTTAGGAATTCTAGATTTTGGAATTCTAGAATTCCTAGGAATTCACAGCAAAGATTTTAGCAACTCATCTTGCTTGTTTTGTGCTTTGTTCTGTGCGGCGTTTTTAGTATCCAAAAAAGCAAAAGCTCTCGTCACATCCACCTTTGCGCTAGGGCTTTTTTGCGCCTGCTTTTCATCTTCTAGTTCTTTTGCTGCTTGCATTTGTTCTAAAAGCTGCTTTTTATATGCTTCTAGCATTTCTTCTATGCTAGCAATTGTCCTAGCTTTTTCATCGCCACTTAGTTTAGCCACTTCAAAAATCTGGACAAGCTCGGCTCTTTTTTCTTCTATTTTTTCTTTTATTTTATCCATATTTAGCTTAAAGGCAAGGCGCAAGGGACCTAGTTCTTCAAGGTCTTTTTTAAACTGCTCTACTTTGGCTAGGGTCTTGCTAAACTCGCCATTTTTGCCACTTATTTTTTGCTCACTGCTAGTAAACAGCGTAGTATTTTGCTCTATTTTTATCATTTTAGCCCCTTTTTAGGGCAATTTTCAAGCAAATTTTATTCCTTTATTAGCTCGGCTATCACGCCATGAGCCTTAGCAAAGTCTAGCACGCTTTTTGCGTCATTTTCTTTTAGGCAGATGATTAGCGAGCCTAGCACATGCTCGCCAAGTCTCTCAAGTCTGCCCCACACTATGCTAAACTCTATATCTAAGTGCCTTGCCATATCAGCAATAAATCCTTTTGAAGCTACATTTTCTGGGAAGCTTAAGCGGATATTTATCCCATCGCCAAGCACCTCTGCCTCACCCAAAAAACCTCTCATCACTTCACTAGGACACAAAAACAGCTCTTCAATGCTGCCTTGTTCTACGATTTTGCCACCATCCATGAGCACAGCACGGTTTGCGGTGCTTTTTATTGCGTCCATTTCGTGCGTTACAAGCACTATTGTGATGCCTAGTTCACGGTTTATACGCTTTAAAAGCTCTAAAATCTGCCTAGTCGTATTTGGATCAAGCGCACTTGTAGCCTCATCGCTTAGCAGTATTTTTGGGCTTAGCGCAAGGGCTCTAGCTATTGCTATGCGCTGTTTTTGTCCACCGCTTAGCTGGTTTGGATAGCTTCTAGCCTTGTCTTTTAGCCCTACAAGCTCCAAAAGCTCATAAACACGAGATTTGATAGCATTTTCATCATAGCCCCACACACGAAGTGGCAAGGCGATATTTTCAAAGGCGTTTTTTTGCGCTAGCAAGGCAAAATGCTGAAAAATCATACCTATATCACGGCGCAGTTCTTTTAGCTCACGCTCTTTAAGCTCTTTTATCTCTTTACCAAAGACCTTTAACGAGCCACCTTGATAGCTCTCAAGCCCATTTATACAGCGTAAAAGCGTGCTTTTGCCAGCCCCGCTATGACCCAAAAAGGCAAAAATTTCACCTTTTTCGATATGAGTCGAAATTCCGTGTAAGACCTCGTGCTTGCCATAACTTTTGCTTAAGTTTTCTATTTTTATCACTTAAAAACCTTTAATCCAAGCTTTAAAAGCTCTTTTTGTAAAAAATCTTCTAAATTTTTTATATTTTTATCATCGATTTCAATGAGATTTAGGGCGTGTTTTTTGTAAAGTGCGATTTTTTCTTTTTTGCGTTTTTCGTATTTTTTACGCTCGGCTTCGTCGCTTTGAACTCCCCAGTACTCGATATATGCCGAGCATGCTGGCACATAAAAATCACACCTTGCCTCAGTCTCTATTGGCAAGCGTTTTTCATAGGCAAAGCAGATCTCTTCGCCGTAGAGATAATCAGCGATTATAACCTCACTTTTTGAGCGCACTAAATGTCCACTTTTTGTGCGAAATAGCTCTTTTTGTGCTTCTACTTTGCTTTTTGGTTCAGCTTTGCTGGCTGTTTTTGTGGTAGTTTTGCTTTTTGGCTCGGCTTTTTTTGTGCTAGTTTTTTGGGGGGTACGGGGGGTAGTTTTTTGCTCGTTTTGAGCTTTAGGAATTCTAGAATTCTTAGTAGTTTTTTGCTCGTTTTTATTCTTAGGAATTCTAGAATTCTTAGTAGTTTTTGGCTCGTTTTTATTCTTAGGAATTCTAGAATTCTTAGGGCTTTTTGGCTCGGTTTTATTTAGTCCGTCTTTGGCTGATTTTTTAGCAATAGGCTTTGAGACTACAGCAGCTGCCTTGCTTTTGCTAGCTGTTTTTGCAGCTGTCTTTTGCTCTACTTTGCTTTTCTCACTCATTTTTTCCCTTTACTTTGGGAATTCTAGAATTCCTAAATATTTTCCAAGCTTTCAATTTCATTATTTACTTTTTCTAGCTTAGAAGCAGCGATTTGCAAGGCTTCTTTGTTTGTAGCCAAAACATCAGCTGGGGCGTTTGCTACGAATTTTTCGTTACTTAGCATAGCACCAAGCTTTGCTACTTCTTTTTCTAGCTTTGTTTTTTGCGCATTAAGACGCTTTAAAATAGGCGCTGTATCAATACCAGCAAGCTCAATAAAGCTTTCTAAATTCTCGCTTACATCACGCACGCAGCCAGCCTTTATCTCGCTTATAAACTCTACATTTTCACATTTTGCTAGCAGTTTGATAAAGTGGCTAAACTCGCTCAAATCAGTATTAGAGCGCAAAAACGCCTTAGCAATCTTAGCATTGCCAAGATCAACTACTGCCTTAGCCCTACGAATGCTAACGATACTCTCTATTACTAGATTAAATAGCTTTTCAATGCTTTCATTTTGCTCCCCAGCCACAGGATAGCGCATTATCATCACGCTTTTTGCACCAGATTCTAGGCTCGTTCCACTCATCTCGTGCCACAAATGCTCGCTGATAAACGGCATAAAAGGATGCAGCAATTTCATACTCTCTTTAAAAATAGAGCCAAGCTCGGCTACTGCGCTTTTATCAGCTTTGCTAAGCTCAATTCCCCAGTCGCAAAACTCATTCCACAAAAATCTATAAATCGCGCTAGCTGCGTCATTAAATCTATACTCATCAATGTTTTTTCTCACCTCAGTCACGCAAGCATTAAAACGGCTTAGCAAGTAAGTGCCAAGCGGCGTTTTTATCTCACTTTGCTCTAAATTGGCAAAAGAACTAGCATTCATTAGCAAAAATCTACTAGCATTGTAGATTTTATTTGTAAAATTGCGTGAGATTACCATAGCTTCATCGCTCATGCGTATATCACGGCCTTGGACGCAAAGCATCGTTAGAGTAAAGCGCAAGATATCGGCTGAAAACTCATCAATTTTTTCTAGTGGGTCAACGACATTTCCACTTGATTTACTCATTTTTTTGCCATCTTTGTCTTTTACAAGAGCATGAAGATAAATATCCTTAAATGGCAGTTCGCCCACAGCCTGTGAGCTTTGAAACATCATTCTAGCCACCCAGAAAAATAGTATATCAAAGCCAGTTATTAGCATAGAGTTTGGATAAAACTCTTTTAAGTCCGTATCAAACCATTTTGAGCCTTTTAAAGCAGTACCATTGCCCCAGCCAAGCGTAGAAATCGGCCACAAACCACTAGAAAACCAAGTATCAAGCACATCAGGGTCTTGAGTAAATTTATTTCCGCCACATTTTGGGCATTTGCTAGGCTTTTCGGCACGATCTGCCCACTCATGCCCACACTCGCAGTAAAATACGGGAATTTGATGTCCCCACCACAGCTGACGGCTGATACACCAGTCTTTTAGCTCTCTCATCCACGCATTAAAGCTATTTATCCAGTGGCTTGGATAAAACTCGCTTTGCCCCTTATTTACACGCTCTATTGCATCTTTTGCGATTTTGGATTTTACAAACCATTGCTTGCTGATATAAGGCTCTACCACATTTTTACAGCGGTAGCAGTAGCCTACTTGATTTTCATAGTCTTCGATTTTTTCTACAAAGCCCTTGCTTTCTAGCTTTTTAATGATTTCATCTCTGGCTTCAAGCCTTTCAAGTCCTTTAAACTCTCCACAATGCTCGTTTAAAATTCCCTTTTCATCAAAAATTGTGATAAACTCTAAATTATGCCTATTTCCTACTTCATAGTCGTTTGTATCGTGCGCCGGAGTTACTTTGACTACGCCTGTTCCAAAGCTCATATCCACATGCTCATCAGCGATGATTTTTATTTTTCGCCCAAGCAAAGGTAGCTCAACAAACTTGCCTATTAAATCCTTATATCTTTCATCGTTTGGATTTACCATGACAGCAGTGTCGCCAAAGTATGTCTCAGGGCGTGTTGTAGCTACAACTATATAGGGACGCTTGCTCGCATCTTTAGCGGAGCTTGAATTTTGCTCGCTTGATGAATTACTCATTCTATCTGCACTCGCAAAATTCTGCGCAACCCCCAAATCTGCTTCGCAATCGCCGCCTATCTCGCCATGGTTTGAAGAGCTATTTTCACATAAAAAATATCTCAAATGATATAATTTACCCTTATTTGCCTTATGTTCTACCTCTACATCGCTTAAAGCACCATCGTGAGTACACCAGTTTACCATGTAGTTTCCACGCACGATAAGCCCTGCTTCATAAAGATTACAAAAAGCTTCTCTTACGGCATTTTTAAGCCCCTCATCCATAGTAAAGCGCTCTCTACTCCACGCAGGACTAATTCCAAGGCGGCGCATTTGATAGACGATTTGTCCGCCGCTTTTTTCTTTCCACTCCCAAACACGCTCTAAAAACTTTTCTCTGCCTAGCTCTTCTTTTTTAATTCCCTGTGCTAAAAGCTGTTTTTCAACCACATTTTGAGTAGCGATTCCTGCGTGATCTAGGCCCGGTTGCCACAGCGTTTTAAAGCCATCCATGCGCTTATAGCGAGTCATTATATCTTGGAGTGTAAAAGTAAGTGCGTGACCGATGTGTAAAACGCCAGTTACATTAGGTGGCGGCATCATTATACAAAAGCTTTTGCCGTTTGCTATATCAGCATTTGCGTCCGTTTCAAAATGCCCTCTCTCTTCCCAAATTTTATAGTATTTACTCTCTATCTGCCCTGCTTCATAAGCCATAAATAGTCCTTTAAATAATGATTAAAAATCAGCAATTCTAGCTAAATTTAGCTTAAAGTTTTGGGGGTTAGGGGGTATTTTTATTTGTAATTTATATTTTCTATAATTATAAATATTAGCCTAGAATTCTAGAATTGCCTATAATTGTCTAGAATTCTAGAATTCCTAGGGCTAAAATCTAAAATTCTTAAAAAATTCTAGAATTCCTGAGGCTAGAATTCCTTAGAATTCCTTAGAATTCTAAGGAATTCCTAGGGCTTGTTTTTGCTACCCAAAAAGACTATTTCGTATTTTGCGCTTTTAACCAAAGCATTTTTGCTTGGTTTTTCTTTTAATAGGCTTTCATAGTAGCTAATCTTGCTTTGAAGTTCTAAAATCAGCTTTGCGCCAGCTAGATTAACTCCCATTTGGCGAGTGAGGCGCAGCACCTCACGCACACGATCAATATCCTCTGCGCTATATAGACGCATTTTGCCATCGCTGCGAGATGGTTCTACTAACCCTTCTTTCTCGTATTGGCGCAAAGTTTGGGGATGGATATCAAGCATTTTTGCTACTGCGCTGATTAGATATGCTACTTTTTGGCTCATTTTTGCCTCTTAAAGCTCGTTTTTAAGCAGTTCTACAAGCTCTGGGCTAAGTCTGCTAATTTCAGGCAAAATCACACTTACTTCAAGATACAAATCGCCTATTAGCCCACTTTTGCGGTTTGGGACTCCATAGCCTTTTAGGCGGATTTTTTGTCCGTTTTTTGTGCCAGCAGCGATTTTTAGACTTACTTCTTTTTTATGCGTTTTAAAGCTAACCGAACCACCAAAAAGCGCAGTTTTTAAAGGCACTTCAAGCCTAGCTTTTAAATCATCTCCATCACGCTCAAAAACTTCATCGCTAGCGATATTCACACTTAGTATGATGTCTGCGCCTCTTGCTGCTTTGCCTTTTAGGCGCAGTTTTTCGCCATTTTGTATGCCAGAGGGGATTTTGAAGTTTACTTCGCCGCCACTGCCTCTTATGGTTTTGCTAGCACCATTTATCGCATCAGCTAAGCTTATTGTGATGCTCATGTGCTCGTCATTTGATCCGTAGCTAGAGCTATCAAAGCCGCTAGCCCCTTGCCCAAAAAAGTCAAATCCACCAAAACTAGCTCTAGAACTACCGCCTTTAAAACCACTGCTTTTAAAGCCGCCAAAACCGCCAAAAAGGCTATTTAAAATGTCATTTATATCGCTGCCGCCGCCTTTGTAAAAGTCGCTAAAATCCTGTCCGCCAAACATAGAATCGCCGTATTTATCATACTGCTCGCGCTTTTTTTCATCGCTTAAAATCTCATAAGCTGCATTTATTTCTTTAAACTTCTCTTCAGCTTCTGGGCTTTTGTTTATGTCTGGGTGATATTCTTTTGCTAGCTTGCGGTAAGCTTTTTTTATTTCATCGTTACTTGCGCCTTTTGCTACGCCAAGTGTCTCATAAAGTGAGTTTGCCATTGTTATCCTTATAAAAATTTTTAAGCCAAAATTATAGCACAAAGTTTAGCCACTTGCACTCAAGTTTGCGCAAAAAATCAAAAAAAAAAAATATCTAGAATTCCTTAATAAATTCGCAGTTAAGATTTTATTTATAGCGTATTAAAATCTATTTTTTTATAATTTCGCAACTTACAAAAAAGGACAATGATGAAAAAGATTATGCTAAGCGCAGTTCTAGCAGGCTCGCTAATCTCAAGCGTGGCAGCTGCCTCAATAAGCTTTAAAGACGCAGCAGGCGACTACACAAGAAAAAACCCAGATCAAAGCACTATACTTTCATACTCAAATGTAGTCCTAAGTGCGAAAAAATCAGTGGTAAATATCTCTACAACTCGCACAATAACGAGTGATTTTTCTGTTATGAATCCATTTAATGATCCGTTTTTTGAGGAGTTTTTTGGCTTTAAGTTCAAAAACCCTCACGGCGAACAACAAAAGCAAAAAAGCTCAGCCCTAGGCTCTGGTGTAATCATCTCAAATGACGGCTATATCGTAACAAACAACCATGTAGTAGAAGGCAGTGATGAAATAATAGTAAGCATGCTAGATAGCCAAAAAGAATACAAAGCCAAAATCGTAGGACTTGATCCAAAAACCGACCTAGCAATCATCAAAATAGAAGCAAATGGACTTGAAGCAATCAGCTTTGGCGATAGCTCAAAGCTACTTGAGGGCGATGTGGTCTTTGCTATAGGCAATCCTTTTGGCGTGGGTGGGTCTGTAAGCTCAGGCATAATCTCAGGACTAAACAAAGACAACATTGGCCTAAATCAATACGAGGATTTTATCCAAACTGATGCTAGCATAAATCCTGGCAACTCAGGTGGCGCGCTAGTTGACAGCCGTGGTGCGCTAGTTGGTATAAACTCAGCCATTTTAAGCCGCAGCGGCGGAAATAACGGCATAGGCTTTGCCATACCTTCAAATATGGTAAAAGAAATCGCTAGCAAGCTCATAAAAGACGGCAAAATCACTCGTGGCTACATAGGTGTGAGCATCGGCAATCTAACAGCTGATATAAAAGAAGCCTACACAAGCCAAAAAGGCGCACTAATCATGGGCGTGGGCGAGGACAGCCCAGCAGCTAAAGCAGGACTAAAAAGAGGCGATCTAATCATAAAAGTAGATGGTAAAGAAATAGAAAACGCTAATGCGCTAAAAAATCTCATCGGCAGCTTCGAGCCAAATAGCGAAGTAGCCGTAGAATACGAGCGTGGCGGCAAGATAAATAAAGTAAAAATTCGCCTAGCAAATATGGACGCACCAAGCGAGCAAAGCACTAATAGTTCTAGTATAAACGGGCTAGAAATCTCAAATCTAAGCAACGAAATCATGCGCAAATACAAACTGCCAGCAAACACAAAAGGCGTACTAGTAACTGATGTAAAAGAAAACAGCAGTGCTAGCAAACTAGGCTTTGCTAAGGGAGATTTGATAGTTCAAATTAACGAGCGCAGCGTAGAAAATATAGATGCCGTAAAAGACGAAATAGCAAAATCTAAAAAGCAAAACCGCAAAGTAATCGTATGGCTAGTGCGTGGCGGTATGACAATGGCAATAGTGCTAAAATAATCCTTGCTTTACTAAAATCTAGAATTCCCAAGGTATTTTGCTAGGAATTCTAGTTTGCAGGAATTTTAGAATTTATTCTAGAAATTCTAGATTTTGAGAATTTTAAATTATAGGAATTCTAGATTATAGAAATTCTAGAATTCCTAAGCTAAAAATACCCCCTAACCCCAAAAACGCAGATAGAGCAAGAGAATTCTAAAACAAGAGAATTCTAGATTATGGGAATTCTAGAATTCCTAGAGATTGCTTTGCTTCGCTCGCAATGACGAGAATTCTAGAATTCCCTAGCTTTTAACAGCCGCTACCGCAAAGCCCAAAGGGCAACGCAAGTTTTAGAATTCCCTAAGCCTTGTGTCATCCCCCGACTTGATCGGGGGATCTCATCATAAAATAGAGATCCTCGGGTCAAGCCCGAGATGACATAGTAAGGAATTTTAGATAAAATCTAAAATTCCTAGAGATTGCTTCGCTTCGCTCGCAATGACGAAAATTCTAGAATTCCCTAAAATACCCCTAACCCCCAACCAGCGAATGTGAAGCAACCGGCGGATGCGAAGCAAAAAAAAACGCAGATAAAACAAGAGAATTCTAGTTTGTAGGAATTCTAGGAATTCTAGAATTCCTACAAACTAGAATTCCCATAATTAAGATTTTAAAAAATTATAGCTGGGTTCTGGCTACTTCTTTGTATGCGCTGATTGCTTTGTTGCGGATTTCTAGCATGAGTTTCATGCTGGTTTCTGCCTTGCCAATAGCAATAGCTGCTTGGTGAAGGTCTGTTATCTCCCCAGTTGCTAGCTCTGCTACTGCCTTATCAGCTGCTACTTGGCTTTCATTTAGCTCGCTTAGAGTTTTGTTTAAGATAGTGCTAAACTCGCCACTTTTTTGCGCTGGGGCTGGCTGGCTGTTACTAAGCCCACCGATAGAGCCAATACCAGAGCTTATAGAGCCTATACCAGAGCTTATAGAGCCTATGCCCCCCGCACTTGCGCCCACTGCGCCTACGCCGTTTATTATATCACTCATTTATTATCCTTGTCTTAACATATCTATTGCGCTAGTTGCGATGTTTTTGGCACTTTGAAAGGCAGCCACATTTGCTTGATACGCCCTTGTTGCTTCTATCATATCTGCCATTTCTATTACTGGATTTACATTTGGCATCATCACATAGCCACGCTCATTGGCATCTGGATGCTGTGGGTCGTATTTCATGATAAAATCACTATCATCACGCACGACTTTATCTACAACAACGCTCATCATCGCAGGGCGAGGAAACTGCGGCGCTGCTGGGTCATCAAGGGGATTTTCATACCCTAGATAATCAATACCATTTGGCCCACGCAAAATCTTATTTCCTAGGGCTTTTTGCATTTCTTCTTCTACTATATTTGTGGTATTTAGCACATTTTTGCCCTCAGCAAGACCCTCTATATCGCTGGTCTTTTCTTTTAGCTTAGCATTTAGCTGAGTGCCAAAATCAACAGCCTTAAACACCACCTCACGCCTGCGGTAAGGCCCTCCCTCTGCTGTGCGAGAGGTGTTTGCGTTTGCGATATTTGAGCTGATGAGATTCATACGAAATCTCTGAGCACTTAGACCATATCCACTTATATCAAAATCACTTAAAAATGCCATTTTTTAACCTTATCCAGATAGTCTGCCACTAGCGTCAATAACGCTTGTAAAGATACCGCCAAGCTTCTTGCTAGCGCTATCTAGGGCTTGTATCATTATGCTATTTTTGCTTAGTTCGCTGGTTTCTATATCAAGGTCTACTGTGTTTGCATCATTTCTAGCCATATGGCCATCACGCAAGAAAATAGTAGGATTCATTGCCTTTGGAAAAAGTTCAAGCGCATCAAAGTGCTTTTCGTTTGTTTTAGCTAGTTCTAGCTTTGGCTCGTTTTTCTCAGATCCAAGCTTGTAAATCTCACGCTTTTGCTGTGCTAGGGCTGTCTCAAAATCCACATCGCGCGCTTTGTAAAATGGAGTATCGATGTTTGCGATATTTCCAGCGATGAGATTTTGGCGAAGCACACGAGCCTCAGTCGCAGCGACTACTAGGGCTTTTGACTTGTTTGGACTAAATCCTGCGAACATTTTTTTCCTTTATTTTTGATATGCTTTTATAAGCAAATTTCGTTCCAAAATTGCCTAGGCGATTCGTCTCGCAGCACTATTATACTAAAATCCTGCGGAAATTCTAAATTCTCGCGGTAGCGGCAGTTAAAATAGGCTCCAAGATTGCGAGGCAAATTTCATAGAAACTTCGTTTTGGCTAGCGCGCGCCAAAGCACGCCAAAGATAGAATACATAATTCATCGAGGCGCGCGGTAGTCAAAGGTGTCCGCAAGCTGAGCCAGCCTACTCTAGGAATTCTAGAATTCCCTGCGCTTTTGCCCACATATAAAGCATATATAAAATAGTACTAAGCGCAATGCTAAGCAAAAAGTTTTTACGCCACAGCTGCAAGCCAATAGCCAAAATAGCGCAAAAAATAGCCACCCCAAGCCCTAGCCCACTTACATTAAGAGAGTTTATGGCATAAACTAGCAAGATTGCCATTATCACAATGCCGCTATTTTTTTGTAAATACAGCAGATTTTCGTTGTTAGTGTTTTTTTTAAAGACAAAATATGCCAAAAAACGAGTAAGCGCAGTCACCACGCCAGCTACGATAGTGTAAGCTAAAAGCTCCATTTACGCTCCTTTTTAAAGGCTAGCAATAAAATAAGTGCGCTCATAATCGTGCCAAAAAGATAGTATTTTGCAGGAAATACAAAAAGCCCCACAAAGGCGCAAATAAAGGCAAAAGCTAGGATTTTGGCATTTGGATTTTGGCGGAAAATCTCAAAGCCAAGCACCGCAAAGAGTGCTACAAGGCTAAACTCCACCCCAGCATAGCTAAAATTAAGCTCGCTAGCTGTGATCGCCCCAGCCACAGTGGCAATAAACCAATAAAACTGATTTAAAAAAGCAGTTAGCGCAAAAATGCGAGTTTTATCACCTGCGACCTGCCCTTTTGAACGCAGCAGCGCAAAGGTCTCATCAGTAAGCGCAAACATAAAATAATACCGCCACGGAGCTTTTAATAAGCGAATTTCGGGCAGCAAGCTAAGAGTGTAGAAAATATGCCTGAAATTTAGCAAAAATGAAGCAACAAAAACCTCAATCAAAGTCGCATTGCCAACGATCAGCGCTACTAGCAAAAACTGCCCGCTACCAGCGTAAACAATAAGCGAAGCCAAAGCCACCCACACAGGCGCAATCCCGCTACTACTAGCATAAAGCCCAACAGCAAAACCCAAAGCCCCATAACCAAACATCACTGGCAAAGAGCTTTTAAAAATCTCAAAATTACTCATAAAAACCTGATTTTGATAAAAAGTTTAGCAAAAATAAATTGTGAATAATAGCATAAAATCTAGAATTCTGCTAGAAATTCTAGAATTCCCTGTGTCATTAAAGGGAAGCAAAGCAGAGGGAGCAATCTCTAGGAATTCTAAATTATATTTTAGGGAATTCTAGATTTTATTTTAAGGAATTCTAGATTTTATTTTAAGGAATTCTAGAATTCTGCTAGGAATTCTAGATTTGCCCAGCAAGCGCATTTAGTTTATCAAGTTTTTCTTTACCTGCTAGATTTAGGTAGTTGCGTTTGGTAAATTTCTTTGGGACTTCAATGTAGTTTTTGCCATACATATAGCTTAGATACTCATCATATCTAGCCAAAACACTAATGCTAAAATCTTTGTAATTAAGTCTAGAGTAGCCATCAAAATACTCTTTTGGCATATAAAAATACTCTCCGCTATCATAAGGCGCAATGTAAAAATCGCCATATCTCTCATATAAGCCAATATCAATAACAATTTTATCTTTAGCATCATTTGTGATTGCTATTCTGCTGATATCGCCTACTTTATGTAAAATAGAGTCTTTTTGATAATACTCTATATTTATTAAAAAATCACTAAATTCACTTTTTAGCTCTTTTGCCAAAAAATAAATATCCTCGTATTTTGTGACATAGAGATCCACATCACTAGCACAGCTTAGAGCCTTTTTTCTAAGTAGGGTTAAAAGCCCAGAGTTGCACATAAAATAATTTTTATCATTTTTTCTCATAAATATATCAAAACGCCTTAGAGCCTCATCAGTTAGTCTCTCTCGCTGTTTGCTTGAATAATTTAGAGTGCCAGGTGGCAAGATAAAAATCTTGCTTTTGTCTACCCCAAGGCTAAGCAGCTGTTCGCTCATATCATAAGCCCAAGCTACACTCATAACAAAAAAATCGCAGTCCAAACTAGCCGCTTCTTTTGCGCTAAATACCTTATAACCTTTATATTCACTACCAACTAGCGCAGCATTATTTTCTATAAAACCTAAAATTTCGTAGTTTTTACCCTCTTTAAAATTCTCAAAAATAGCCCTGCCAGCATTTCCTGTACCAAAGATAACTATTTTTTCCACTAAATGCCCTTCATATAACATTTAAATTTTTCTATTTTTTCTTTTATTCTTTTGTTTTTGGTTTTAAAATCAGCCTTTTTTAGCTCTAAAATACAAAATTCATCATTTTCGCTTTTTATCTCAAAGCCAAAAAGCTTGTTAAAATCTAAGGTATTTTTATTTGCTTTTCGCACGCTAGCACGCACTAGCTCCCTACTCTCAAAGCATTTTTGCAAAAATCTATAAGCACAAGCAAGTTTTAAAAATGGATTTATCTCAGGGCCAAAAAACACTCCCCAAAAATCATTATTTACATTTACCCCACCTAGCAAAATCTCATTTTCATAAATAGCAAAGTATCTGCCACTCTCCAAATTCTCGCACCACGCAAGGTGGTTTTCTAGCAAAATCGCGCTAGTATCATTAGAGCTAAGCCTTATTTCATCGCTGTTTCTAAGCTCTAAAAGATTTTTATGCTCGCTTAAACTTAAAAGCTTATAATCTTTAAAAACTATCAAGCTCGCACCTTTTTAAACCTATTTGTAAAAGCGATTTTTTCTACCACATTTATCTTGCTAGGGATTTTGTAGCGTTCTAGTTTGCTAGCGCAAGCGCTTCTTATTAGTTTTTTTAGCTCATCTTTAGCCATAGTATTTTTTAGCATTACATCGCAGCTTACACTCTGCCCTGTAATAGCGTTTTTCTCTGCATACACTACGCAATCAGCGATATTTTCTAGCTCCATTATCACGCTTTCTATCTCGCTTGGTAGAGCTTTTTTGCCACCTATATTTATCAGCTCTTTTGAGCGACCAACGATTTTTAGATATTCTCCATCACGCAAGACTAGATCGCCTGTTTTAAACCAGCCATCCTCAAAACTTGCTTTAAAAGCGCTCATATCAGCATTTAAATAGCCTAAAATCTGCGTTTTGCTCTTTATCCACAGCTCACCATTTACGATTTTATATTCTGCGTCATTTAGTTTTATATAAGTAGAGCCTGATGACTTTGAGCTAGTATTTAGTATGCCAGTCTCGCTAGTGCCAAAAGTCTGCAGGAATTTCACTTTTTTAAAACTAGCTTTTAGGCGCACAAGCAGACTCTCGCTCATAGTCTCTGTGCCGTAAGTTATCATTTTTAGGCTACTTAGGTCGTATTTTTTGTAAGCATTACTCATTAAAATTAGATTTAAAAAAGTAGGATTTGAGGGCAAAACTGAGATTTTATATTTTTCTATTAAAGCGCAGATTTCATCACTATTCCTCTGCCTTGGTATGATTGCTGTGCTTAAAGTAGCTAGGATGTTTAAAAGTGTATTTATCCCACCGATGTGATCAAAAAGCAAAAAAAGTAGCATATTTAGTTTGCGTGGCTTTTTGGCTTCAAAGCTAGAAATAAGCGTATCAAGGTCGTGGACCATAGCCTTTGGCTTGCCTGTGCTGCCTGAGCTAAATAGAACAAGTCCAGCGTGGTTTTGCCTAAAAAGATTTTCTATAATAGCGTGTTTTTTATCATTTGTTTCTAGGAATTCTAGATTAGGGAATTCTAGATTAGGGAATTCTAGATTTTCTGCATTTATTTTTATATCTGCCATGCTTTCTTTTAGCGCAGTTTCATTACACTCTACAAGTGGGACTATGATATTTTTATTTTCATAAAGAGCTAAAAACAAAGCAATATTATAAAAACTATATCCACCGATTATCGCTACTACTTTGTTTTGAATACCTTTTAGCGTAGTGCTTTGTAAGACTAGAATTCCTTTTAGCAGCTCGCCATAAGTGTAGCTTTTGCCATCATCTATTATAGCGATTTTATCAGCATTATCTCTAAATCTTTCAAGCAAAAAACTCATCTTAAAACCCCACCAAGCGTGATAATCTGCCCTGTGATAAAATCACTTTTTTGACTTATAAAAAAATCAATTACATTTATAATATCATCAAATTCGCCAAATCTTTTTATAGCTTGCTGCTCTAAAAGCGCGTTTATTTTATCCTTTGGCACGGCTTTTATGAGATCAGTTTGCACAGGCGCAAGAGCGATAGCATTTACCCTTATAGAGTAGCTTGCTAGCTCTTTTGCCATGGTTTTTGTTAGGCTTTCGCAAGCAGCCTTGCTAGCAGCATATATCGCCTCGCCCTCCAAGCAAAGTGGGGCCGCAACAGAGCTAAAGTTTATGATCACACCACTTTTAGCACTATTTTTATTACTTATCATCGCCTTTGCTACCTCACGGCTTAGCAAAAAAGCACCTAGAAAATTCACATCAACTAAAGTTTTTGCGCTCTCATAGCTAGTGGTTAGGATATGATTCATGGACGCCATACCAGCGTTATTTAGACAAATGTCAATTTTGCCAAACTCTTTTTTAGCAGCCCTTACCATAGAGACAACGGCTTTTTCATCATTTATATCTAGGATAAAGTGGCGGTAGTTTTTATGCGCTATATCGCTAGTGCTTCTAGCACAGCCTACTACTATATCGCCGCATTTTAGATAATGCTCGCTTAAAGCCTTGCCGATACCACGACTAGAGCCTGAGATAATAAAAACTCTACACATGCTTTGAGATATACTCACAAAGCGAGCCTACATCACGAAATGGCGAGTTAAAAGCACTCATTGCCTTCTCATCAGCTAGCACTACATTTTTGCCTAGCTCGCTTTCAATTTTTTCTTCTATATCAACCACAAGTGTAACTAAGTCTATGCTAGAAAGTCTGGAGTTTTTGCCATATAATTTTGTTGTTTCATCAGCATTTTTTAGGCTCTCATCGCCTAGTTCATCGCCAAGGGTTTTTAGAGCTTCTAAAACGATTTGTTTGATTTTTTCCATAATTTTTCCTAAAAAGCTGCGATTTTACAACATTTCAAATAAAACTTTAATAAAATATTTTTAAGGAATTCTAGAATTCCTACAAACAAAAACCATCATCAACTACGATATTTTGTCCATTAACATAAGCACTAGCATCGCTTAACAAAAACAATGCTGCGCCACAAATATCGCTAGGGTCTAGCATTCCTTTATTTAAGCAAACATTTTTATACTGCTGTAAAAAAATAGGATTTTGCCCATCTAAAATTCCGCCTGGGCTAATGCAATTTACTCTAATATTAGAGCCTTTTAGGTATTTTGCTAGATATTTTACCATGTGAATTAGCCCAGCTTTTATAGCACTATATGCTATAGGCGAGCTCATCGGCGTGTCTTTATAGGTCTCAAACTTTGGTGCTACCACGCCTTGGATGGATGAGAGCATTATGATATTTCCAGCATTTTTAGTTTTAAAAAATCTAGCGAATTCTTGCATAAACAAAAACGCACCGCCAAGCTGCATATTTGTATTTTTACAAAAATCCTCATAACTAGCATCAAAAAAATGTGCCCCAAAATCCTTAGTGCGTGGATATGCCGCATTTATAGCAGCATCAATCTTGCCAAAGTTACTAAGCGTAAAATCAATACATTTTAAAATCAAATCTTTATCACAAAGATCAAATTTCACAAACTCTACATTGCTAGAAAACTTAGTTTTTAGCTCATCACTATATTTCTTGCCCTCTGCTTCATTTATATCAGCAATTACTGCTTTTGCGCCATTTTCAAGGACTGATTTTACAAAGCTTTTTCCTATGAGCCCTGCTCCGCCAGCTATCACTACTACTTTGTCTTTTAACATTTTTGCTTCCTTATTATAAACTCTACAAACTCAAAATCAAGCTCGCTATCAATGTCGATAGAGCGAATTTCTGGCATCACATAAAGCCCAGTTCGCTCTGTAAATACACTATCACATTCCAAAATCGCCCTTTTTGTCCAAATGTAAATAGAGGCATTCATATCATAAGTTTTTGGCGCATCTTGGCGCCTTAAAATAGACTTAGCTAGTGGCTTGCTAAGCACCACTTTTCCACGCTCATCAATCTCAATTAGATTAAAATACGGACTTCTGCGACTTGGCATAGCGGTTATTAAAATATCATTTTTATCTTTTAAAAACTGCTCAAAAGCCGCTGTTATATCGCTAGGTAAGCGCAAAGGCGAAGTAGCGTCAAGGTCTACTAAATATTTAAATTCCTTGCCAAAATGCTCCTCGCTACGCAAAAACGCATCCCTTATAGCTGGGATTTTACCAGCTGTATCGCTAGCAAGCTCTGCCTCCCTTTTAAAAAACACCTCAGCACCATATTTTATAGCAACGCTTGCTATTTCATCGCTATCTGTGCTAAGCACAACATGCTCAAAAAGCCCACAAGCCCTAGCTTGTTCTATACTATAAGCGATAAGCGGCTTGCCACAAAGCTCTTTTATGTTTTTGTTTTTTACGCCTTTGCTGCCACCTCTAGCGCAAATCGTACATAGTACCTCGCTCATTTATTCCCCTTTTGAACTGCATTTATAATCTCCATTGTTTTTAAGCCAAACTCATAATCGCAAGCAAACTCTTTTTTACCTAAAATATCTTCATGCATAGCTTTAAAACTAGAATTCCTTTCTATTTTTACTAGGAATTCTAGAATTTCCCCATTTTTATCAGCGATTTTTAGGCATCCTGCGATAAAATCAAGCAAAAAAGTTTTATTTAAAGTTTCTATTAAAAGCGTTCTTTGCGTGATTTTACTTATATAATCTAAGCTAACGCTAATAATTTCTCCACTTTTGCCTTTGGCAAAAAAGGCACAAAAATCATTGCTTGAAATCTCTAAATCAGAGATTTTCTCATCCATACTAAAACTTAGCTTAAAATCACCCAAAAGCCACAGCAAATAATCAATCTCATGACTAAGGTCTAGCAAAACTCCACCACCACGCTCTTTATCGCTGCTATAAGAGGCTCTATAATCAGTATTTGGCCTCCAAGTAGGCAGATACGAAGAGCATTTTGCCTGCGCGAAAATTATTTTTTCATTTTTTAGCTCGTTTTTTAGCTTTAAAAGCAAGGGATGATAGCGCAAAACATAGCCTACAAAAACTGAGTTTTCTAGCTCTAAATACGCTTTTTTGCTCTCAAAAAGCGGTTTTTCACAAAATATAATTTTATTTTTAACATTTTTATTTAGGAATTCTAGATTTTCAAAATGCTTATTTGTAGGCGTAGCGATCACAAAATAATCAAACTCGCTAAGCGGAATTTCGTCAAAACTCTTATAGCTTTTAAACTCTTTTAAATCCTTGCTTGTAAGCACCTCTACTTCGTGCCCTAAGCTGCTTAAAACCTCACAATGCCTGCTGCCAATAGAACCATAGCCTACAACCAAAACTCTCATAACCCAAAAACTCCCTCATACTCATCATTTGCCCTTCTATACTCGTCCATTCTGCCAATATCAAGCCAATACTCACGGATAGGAAAAGGATGAATTGGAAAATCGTGCTTTAAAAGCTCGCTAAAAAGCGTTGGCATATCGTAAAAAACACCCTTTGGGATAAAATCAAGCACAATAGGGCTAAACATATAAATCCCAGCACTTACAAAAAAGCTCTGCGTAGGCTTTTCTTCTATTGAAGTTACTTTATTTGCCCGGACATTTACCACGCCATAAGGCACTTGCATTTCATATTTGCGGATACAAATACTAGCTAGGGCATTGCTATCTTTATGATATTCGTGTAAATACTCAAAATTTACATTTGTTAGCAAATCGCCGTTCATCACAAAAAAATCATCTTTTGGTCTTTTTTGAAGCAAGCTTAATGCCCCAGCTGTTCCCATGCGCTGATTTTCTAAAACATACTCTATTTTTACGCCAAACTTATCTCCATTTCCAAAATACTCTTTTATTATCTCAGATTTATAGTTTACACACATTATGATATCTGTGTAGCCATACTTTGCGAAGTTTTCTACTATGGTGTGTAAAATCGGTTTATTTCCTACATCTAGCATTGGTTTTGGCATATCATTTGTAAGAGGTCTAAGCCTAGTGCCAAGTCCCCCAACCATCAAAATCACTTTATTTGGCTTATTTTTTGGAGCCAAAAACTCCCTTATATCTTGAATTCCTATTAGCTTGCCATTAGATATAATAGGTATTTGATGAAGCTTTTTTTCATTTGCTAATTCTAGAATTCGCTCTTTTGTATCATTTATATTTGCTACTACTGGATGCTTGTTTATTATGCCAGTTATACTATCATCTAAGCTCATGCCTTTTAAAAGTGCTCGCCTTATATCGCCATCGTTTAACATACCAAGTAGCAAGCCATCATCGCTTAGCACCACAGCTACTTTTATAGCACCTTTATCTATTACTTCTAGGGCCTCCTTTATACTTGCGTTTTGATTTATTTTTATCTCATCTATTTTATACATTTTGTATCCAAATCATAAAATTTCTTTTTTAAAATACCATTTAATTTTATATTTTCTAGCACTTTGATTATTTTTTTACTAGCAAAACCTGAGTCATAAGGATTTTTAACACTTTTTAACTTTGCTTGAAAATCCTTTGAATACGCCTTTTTAATAGCCTTTAAAATCTTTGATTTATCGCATTTTGTATCAATTATGCTAGGTGCTTTTATTCTGCCTTTTTGGCGATTGCCTATATTTATGGTGGCTTTTTTTAGACTTGGGGCTTCGCAAATGCCACTTGAACTATTGCCAAGCACTATATCAGCGTGCTTTATCGCACTTAGGTATCGCAACTGCCCAAGACTCATCACAAAAATAGCCTTTTTTGGGTTTTTAAGGCAGTAGCTTTGAGCCATTTCATTTATGATTTTTCCACCATTATCAGCGTTTGCGCCTGTAAAGATAAAATGCGTATCTTTAAGGCTATCAAGTGCGTTTAAAATCTGCGAAAATTCCTTGCTAGCAGATTTTTTCTCTATCGTTTGTGGATGAAAAGTTACTAAAATATTTTTCTTGCCAAGTTTGAAGCCTAGCGAGTTTTCAAAATCTTTTTTGCCTAAAAGCTCTAAACGCTTGATATTTTCAATCCCAAGACCGCCTACATTATACACCCTAGCAGGATTTTCGCCTAGCTGGATAATGCGCCTTTTATAAAGACTTGTGGCACAAAAATGAATATGACTCATTTTTGTTAAAGCATGGCGAATACCCTCATCAATCGCACCTTGCGTGCTCTCTCCGCCGTGGATATGCGCTAATGGGACAGCCCTTAGCATGCCAGCGATACCAGCACTTAGCATTTCGTATCTATCGCCTAAAAGCACCATTATATCAGGCCCAATTTGCTCTAAAACCTTGCTAAATCCAGCCACACCTGCGCTAAAAGCAGAACAAAGCGCAGTTTCATCATCGTTTTCTAGCCCCAAAGGAACTTTATAAAAATGCTTAAAATCACGCTCTATTTCTTTATAAGTTAGCCCCAAACGCTGTTCTAAATGTGAGCCAGATAGCACCAAGCTAAGCTCTAAAAATCTGCTTTTTTCTATTTCTTTAAGCAGCCAAAAAAGCAAGCCATAATCAGCCCGACTCGTGCTTACAACGCAGATTTTTCGCTTCATTTTTACCTCAATTTTCTAAATTTAGAATTCCTAGTTAAGAATTCTAGATTTTTTAGATTAAATTTCGTAGGAATTCTAAAATTCCGTCATTGCGGAATTTCCGTCATTGCGAAGGAGTAAAGCAGAGGGAGCAATCTCGTTCAAAATTCCGTCAAAATTCCCAAACCTTGTGTCATCCTCGGGCTTGACCCGAGGATCTCTATATGGAATTCTAAAATTCCGTCCAAAATTCCCTAAATCTCTATTAGCTCATCAGCACTAAAATCACGGCTTGCCGCCCTACCTAGCACCTCGCCTAAGCGCATAGGACTTATGCCAGAGCCTGGTCTTTTGATAGCTAGATTATCTTTGCTAAAAATCTCGCCTTTTTTGATAGCCCCATTAGCCACTATTGATTTGCGGGCTATGTTTATGTTTTTACTCTCGCTCTTGCTTGGCGTTTTTATACCTGAGCCAAGTGCTAGCTCTATATTTCTTATAGCACTTACCATCGCCTTTAGCTCATCAGGCTCTAGGCTGGCTTTGTGATCTGGGCCACTCATATTGCGATCAAGCGTAAAGTGCTTTTCTATCACACTAGCACCTAGTGCCACAGCTGCGATTGGCACCTCAATGCCCTTTGTGTGATCGCTATATCCAACTTTTACTTTAAAGGCTTTTTTTATAGTTCTCATCGCTTTTAGATTTACATCAGCTAGTGGCGTTGGATACTCTGTGTTTGCGTGAAGAACTGTTATATCATCTTTTTTTGTGCCTGAGAATTCTAGAATTTCTAGTGCTTTTTCTATCTCGCCAAGCTTTGCCATGCCAGTTGAAAGAATGATTTTTAGCCCCAAAGCACCGATTTTTTCTAAATAAGGCAGATTTGTTATCTCTCCGCTTGGGATTTTTATGATTTTTAGCCCCTTTTTTACTAGCAGATCCACGCTAGGTAAATCAAAAGGCGTAGATAAAAACTCTATATTTTTGTTTTTTGCATAAGCGATTAGCTCGTCGTGAGCTTTTTCATCAAGTTCTAGTTTTTTTACCATTTCAAGCTGGCTTTCGCTCTCATCGCCAGTGTTTTGCACTTGATACTCAGCCTTTTTAGCATTTTTGCTGATTACTAGCTCAGCCTTAAAGCTCTGAAACTTCACCGCATCCGCCCCAGCCTTTGCTGCTGTCTCAATCAGCCTTTTTGCTATATTTATATCGCCATTGTGATTGACCCCAGCTTCTGCTATGATAAAGACTTTTTTCATTTTAGACCTCTTTGCAAAGTTTAAATAACCAAGAAAAATATTTAAAATTTAATATCATATTTAAAAATTATATCACATTTAATTAAATTAAATATCAGCTTGCTTATCTATAAAAATACGAAACCAAAGTTCTAGATTTAGTATAGTCCAAAGACTTCTACTATTATCTTGTAAGTTCTCTTTATGGTTTTTTATCAAATTTTCTATATAAGCAAAATTATAAAAGCCTCTTTCTTTTGCTTTTTTACTTCTTAGAAACTCCCAAAAAATTTCAGCTTTTTTACTAGCAAAATATTCTTTTATTGGCATTGGAAATCCGATTTTTTTCTGATAAATAATTTTATTATTTATATAAGGCTCAGCAAGCCTTTTTAATATAAATTTTGCGTTACGAAAATTATTAGTTTTAGCTTTTATGGAATATTTATTTAAAGCTTTTAATAAAGCAATATCTAGATAAGGAACTCTAATTTCAAGCGAATTTTGCATGCCTGAGCGATCTTGTCTTCTTAACCATTTATCTAAATATATTCTTTGACCTAAATAAACCATAACTTGGTTATTTGGAATTTTAGAAATATCACTTAGTATTTCTGGATTTAATTCTTTTTGATGCAAATTTACAGAATTTTTTAAATTCTCAAATGGGCAATAACTTAATTTATTTATGGCTTCATCTAATTCTGACATTTGAAATTCCCTTAAATGCCAATTATAACCACAAAAGACTTCATCAGCTCCATCTCCACTAAGCAAAACTTTGTTTGCTTTGCATTCAGCTAGCATATTTATTTCGTTTGAAGCTAAGATATTTGGATGATGAAGTGGAAAATCTTCAAAATAAATTGCTTGGTTTAATTTATCAATATTAAAAAAATTATCATAAACAATAAAATTACTCTGTATTTGTAGCTCATCTGTTAATAATTTTTGAAATTTTGTCTCATCTAAATCTTTATTTGTAAAACGAACACTAAAAGTTTCCATATCTTTACTATATTTATGAGCCAAAGCCGTTATTAAGCTAGAATCCAAGCCTCCACTTAATTGGGAGCCATATTTTACATCACAATCGCAATGAAGTCTTACACTTTCATCTAATAAATCTTTGATTTGAGAAAAATCTATATCTTCATCATCCCCAAATGTATCTGCTAAACTAAAGAATTTACTTGTTTTTATATCCAAATTAACATCTATACTTAATATTTGAGCAGGTTTTAACTGATAAATATCTTTAAAAATAGTACTTTTCCCAAGGTTTGTTCCAAATTTTAAAAATTCAAACAAATTATCATAGTTAGGACTAAATGAAATAAAAGGCTTAAAAGCCTTAATTTCGCTAGCAAAATATACATTTTGCTCTTTGATAGTATAATATAAAGTTTTAATACCCAAAGCATCTCTTGCTAGAAACATTTGCTTTTTTTCTATATCAAAAACACAAATAGCAAACATCCCTCTAAATTTTTCAAAGCAGCTTAAGCCCCAATAATCAAAAGCCAAATATACAAGCTCAGTGTCGCTATCGCTTTGAAAAATATATGATTTTTTTATTAGAATGTCTTTTAGCTCTTTATAATTATAAATTTCTCCATTAAAACACAAAACAAAATTATAACCATCTTTTCTATATGGTTGCTTAGAACTTTCATTTAAATCCTTAATTGCCAGTCTAGAAAAAGCAGCAGAAAAATTATCATCATAACAAAGCTTTGGTTTTGATTTCTTATCTCCCCTATGCCTTAAAAATTGCCCAGCTAAAAGTACTTTATCTTTTAAATCTTTACTTGCCCCAAAACAACCCACAAAACCACACATTAACGAACCTTTATAATATTTTTTACATTATTAAAGACAAAACTATTTTCTCGCAATCCCTTCTTAATAAAAGTATTAGCACTAACTACACAATTAGCACCGACTTTTGTGTTAGGTGCTATTATGCTTCCTGATGAAAAAAATACATTTTCTCCTATATGTGAGCCACCACCAATCATCGTATATGGAGAAAAAATAGAACTTTTAGAAATTATAGTATCATGTCCTATATTTACAAACTTATTTATGAAAACATTATTTGAAATTTTTACATTATCACCAATAACACAAAATGGCATTATTATAACACCATTACCAATCTCACAAGTATCAAAAACAATAGATTGCGGATGAATAAATGTATAGAATTTTGCACCATTTTTAGCAAAATCATCGTATATTTGAAATTTGCTTGGATGAGCTCCAAAAGCTATAATGAAATAATCATTTTCTTTAACTTTATAATCATAAATTTTTCCAAGATAAGGAAAATTTAATTTACTACTTTTATATTTTTTTTCATCATCAGCTAAAATACCTTTTATTCTTACATCAGAATTTATAGAAGCATAAAAACATATTTCTCTTGCTAAGCCACCACAGCCTATAATTATGAGATCTTTTTTCATGCTACATCCCCTATAGCAAAAAAAATTTTTGAAACTTCTTGAAATTCTAGAATTCTACTTTTTAGTGCTGCCTCCCCCCCCCCCCATTTTACGCTACTTGCCATAGGTATTAGTGAGTTTTGCTCTATTATCACGCCGTTTTTTGCTGTGGCGTTTGAGCCAAAAAATACCTCATCTCCCACGCTTACATCTCCATTTATCACACTTGCGGTGCTTATGTGGCAGTTATCTCCCACCACAGCATCGTGTTCTATTAGTGCTTTTGTGTTTATGATACAGTTTTCGCCCACTTTTGCTCCTGCGTTTATACAGGCGCAATGCATCACAGCTGTGCCTGCGCCTATGCTAGCGTGCTTTGAGACATAAGCAAGCGGCGAGATAATCACAGGTAGGTTAAATCCCAGCTCTTTTAGCTTGTTAAAAAGGAAAATTCTAATTTTAGCTGATTTTATCTGCCCCACAGCGACTATCGCATTAGCACACTCGCTTTTGATTTCTTTTAAAATCTCATCTGTCCCAAGCACCTTATAGCCCAAAATTTCGCCATTTTTAGCATTATCTACAAGTCCAAAAATCTCAAATTTATTTTCTAGCTCAATTACATCTATTAGGCTTTTTGCGTGTCCGCCGGCTCCTACAAGCACGATTTTTTCAGACATTATAAATTCCTGCTTTATATTTTGCTAAATTTTCAGCCTTGCTAAACCACAAAATAGTCTCTTTTAAGCCTTGCTCTAAGCTATATTCTGGTTTAAAACCGCAAAGTTTTTTTATCTTAGAGTTATCGCAGCAAAGGCGAAAAACCTCGCTAGCACTAGGGCGAATTCTAGAGTTTTCTACAACAAACTCAACATCGCTACTCATCAGCTCTTTTATCAGTTTTAGCGTATCTCCCACGCTTATTTCAAAGCCACTACCTATATTGATAACCTGCCCAGCGATATTTTTAGCACTAGCAAGTAGCGCAAAGCCCCTAACTGTATCTAAAACATAGTTAAAGTCCCTTGTCGGTGTGGTATCGCCTAATTTGATTTGCTTTACGCCACTTGCGATTTGCGTGATTATAGTAGGTATCACAGCCCTAGCACTTTGGCGCGGACCATAGGCGTTAAAAGGACGCGCCACCACTACTTCAAGATTAAAAGCATTATAAAAACTTAGAGCCATCATATCAGCTGCGATTTTGCTCGCACTATATGGACTTTGTGGCTGCAATGGGTGATTTTCATCAATCGGCACATATTTTGCCGTGCCATAAACCTCGCTAGTGCTAGTGTGAATCACACGCTTTACACCATTTTCAAGGGCTGCTTTGCAGATATTTAGCGTGCCTTTTACATTTGTATCAAGGTAGCTATCAGGTGCGATATATGAGTAAGGGATAGCAATGAGCGCTGCTAAATGAAAGATAATATCCACGCCTTTTGTGATATTTTTACAAAAATGCGGATCTCTAATGTCGCCACAAAGCACTTCGATATCTTTCTTGTTTACGGCCTCTATATCTTCAAGATGGCCCCAGTAATTAAAAGAATTATACTGGCTTAAAGCCCTAATCTTTGCGCCAAAAAAGGGGCTTGCTTCATTTTTGCTCTCTTTGTAAATAAACTCAGTTAAATGCGAGCCAATAAAGCCATCAGCACCGGTAATTAAAATGTTTGTCATACTTTACTCTTTGCTAAAAAATATTTTTCAATACTCTCATTTATTTGCTTTACAAAGCCACTTACGCTTTTAAAAAGTGCCATATCAAGTTCTAAGGCATTTTTTAGCTTTTCATTTAACTCTATGTTTTGAACTATGATTTTGGTTAGTTCCATTTCTTTTGTTTTTATTGTAGTGCCACAAAGCTGCATAAAAAAGCTCTCAAAAAGCTTGTTTTCAAAGATTATTTTTAGCTCCCTAGCTAGCTGGGAAGTATTTTTCATCAACTCTACATTATTTGATTTTAAGGCTATTTTTATAGTCTTGTTAGTATCGCTAGCTTTTTTTATAAAATCCTTGCCTAGTTCTACTGCGCTTTTTAGCTTGGCAGTGTAGCTAAGCATTTTTAAGTTTTGTTCATTTACACTTAGTGGTTTTGGTATGCTAAACTTAGGTTTATTTTCATTTTTTATAATCTCACAAAGCTCTTTAAAAGGCTTTTCTATCGCACCTTCTATCCTAGAACCACCCTCTGTGCAGTTATAGGCTGGGGTTTTATTCTTTTGAAACAAAAGCTCAAACTCTTTTCTAAACACTCCCCAAACAGCAGTGCTTAGCACCCATCCTTTACCACCATAAGCTAGGGCTTGTTCTAGTTTGTCGTATTTTTCATTTGCCTCTCTTTTGTATGCGTGACCATCTGCGTGAGTGATATTATCATTTCCAAAGGCTAAATCTTGACCGATAAGCACGATTTTTTCATGCTCTAATGCCACAGCCAACTCATAGCCCAAATGTGCGCACGAATGCCCACCGCTTAGATAGCCAAAGTCATTGTCCTTAAATCCTAGCTCAAAATTTAGTGGCTTTAAAACAAGGCTATAATTGCGAGCTTTTACATATTCTACACTTTTTTTATGCATTAGGCTTGAGAGCATAAAAATAGTATCATCATCAAAACTAGAAACTGGACTTTCAAAAAACTTAGATGTAAGCTCTATTCTTTCTAATGATACCACAAAATCTGGCTTAATGCCATGTTTTTTTAGTATTTCATAGCTAGAATCAACGCTTATTATCGTGGCTTTATCTTTTATTTCTTTTAGCAATTCTAGCTGTTTTGTTAAACTTGGCCCAGTTGATACTATTATTGCGGTTTTTACTTTGTTTTTTCTTTCTTTTATGATTTTTGATAGTGGTATGCTAGAAAGCATATCTGGGATATTAGCCAAAGTTTGATTTATACCTGTCATCGTATCATCAGCATCTGCTCCATAGCACTCTAGCTTCCATTGAAACATTTGCACAAACTCCTGCCCTACCTTTGCAAAATCCTCTAAAAATACATTGTAAGCAGGTGTGTTTATAAGCAGTTCAAAGATATTGCAACTTTTAAACACTCCATCAAGACCGCAAAGGTCGCAATACATGCTAAAATCGCACACATCACTACTCAAAATCACAAGGCGATTTTTCAAAAGCCACGCACTAAAATCAATGAAGTTTAGTACTATAAAAAGCACCTGGATATCTGGTTCAAAGACAATTATTGTTTTATGGTTTTCATTAGTAAGTAATGCTGAAATAAGCGCACCATTTCCTAGTCCATACATAAAAATCGCAGGATATAAAAAATACTTACCGCCTAGCTCATTTAACCTAGCTTTAATCTCGCTTTTTGGGTCATTATAAAGCCTTGCGCCACTGCCAAAATCTATATTAAGACCAAGCAAATCATCATCAAAAATCACCTTATAAGTGTGATTGGTTTCTAAAAGTTTTTTAGCCAAAGCCCTTGAGTAGCTATCAATGGCGATTAGGTTTTTCTCAAAAGTATCAAGCGAAGAAAAATCGCCTTTTGCACAGATTTGTTTTATTTGTTCTTCGTATTCGTAGCTGTTCATTGTATTCCTTTTTTTGCTTTTCAAGCAAAATCCGTGCCAAAATCTAGTTTATAAGCGATTTTAAAGAATTTAAAAGGCAAAATTACTTGATTTTTACAAGACAAACATGGGACAAAAATGGGACAAATAATCTGGATAAATGGTCTAGCTGGTGCTGGTAAAACCACCACCGCAAAAGCACTTTGTGCTAAACTTGAAGAACTTCACGCAAAAGGCGGGCTAAAAAGCAAAGGCGTGATTTACACAGACGGCGATGATTTTAGAGAGGTTTTTGAGCATAGTTTTGGCTACTCAAAAGAAGCTCGCATAAACCTAACTAGAAAAAAAATCGCTCTTTGCGTAGCACTAGCCAAGCAAGGCTTTTGCGTGGTTCACACCGCTATTTCGCTCTTTAATGAGTGCTACCAGCACAATAGAGAAGTCTGCCAAAAAAATCATCTAAAATACATTGAAATCTACATAAAATGCCCGACTGGGGTGCTAGAAAAAAGAGATCAAAAAGGGCTTTATAGCAAAGCAAAAGCTGGACTTCAAAAAGATGTAGTAGGCGTGGATATTTCCTTTGATGAGCCAAAACCAAACATAACAATAAATGGCGCAGGCAATTTGGAAGAAAATATAAAAGAAATTTTAGAATTTTTAGGATACTCAAATGATAGATGATAGAGTATATTGGGATAAATTCTATAGCTCAAAACACGATGAAATAAGCAATCCTAGCTCATTTGCTAAATTTGTTTTTGATAATTTTTTGTATGATAAAAGTGGGGCTAGACTTGTGGAGTTTGGCTGTGGAAATGGTAGAGATAGCTTGTTTTTTATAAAAAACAATATAAATGTTACAGCTATTGATAGTTCAGATGTCAGCATTTCAAAACTTGAAATTTTTAATAACAAAAGTGATACAAACTTTATTTGTGCTGATTTTACTTCTGATTTAGAGATATATAAACAAGGTTTTGATTTTTGTTATTCTCGTTTTACTTTGCATGCTATAAATGATGAACAAGAAAAAGCACTTTTTGAAAATATCGCAAAAATGCTAAATAAAAATGGACTTTTTTTCATAGAAGCACGCTCCATAAATGACGGAAAATTTGGTCACGGAGAAGCTGTGGGCAAAAGGGAGTTTATACTAGATGGACATTACAGACGCTTTATAGATAAAAACATTTTAAAAAATAATTTAGAAAAATTAGGTTTCAAAATTGTAAGTTTAGAAGAAAGTTCCGATTTTGCACCAAAAAAAGGCGAAAACTGTGTTTGCTTAAGAACGATAGCAAAGATTTCATGAACCTTATAAGCCTAGCAAAATAACTAGGCTTTTACAAATTTTCCTTATTATTCACCACTTTTTCAAGCACAAATTTTTCTAGTTCGCTGCTTGAGATTTTCTCTTTTAAGGCCTCGTTGTAGATATTTTCTATGATTTTGCTGTATTTTTCATACTCAAAAAAAGCAAAGTGTAGCTCCCACGCCTGTCTAATACGCTTAGCTGAGATTTCTTTTCTAGCCCAGCGCTTAAATACATCAAAGCCCACAAACACAGCCGAGGTTATAAGCATCGTGCTTATAATGCTAAAGTGTAAATCAATATTTTTAAAACTACTGTGTAAAACTAGAATTCCAAGTGTTAAAAGCACCGCGCAAAGCAAACCATAAATCAAATAAAGCCAAAAGTAATTAAAACGAAAGTTTAGCTTAGCAGGATCAACTAGCATGCCCTCATTAAATAGCGCATTTGCCTCAAGTAAATTCCCAAAAAGCACAGGCTGGCTAGAGGTCACAAAGATTTTATCAAGTATAAAGTTTTTCATTTTTTATTCCAGTTTTTGTAGCAATATTATTTTTAAGGAATTCTAGAATTCCTAAGTAGAAGTCTAGAATTCCTAAGCAAAATTTCACAAAGAATTCTAGAATTCCCTAGAAAATTTCACAATAGAATTCTAAAATTCCCTAAGGGTTGTGTCATCCCCCAGCCCCTTTGGGGGATCTCATCATAAATAATCTAAAATTCCACAATGACGGAATTTTAGAATTCCCTAGCACAGAGATCCTCGGATCAAGCTGGGGGATGACATAGTATGGAATTCCAAAATTCCTAAGCAAAATTTCACAATAGAATTCCTAAGCAGAATTCCAGAATTCCTTATTTTAGTTTTACAAGCACATCGCCTGTGCTGACAGTTGCACCTTTTTGCGTTAGTATTTCAGCGACTTCTCCATCCCTAGGGCTTTCAATTGGTATTTCCATTTTCATAGCTTCTAGCACGATTAGGCTTTGACCTGCTATTACTTTATCGCCTACTGCTACTTGGACTTTAAAGACATTTGCACTCATGCTTGCTACTACTTCATTTTCGTTGCCCACAGCCTTTTTGCCCTCTTTTTTAGGCTCAGGTTTTTTGCCCACCGGCGTGCCTTTATCAGCCTCTAAATCTACATTATAAGTAGTGCCATTTACGCTGATTTCATTGCCATCTACGCTTACATGGTATTTGTTGCCATTTACGCTTACAAGGTATTTTCCATCTTTTGCGCTATTATTTTTGCGTATCATGACCTTAGCTTCACCTTTTAAAAACGCCACACCTTTTTGCCCGCAAGCTGCTACGATGAAAAGATTTTCATCAGTTTTTTCAATGCCGTTTTCTTCTAAAACTTTAGCAATTGAACTTAGCTTTTTGCTCTCATCACGGTCAGCTATATCGATAGCTGCTTCTTTTGTAGGCTCTAAGCCAAGCTGCTCGCTAGCGATTTTTACGATATTAGCATCAGGTTCTACTGGGGTCTTGCCAAAGTAGCCTAGCACCATTTTTCCATATCCAGCAGCTATTTTCGCCCAATCACCAAACATTACATTATTAAAAGCTTGTTGGAAATAAAACTGACTAACAGGCGTCACGCTCGTACCAAAGCCACCTACTCTTACTACCTCACGCATAGCCTTTATTACAGCTGGGAATTTATCCAAGATTTTATTATCTCTCATCATTTGAGTATTTGCTGTCAGAGCCCCACCTGGCATAGGTGAAAAAGGTATCAGCGGGCTTACTTGCGTAGCCTCAGGCGGCAAGAAATAATCTTTTAAGCACTCATTTAAAACTTCTTCGTATTTTAAAATCTTTTCAGGCTCTAAGCCGCCTAGGTCGTAGTTCTTGCCCTTAACAGCGTGTAGCATTGTAAGTATATCAGGCTGGCTTGTGCCTCCGCTTACTGGGCTAGCAGCTAGATCTATTCCACTAACTCCTGCTTCAAGAGCTGCTAAGTAGCACGCTACGCTAACGCCTGCTGTCTCGTGCGTGTGAAGGCGGATGTGAGTCTCATCTCCTAGCAAGCGACGAGCCATTTTTATAGTTTCATATACTTTTTGTGGGCTGCTTGTGCCGCTTGCGTCTTTAAAACACACGCTATCATAAGGAATTCCAGCATCTAGAATTTCACGCAAAATTCTCTCATAAAAAGCCGCATCATGCGCTCCTTCTAGCCCTGCTGGCAAATCCATCATAGTTACTACTACTTCGTGTTTTGCGCCGTGTTTTTTGATACTCTGGGCACTGAATTCTAGATTTTTAACATCATTTAGCGCATCAAAGTTACGGATTACATCAGTATTGTGCTTAGCAAACATTTTTGCGTGCAAATCTACTATCTCACGGCTTCCAGTATCCAAAGTCACGGTATTTACACCACGGCTTAGAGTTTGAAGCACAGCATCCTTGCCAGCTGCCTCTCTAAATTTATCCATCATATCAAAAGCATTTTCATTTAGATAAAAAAACAAGCTTTGAAATCTAGCACCACCGCCAAACTCAAAGTGGCTAATTCCAGCCTCACGCGCTGCGCTAACTGCTGGCAAGAAGTCGTCCATAGCTACCCTTGCGCCAAAGACGCTTTGAAAGCCATCACGAAAAGTAGTGTCCATAATATCAATGTATTTTTTTGCCATATTTTCCCCTTAAAAAATTTTTTGCGAGATTTTAGCAAAAAATTCGCATATTTTCTTAATAATTTGGTAATTTTTTTACTTTTTGTGTATAATTTACTCAAAACTTCAAAGGCAAATTGTGAAAAAAGTCTTAATTTTACTTTTTTTAGCCCTTATTTTTCTAGGTCTTGGTGCTGTTTTGGGAGCTGGTAAATACAATTTTAGCGCAAAAAGCGTTCGTGGTGAGTTTGCTCTTTCTCGCCTTAATAAGCCTGCTTTGCTCTACTTTGGCTACACAAACTGCCCTGATGTTTGTCCTGCCACGCTATACTTGCTAAATAACGCCCTTGATGAGCTTGGCCTTGATGCGCAAATCATCTTTATAAGCGTGGATAAACAAAGAGATAGCCTAAAAGCCTGTGATGAGTACGCCAAACACTTTCGCGCTGATGCTATCTGCGTAGAGCCAAAAAACTTTGAAAAAGTCGCCAAAGCCTACGATGTGAAGTATAAAATAGAGAGCAAAAACGGACAAATCAGCGTCGCTCACTCGCCCTATGTCTACGCTCTAAAAGACACCCAGCTCATAACTGTGATAGAAAACCTATCTCAAAAAGCCCTAAAAAGAGAGCTTTTAAAATTAAAGTAGATTTTTTGGGGGTGCGGGGGTATTTTTAGAGAATTCTAGATTTTGCTTAGGGAATTTTAGAATTCCTAGTAATTTTTGACTAGAAATTTTAGAATTTATTTAAGGAATTCTAGAATTTATTTTAGGGAATTCTAGAATTCCCTACTATGTCATCCCCCAGCACCCTTTTGGGGATCTCTATATGGAATTCTAGAATTTCCGTCATTGCGAGCGAAGCGAAGCAATCTCTGTGAATTCTAAATTTATCCTTAGGAATTCTAAATTTTATTCTAGGAATTCTAGATTTTCGCTCGCTTTTAGGATAGATAAATCTAGCCCAGCCCACAAATTTTATAAGGGCTACGCCCTAAACCCTTGGTGGCCCTAAAACCCTGCTAAAATTTAGAATTCTCCCTCGTAATGACGGAATTTTAGAATTCTCTGTGATGAGATTATCGGGTCAAGTCGGGGGACGACACAAGGCTTGGGAATTCTAGAATTCCTAGTGATTTTTGACTAGAAATTCTAGAATTATGCTAGAAATTCTAGAATTATGCTAAAAATTCTAAATTTAGTTTTAGGAATTTTAGAATTTATTTAAGGAATTCTAGATTTTATTTAGGGAATTCTAGAATTCCTTGGACTTTTATCTAGAATTCCCCAGAGAGTTTAATTTACTTTTTTTATAAATTTTACATCGATTTCATTTTTGCGATAAATCTCGCTATCAACCTCGCCGTAGATTTCTACTACATCATTTGGGCCTACTGAAAGACCATACCATTTATCATCATCTATCTCTACTATAATGACGCCGGTGCTGTCTTTAAACTCGTATTTTTCGTGTGCGACTTGGCGGATGATATTGCCTTTTAGCGTTACCATTGTATCATCCCAAGCTTTTAGTGCGCCTGCTACTGTGTTTGCGCCTTGTGCTTGTGGACCTGTAAAGCCACCGTAGTTTCCACCGTAATTTCCTTGATTAGCTGGGTTTTTAGCATCTTGAAAACCTGCTCCAAAAAGACTCAAAACTAAAACTGAACTCAAAAGAACTTTTTTCATTCTTACTCCTTTTAAAAAATTTTATGAAATTGTAGATTTTTTTTGCTAATTTAGTGTTAAAGAAGAGTTTTTAGAAACTCTTTTGCCTCATTATCAAAAACTTTGCCTTTTAAATGCGCTTTACAAAACTCAGTTGTAAGTGCGTGAAAATGCGCACACAGCAGCGCCTCGCTTAGCTCTTCACCTGCGCCGTCCTTTGCACCAGTCTCGCTTAAAACCCCTTCTAAAAACTCCCTGCCCTCTTCATAGCTCTCAAACTCATAGCCAAGCTCATTCAAAAGCCTTGCGCTATAGCTATCATATACCATATAAGCACGCTCGCAAGCAAAGCAAAGCACGCTATAAACGCTCTCGCTCCCAAGTCCTTTTTGAGAAAAAAGCCACTGCTTGCTAACACTCTCTTTAAAACTCTCAAAATCACCAAAATCAGCGCAAATTGCCTTAGCAAGAGAGTTTAGGCGTTTTGCCTTGGTGTTATAAAAGCCAGCTGGTTTAATAAGCTCTGCTAATTTTGCGGTAGGAACTCCAGCTAAACTCTCCAAGCTATCCACGCCATCATTTCGCAGATTATTTAGGGCTTTTAGGGCGTTTTCAAACTTCGTATTTTGCCCCAAAATTGCGCCTATTACCACCCAAAACGAGCCATAATCAGGCCACCACTGCCTAGCACTTAGGCTGATTTTGCCAGCTAAGGCGGTATATAGCTCACTAGCACTCATAGCTGCCCGCCATACATCGCAAAAAACTGCTGCGCAGCACGAGGCGAGCGAAGTCCTTTGCTATCACTAAAAGTGCGAGCTAGCTTGTGCATATTTTCTCTTCTATTCTCATCCCAGCTCTGCGCTTCAAAAAGCTCATCGCAAAAGCCGATATAATCGCTAAAATCCATCTCATAAAAACTAATGCTAAGCCCAAATCTATCAGCCAAAGAGAGATTTTCTCTCATTCTTTCTTTATTTATAAGAAAATTCTCGCTATTTTCTTCGGTTTTTAGAAAATGCCTGCGGTTTGAAGTAGCGTAAAATAGCACATTTTGTGGCACTTTTTCAATGCTGCCTTCTAAAAGTCTTTTTAGCTCGCTTACATCACTACCGCTACTCTCAAAGCTCATATCATCACAAAAGATAATAAACTTAAAGTTTTTTGCTTCTCTAATCACGCACAACACATCATAAAGCGCGCCTAGTTCAAACTTGCCAAGCTCTATTAAGCGTAAATTTTTATCCATGTATTTACAAAACACAGCTCGCACCAAGCTAGACTTGCCACATCCCATCTCGCCCCAAAGTAGCGCATTATTTGCGCCCTTGCCTTCTATGAAGCGTTTTGTGTTTTCTTTTAGCAGTCTTTTTTGCTCTTCTATGCCATAAAGGCTTTTTAGCTCTGTGATTTGGATATCATGCACAGCACAAATCCTGCCAGAGCGCACGATTGCAGCTTTTATTTTATGCCAGTTCATTTTTTTATCCTATTAAAGCAGCTAGGTCTACACCAGCGCCAATTACGCTTTTTTGGTTATTACTAGCAATTTGCGAGCTTATAGCAGGATCGCTTATAGCTGCGTAGTAGCCACCTGTATTACTAGGCTGATTTATACTAGGAATTCTAGAATTCCCTGCGGAATTCTCTGCGGAATTCTCTGTGGAATTCACAGCAGAATTCCCTGTGGAATTCACATTAGAATTCCCTGCGGAATTTTCTGCGGAATTTACATTAGAATTCTCTGTGCTACCATCGCCGCTAGTCTCATTGCTATTATTTGTGTTTTGCGAGTTTTGCGCCATTTTTTCTTGCATTATTTGAGCCCTTGCGCTCATCTCCATACTAGCAGCCTGAGCGGCTACTTTTAGATCTTGTGGGCTAGGATCAGCTGGAGCTAGGGCTGCTCTGCGTATAGTCTGGGCTTTATTTAGACTCTCTTGTGGGGTGTTACCCTCGCCTGTGCTTATACCTACCTCGCCAGCTACGGCATACATTTTGTTATCTGGGCCTCGCTCGTAGGTGTAGCTAGCAGGACTTGTAAGCCCACCGCCTGCTGCCATATGCGCTGCTTCGTGGGCACGGACATTAGTATCAGCAGCTTGGAGCTCGGTTACCATTCTTTGCTCTTCTAGGCTTAATTCGCCTATATTTTTTTGCCCTGCGTTTTTATCATTATTTTGTGTGTTATTTTCAGCATCAGCAGTTTTATCTCCGCTTGAAACTGAATTATCTGTATTATTTTCTGCGCCATTATTAGACTGCGCTGGAGTGTTATAGTAGTTCATAGCATAGCTAGTATCAGTTATTTGCATTTTTACTCCTTAGGTGATTTAAAATCGCTTCTATTATATCATCTTCGTCTTTGCTCTTTGCTTTTATTATGGTTTTTTCTCCATTTATAGGCGTAAAGCTGATGTTTTGCTCAAAATTGCTAATAGCTTTTATACCAAGGCCTTTGGCTAGGATTTTTATTATAATTACATCCAAAAACTGCTTTGTAAAGATATCAAGCCTGCCAAAGCGGTCTTCTATTTCTGCGCCTATTTCATATACTTCATCCACGCTAGCGCATTTACTAAGCCTGCGATAAAGCTCTAAGCGCACTCTATTAGAATCAATTAGCTCGCTATTTATAAAAGCATTTATACTTAGGCGGATATCAACATTTTGGCTTTCTTTTTGAGTGTTTTGCTCATCATTTTTTAGAGCTAAACAGCGATTTATCTCGCTTTCTAGCATTTTTAGATAAAGACTATAGCCGATTGCCTCTATATGACCGCTTTGAGCATCGCCTAGGATATTTCCACCACCTCTAATCTCTAAGTCATGATGAGCAAGCACCGCCCCTGAGCCTAAAAACGAGTTTGCTTCTAGAGCTAATAGTCTTTTACTAGCCTCAGCTGAGATTTGCGCATCCTCAGCTACAAGAAAATAGCAAAAGCCCTGAGCTTTGCTACGCCCTACTCTGCCACGAAGCTGGTGTAAATCAGCTATGCCAAATTTATTTGAATTATCTACAAAAATCGTATTTGCATTTGGCAAGTGAATGCCACTTTCTACAATGCTAGTACAAAGTAGTAAATCATATTTTTTATCAGCGAAGTTTAAAATCTCTTCTTCGCTAATTTTGGCATCCATTTTGCCATGAAGTACTAAAATACGCAAGGTGGGCACGATAGCCTTGATCTCTCTTTGCAAGCGAGGCAAATCAGCAATTAGGTTATGAACATAAAATATCTGCCCACCACGGCGCAACTCACGCATAATAGCTTCTTTTATAGCAGATTCATTCCACTTTAGCACAAAGGTTCTTACATCTTGGCGATCAAGTGGAGGTGTAGTAAGGCTAGAATATGTTTTTACCGAGCTTAGAGCCATGTTTAGCGAACGAGGTATTGGCGTAGCACTCATTGAGAGTATGTGAGAGTTTTGGCTGATTTGTTTTAGTTTTTCTTTTTGTTTGACGCCAAATTTATGCTCTTCATCTATGATGATGACGCCTATGTTTTTTGCCTCTAGGCTAAGCAGGGAGTGAGTGCCGATAACCACTACTGGCTCACCATCTGCTAGAGCTTTTTTGGCTTCGTTTTTGTGCTTTGTGCTAGAAAATCTATCTATGCGGTATACTTTTATACCAAAAGGCTCAAAGCGAGCTTTTAGCGTGGCGTAGTGCTGTGAACAAAGCAAAGTAGTAGGCACAAAAAATAATGCTGCTGCCTTGCTAGAAATACTAGCAAAAATCGCATTCATCGCAACCTCAGTCTTGCCAAAGCCTACATCGCCGCTAAGTAGTCTATCCATGACCTTGCCACTTTTAAGGTCACTAAAAATCGCATCTACTGCGTTTTGCTGATCTGTGGTGTAAAGAAAGCCAGCCATTTTTTTAAACTCGGCGTAATTACTACCAACCTCAAGCACCTTAGCATCTATTAGCTCACGCTTTGCAGCTAGTTCGATGATAGCATTTGCTATAGCAAAGAGTTTTTCTTTTACCTTTTCTTTTATCTTAGCAAAGCCACCTTTGCCAAGCCTGTCTATTTGTGGGACTGAGCCTGAGTTTGCGATGTATTTATCTATTAGATTTAGATTGCCAGCTGGCAAAAGCAGTCTATCGCCACCTTGATAGGTGATTACTACAAACTCTTGCGTAACGCCTAGCACTCTGGCTTGCTCTAAGCCTACAAAACGCCCTATGCCATAATCTTCGTGAACTACAAAATCACCTGCGTTTAGCTCGCCTATTACTACGCTTGCTTTTTTCTCTCTTCGTTTGGTATTTGGACGATTTAAAGAGACGATTATTTCATCATCGCTTATGATATTTATCCACGCTGGGCTTTGTTTTGTTTCTAGATTTTTATTTTCATTAAGGCTTAGTGCTCTTATGGCACTATTAGTAGTGCTTAGCAAGGTGATTTTTTTGCTGCTGTGAAAGTCAAAAAAGCCAGCATTTAACTTTGGCTCGAAGTCTTTAAATCTCTTTGGCTCTGGTATAAAAGGAATTCTAGAATTCCCTAACTCTGCGTTATTTTTAGCTATATCCTTGCTAGCAAAAATACAGCAAAACTCACTAGTAAAATCAACTAAATCATCAATATACCATAGTCCGTAAGAATTCAAGTTTTGCTCTATAAAATCAGTTTGTAAGTGAGAAATTTGCTCGCTAAGTCTCTCAAACTGCTCACTACTAAAACTAGCTACAAAAGGCGTTATACTAAACTCTTTTAGCTCATTATCGCTTTTTTGCGTAGCTTCATCAAAGCTTTTAATACTCTCAATCTCATCAAAATCAAGCAAAATTCTCACAGGCTTAGAGCTAGCCACATCAAAAATATCTATTATCTCACCTCTAAAACTAGCCTCAGCCTTATCTTGAACTATATCAACTAGGCTATATCCACAGCGCAGCAGTTTTTCTTTTAGCTCCTTTATATCAAGCTTATCGCCTAGTTTTAGCCTGATTTGTTCCAAGTGTTTTTTAGCTGGTAAAGGGTGGCTGATTGTATTTGCTGGGCTTAAAATCAGCTTTTTTTTCTTTTCTAGGTTATAAAAATGACTTAGAGTTTCACTGATTTTAAGCAGTTCTGCGCAAAATGCCCTTAAATCATCGCCTTTTTTTGCCACAAACTCAGGCAAAACAAAGCACTCATAGCCTAGATACTGCCCTACATGAGCGGCTAAAAGTGCTTGCGCATAAGAGTCATATATAATCACATCAGCACAGCTTTTTTGCTCTTTTAGATACTCAAAAAGCGCTGATTGTATATTTGTCATTTTTTTACTCTTTATCTGGTTCTATTGTTTGATAACTAGAGCTTAGTTCTTGTTCTATATACTTACAATGCCCGATAAAACGGCCACTAGGCTCACAGCTAAGTTCGTAAACTTCCATATCACCCATCAAAGTAGCCCCAGCAAGGATTTCTATGCTATCAGCTACTACATTACCTCTAATCTCTCCGTTTATAACGATTTTTTTAGCCTTTACATCGCCTTTTAAAATACCATTTTTGCCTACTACTACGCTATCAGTTGAGAGTACATCGCCTTCTATAGTGCCATCTACATATATCATAGAATTTAGAGTTAAATTTCCTTTAAAAATCGCCCCCATGCCGATTATTGTGCTTTGTTTGTTATTTGAGGCGATAGCAGTTTTACCAAAGATTGCCATTGTATTTGTCCTTCCTTTTGGAATATATCTTTATAGTTTTCTTGTTTCCAATTTACAAAGTTTATAGGATTTAACGCTTTTGAGATAAAGCGAATCTCATAGTGTAGATGTGGCCCTGTGCTAAGTCCGCTGTTTCCACTATAAGCTATTATATCACCTTTTTTTACAAAATCACCTTGTTTTACAGCATATTTTCCATTTAAATGTCCATATCTAGCACCAAAGCCAAAGTTATGCCTGATTTCTACCATGTGTCCATATCCTGGCTGAATACCAGCACTTAGCACCACGCCATTTGCCGTAGCATAAATCGGAGTGCCTACAGGCATGGCAAAATCAAGCCCTGCGTGCAGTTGCTTATAATGTAAAACAGGATGTGTTCTATATCCATAATGATCGCTTATGCGGCCTTGTCCGCCTGTTGGGTCGCCATTTGGAATTCCATCAAAAAGCGCCTTTGTCTCAGCCACTGAGAGCATGATTTTTTCAATATCTTGCACAAAGGTAGCATTTTCTAAGCTAGTGTTTAGATCCACGCCGTATTGCTCGCCTAGTTCGCTGATTTTGCCTTCAAGTCTTTCTAGTTCTAGCTGGCTAGCTTGTTTAGCTTCATTTATCATGCTATTTTGGCGTTGTAAATCGCTCATTAGCTCTTTGGCTTCATTTGTAGTTTCTAGCAAATAACGAACATAAAAAGTAGTAAGCACACCAATTAGCACAAAAACAAGCATGATATAAAGCGCAATTCGCTTTATTACATCGCCTAAAACAAAGTTTCTAGACCCATTTAGATCTGTTATGGTGATCATAAATTTATTTTTTCTTAAACCCATTAAAATCCTTTAAAAACTCACCTACTAGCATAAAAGAACCAAAGACTAAAAAGTTATTTTTCCTTGATTTCAACTCTTTTAAAAACTCTGTTTTATTAAAATCACAGCAAGGAATTCCTAATTCATTTGCTATTTTATGAGCATTTTGCGTGCCAAGTTTGCGCCAGCTGCTCTCATAAGTGTAGAGTAAAATGCGCTTTAAGCACGGAGCTAAAATGCTTAGCACAGCTTTTATATCCTTATCATCAAAGCTGTTAAAAACTAGCGTTGTTGCCCTTTTACCAAAAGTAGAGAGTAAATGCGTTTTTATAGCCTTTGCGGCGTGTTCATTGTGTCCTGCATCAATTAGCAAGTTTGGATAGATTTTTTGCGCTCTGGCTTGCAGGTCAAACTCGCTCATTTTTGCTAGCACGCTTTTATCCCACTTTGCGCCAAGGCTTTTTGCGCTAAAAAGCGCAAGGGCGAAATTTTGGCGCAAAAAAATACTTTTGTGTTTTAGATAAATCTTGCTAGCATTGCTAGTAGCGCATTTAGGCGCGATTTTTAGGCTTGCGCCTTTTTGCTCTGCTATATTTTTTGCTATATCAAGCCTAGCAAAAAACGCAGATATTATAGCATTTTTGCTCATCGCGTTTAGCTTGGTTGTAGCAATGCTATCCAAACTATCCCCTAAAAAAGCCCTGTGATCAAGCCCAATGGGCGTAAAAATGCTAAGAGCTTTTGGCAGAGCATTTGTCGCATCATGCTCACCACCAAGCCCAGCCTCAAAAATCCACTCATCACAGCCCCTAAAAAGTACGCAAGCTAGCAAAGTCGCCCACTCAAAATAGCTAAGCCCCGCTATAAAATGCTCCGCGCTAGTTTTTTTAAAAATCTCTAAAAGCTCTTTGTGAGCAAGTTCTAGCTCATCATCACTAGCCAAAGCTCCATCAAGCCAAAATCTCTCGTTAAAATCAAAAATATGAGGGCTGGTGTAATGCCCTACTTTTTTGCCATTTGCCTTTAAAATAAGGGCTAGAAAACGCCCGGTGCTACCCTTGCCGTTTGTGCCTATTATATGTATGATGGGCTTGATTTCTAGCTCATTTTTTATAGCCTTAAAGGCACGAGGAAAGCGGCTATAATCAATCTCATCATAATAAAGCGGCTTGGCGTTTAAAAACTCTTTTAGACTTTTCATAAACTTTCTTTAAAATCTTTACAAAACCATTAGGAATTCTAGAATTCCTTAAATAAAATCTAGAATTCCTTAAATAAAATCTAGAATTCCTTAAATAAAATCTAGAATTCCCTAAATAAATTCTAGAATTCCTTAAATAAATTCTAGAATTCCTTAAATAAATTCTAGAATTCCCTAAATAAAATCTAGAATTCCCTAGCTTTCTAAAACCTTTACGCAGTTTCGCCCAGCTTTTTTGGCAGCGTAGAGCATTTCATCAGCTTTTTCCATACAGCTTATACGGCTTTTTGTTTGTGTGCGTGAGGCTATACCGCAGCTTATAGTTACATTAAACTTACTTTGTTTGTAAACAAACTCATATGAGTGCACATTATGCAGTATTTCATTTGCGTATTTTTGCGCCTGTTTTAAATCACAAAGTGGCAAAATCGCTACAAACTCCTCTCCGCCATATCTTGCTACCACATCGATTTGGCGCGACATTTTGTGTAGGATACCCCCTATTTTTGCTAGTATTACATCACCTGCGCTGTGTCCATAAGTGTCATTTATATGCTTAAAGTGATCAATATCAAAAAAGCATATACAATATTCTATATCTTTATTTATATAATCTTCTTCAACTCTCTCAAGCTGTGCTTCTAAGGCTCGCTTGGTATAAAGTCCGGTTAAAAAGTCATTTTGCGCTTCTTTGGCTGATTTTTCTAGCTGTTCTTGCAGCTCCCTTATTTGATCTTTAAGCGATTTTATCGCACGCTTTGAGTCATTTAGCTTTACTTCAAAGTCTCTTAGATTTGTGCTAATCGAGTTTGCGACATTTTCTAGTTTGTTTTTTACATTTTTATACTCGCTGCTGCCACCTAGATCCTCTAGTTCTTTGCGTATATCACCTAGCTTGTTATTTTGCTCTAAGCCTAGCTTTTTTGAGTAGGCTTCAAGCTCGTTTTCTATGTCCACTAGAATTTTATCTAGGCCCGAGATTTTACTTTCAAACTCATTTCTATCAAGCCCTATGCGCTTATTTATGAGATTTTTGATATCGCCTTGCATATTTGCATTTTCTATTAGCTCAGGCATATCACGAAGGCGTTTGCTAAGGCTTTCTAGCTCATCATCCATCTTTGGAGTAATGCTTGGCAAAAGCGAGTGTAAAATCAGCTCAGCTATTAAATAATAATCCTTTGAGCCTGATATTTCAATATTTGAGCTCATTAAAGCATCAATTATGCCTTTTAGATCATCGCTTTTATTTACGCCGTATTTTTTAAGATCATCAATATAGCTATCATCGTAGTTTGCGATGAAGCTTTGCCATTTTTCACGCAGTATTTTTAGGTTTGTATCGCTAGGATTACTCTCTAAAGTGCTCATTGTGCGACTTGCTAGATCGGTTGCGTCTTTGTTTCTTAGCAGTTTTATGCTATTTAGTATGCTTTTATTTAGAGAGATTAGATCAGGGGTGATTTTGCCGCCACTCTCGCTGCTAGCTCTATTTAGCCTAGAGATGAGATAGGCGATAAACTCAGATTCTGTTCTCATCGGCATTCTAGAAATTTCATTTTGTAAATGCTCATTAAGGCGAGATATATAGCCTTGTAGCTTTTGGCACTCTGGGCTGCTTACACCCTTGCTAGCAGCTACTTTACAAAAAAGCTGAGCGTAGTTTTCTGGGGTTAGTGTGATTTTATTTAGAGCTGCTTCTTTTATAGTATCTTTGATGACTTCGCCAAGTAAAGTTGCCATCTTAGTCCTTTTTTAGCTTATAGCCTTTTAGGGCTAGTTTTGCGATTAACTCATCAAAGCTTTCTTTGCTAGCCTCAAAGATAGCATTATAGCGGTCTTGGTTTGTGATTACGCTATCTGTGTAGATTGTATCTAGCACTTGACGGTTCATACGAAAGTAGCTTTTGCCAGTGGCTATGATACTTAGTGGCTCGCCGCTGCTTAGCTTTACTTTATAGTCTATGCTTACTTGCGCTTCATAGGCATTTACAAAGCCAAATCTATCAAAAGAAGTAGGCACAAAAACTACATTTGCGATATTTGCTATTATCACTGTATCAGCGTCACTTTGGCTAGAAAGGTCTCTATTAAGGCGTTTTATTACAGCTTCTCTAATGCCATCTTTTATAGCCACAGAGTTTGCTGGGTCGCTCTTTTTTATCACCACATCTACATAGACTTTATCATCAATTATTTCTTTTGTTAGCACGCTAACAGGCTTATATCCACAGCCTAGTATCATCAAAACTCCAAAAAATATTATAAGTTTTTTTAGCATTTTTTTTACCTTATTTTATTTGCCTCTAAGCTGAGCTGAGATATCCCCAGCCCCAAAGCCTATTACAAGTCCGTCATTTAGTATATGAGCCACGCCAAAACTGTCTTTAAAAGCGATAAAATCGCCCTTACGCTCTATTCTTTCAGCAAAGGTCGCTGTGCTAAACTCTGCTTTTAAATCCACATCATTTGGCTCCTCACCAGCCGCAAAAACCGGTAGCACAACCAGCTCATCAGCTCCGCTAAAACACTGCTTAAAGCCATCTAGATTTGCCTTTAGCCTAGTATAGCGATGTGGCTGAAATATCGCTGTAATCTTGCTAAGCCCTAGCAAATCAGCATAAAGCCTAGCTGATTTTAGCGTGGCTGCGATTTCTGTTGGGTGATGTCCGTAGTCGTCGATTAAAGCATAGTTTGGGCTAGCTACAAGTATATCAAAGCGTTTTTTTATGCCTCTATAATTTTTTAGCCGCTCTCTTATAAGCTCTAATCCCACCTCGCAGTTTGCCCCAAGCACTGCTAGTGAGGCATCCACAGCGATATGCTTACCAGCCCCATACGCCTCAAAACGCCCAAGACCTTTTAGATTAAAGCTAGTAAAGGGCTCATTATCACGCAAAATCACCTTTATATCGCTAATATCGCCTTCATTTAGCCGAATGCTATCCATCTTAAGCGTGCCTAAAAACTCATCATCAGTATTTATCACACGCACCTTCGCACGCTCCAAAAAGCCCCTATATGCTGCATGAAACTTAGCCAAATCATAATCATAATGCTCCATATGCTCAGGTTCTGCGTTTGTAACTATTGCTAGATAGGGATTTGAGTTAAGAAAGCTTGAATCACTCTCATCAGCTTCAAAAATCACATTTTCGCTTTGTTCGTATTTCATATTTGAACCAAACTGCTTTGAGACTGCGCCTATTATCACACTACCATCAAGCAGGCTTGCTAGCATTGCGCTTGTGGTGCTTTTGCCATGCGCACCAGCTACGGCAAAGACCTTTTTATCTTTTAGCACCAAAGGCAGGGCTTCTTTGCGTGAAAGACACTCTATACCAGCATTTCTAGCAGCTTGTAGCTCTATATTATTTGGCTTTATAGCAGCTGAGTATACGACAAAATCAGGACTAGCATCTAGCACGGCTTGTTTGCTATGTGGCACGCTTATTTTCATGCCAGCCTCGCTAAGCTCTTTTGTAACTTCGCTTTCTTTTATATCACTGCCACTTACTACAAAGCCTTGCTCAAACAAAAATCTAGCAATAGCTGAAATTCCAATGCCACCGATGCCGATAAAATGGACTTTTTTCATAAACAATCCCCCAAAAATAAAGCCTTAATTCTAGCGCATTTTCTCTAAGTTTTAGCTTTTGTAAGCTAAAATTACGCAAAAATCTAGAATTCCTAAGACAAAAGGCAAAAAATGAAGCAAAAAGTAATAGCCACTTATGAGAGCACGCCATATACTAGCAGGGCTTTTAAGGCTAGTTCGCCGCTGCGCTTAGAGGCTATTAGTGCGCTTTTTGGCTTTAAAAGTAAGGAGCTAGGGAGTTGTAGAGTTTTAGAGCTAGGTTGTAGCTTTGGAGCAAATATCATCTATGCTGCATTAAATGCGCCTAGTGCGGAGTTTGTAGGCATTGACATCAGTCCAGTCCACATCCAAAAAGCCCAAAAAATCGCCAAGGATATAGGCGCAAAAAATCTAGAATTCCTTGAGGCTGATATTTGTGAAATCATAGCTGATGAAAAAGCATTAAAAAGTCTAGGAGAGTTTGATTATATCATCGCTCATGGGCTTTATAGCTGGGTAGATGATAGAGTAAAGGACGCTCTTTTTACGCTTATTAGCAAAACTCTTAGTCAAAATGGCTTAGCCTATGTTAGTTTTAATGCCTATCCAGGCTGGAAACAGCGCGATATCTTGCGTGATCTCATGCTTTTTAGCACTTCGCATTTAGAGCGTGATGATGAGAGACTAAGTCGCGCAAAAAGCGTCCTAAAAGCGCTTTTAGGCTACGCAAACAGCTTTGATGAAAATAGCGAGCAAAGAGCAGTTTTTAGCAAGGCTTTTTTAGAGCATGCAAAAGACATCTGCGAGCTTTATGATGATTTTTACCTTATGCACGAGCATTTTGAGCTCTCAAACGACCCAAAATATTTAAGCCAGTTTGTCACCCACGCTAGCAAGTTTGATCTTGCTTATTTGCTTGATAGCTCGCTCTCGGCTAGTTTTTTTGACGCAATGAATAAAATCTTACTTCGCCCTAGCTTAACTGAGCGGATAAAAGCTGAGCAATACAGCGATTTTCTTAGCATGCGCTGTTTTAGAGCTGCTATTTTATCGCACTCAAAGCTAGCAAAAGAACATGAGAGCGCACTGCTTGGCAGATTAGAGAGCTTAGAGCTTAAAAGCGTTTATTACAGAGGGGATTTTGATATAGCTCATCATGAAATAACAGCCAAAAACGGCAGCGTAGTGCTAAATACTAGCGCAAAAGCCCTAGCACAGGCTCTAAATAATTTTTATCCAAGCTTTGCTAGTATTAGCGAGCTAGCAGACGCTATAAACACTGAGCCTAAAAGTATTTGCGCTTTATTGCTCCAGCTTGTTTTTATAGGTGCTGTTGAGATCAGCGCAAAAAAACTAGAATTCCCAGCTTATGAAAAGGGCAAAACTAGGCTAAAAGAGAGTTTAAGGGGATATTTAGAGTATTTTGCCACTACTTCTAAGCCAAAAATCAGCCTTGCTGGCTACATGGGCGAGATTTTAAGCCTTGAGCCTTATGAGGCGCATTTAGCCTTGCTTTTTGATGGTAAGCGTGATATAAAGGGGCTTTGTGATGATTTTATAAGCTATTTAGAGAAAAATAATATAGACTTAAAAGACGAGCAAACAGGACTTTTTGGGCTTAGAAAAGACTATGATTTTATGCTAAATTACACAAAACAAATCGCCAAAACCCTACAAAACTCCGGCTTTTTTGAAAAAATTGAGTAGAAATTTTATAATCTTTTAGCTACTTTAGTGCTCTTAGTTCTTTTCTTAGTCTTAAAATCTTTTTTTGTATTACAAATATTACAAAAACTAGCGCAAATATACCCACAATGCCTACAATTCCAACGCTAAGGCTAGTTTTGATAATATCACAAAACACACTAAAAGTAAAACCAATAAGTGCAATCAAAGCTGTAAGCAAAGCTTGTAAATACGAGTTTAGATTTAAAAGATTTTCTTTAATATCTTCTTTTTTACTCATTTGCTATTCTTTTATCATCAGTTAAAAAGATAGAAAAATACGCCAAAACAGCAATACCGCCAAGTAAAATCAAAGAGCCTAAAAATATATTCATTAAATCACCTCTAAATAATAAAAAGTTATTTTAGCAAAGAAAAAAAAATTAAACAATTAAAATAAACTTAAAAATCTAGGGAATTCTAGTTTATGGAATTCCGTCATTGCGGAAATTCCGTCATTGCGAGCAAAGCGAAGCAATCTCATTTAAAATTCCGTCTAGAATTCCATCTAAAATTCCGTCTAAAATTCCGTCATTGCGAGGCTTTGAAAAAGCCGAAGCAATCTCAGAAGCAATCTCATTATTAAGCCTTAAACGAGATTGCTCCCTCTGCTTTGCTCCCTCGCAATGACAGAATTCCCACAATGACGAATTCTAGGGAATTCTAGAATTCCCTAGAATAAATTCCAGAATTCCCTAGCAAAAATACTTCAATAAAAAAATACTTTAACAAAACTTTAATAAATTTTAAGCAAAGTTTATTAATTAGAATAGTATAATGCGGATACATTTAACATTTAAAGGAGTTAGCCATGAAAAAGGGCTTTACAATGATAGAGCTGATCTTCGTGATCGTTATATTAGGAATTCTAGCTAGCGTAGCCATCCCTCGCCTAGCTGCTACAAGAACTGACGCCGAAGTCGCAACTACTGTTAGCAACATACGCACACTAATAAGTGATCTTAGTAGTTACTATGCAGTAAAAGGTGAATTTGGTAACGCAAAATGGGGAGATGTCACAAATGTGCCTATACGTCTTGAAAAGAAAAAATCTGCGCAAAACACTATAATTGTTCGTAATGATCCTAACACACAAGGTGCAGTTTACTTACCAGTTGATGATATAGACTGTATAGTGTTTCGGGTAAAGGATAGAGTTGGCACTGAACCAGCTCACATTCAAATTGCCAAAGTACGCGCAAATAAGGACAAAGGTACTTGCAAAGAAGTTCTAGATGCAGAACCTATAAAAGCTTTTCTTGCTTTACAAGTACCGAATATTACTATTATTGAAAGAGAAGGTGCTGGCGTAATAACTTTCGGCTCAAGCATAAGCATTTATCCAGAAGCAACAACAACACCACCAACAACAACACCATAAGCTAAAATATTTAGCTTAAGTAGCTAGGGAATTCTAGAATTCCTAGCTACTTATGTCATTGTCCAGCTTAACTGCTCTGTGTCATTGTCCGGCTTAACCGCTCTGTGTCATTGTCCGGCTTGACCGGACAATCTCAAACCTTTTGTCATCCCCCAACTTGCGTTTTCTGTCATCCCCCGACTTGACCCTATGATCTCATCACAAAGAATTTAGAATTCCGTCATTGCGAAAATTCCGTCATTGCGAGGGAGAATTCTAGATTTTAGCGGGGTTTTAGGGGCGGCAGCCCCTAAGGGTTTAGGGCGTAGCCCTTATAAAATTTGCGAGCTGGGCTAGATTTATCTAGCCCAAAAGCGAGCTAAAAAAGAATTCTAGAATTCCTAAGGCAAAATCTAGAATTCCTAATAAAATTTACTAGGAATTCTAGAATTCCAAAAAGACACCCCCTAACCCCCAGAAAATCTAGAATTCCTAAGACTAAATCTAGAATTCCTAGAGATTGCTTCGCTTCGCTCGCAATGACGAGAGCTCTAGAATTCCTAGAGATTGCTTCGCTTCGCTCGCAATGACGAGAGCTCTAGAATTCCCTATAAAGATCCCCCAAAGGGGCTGGGGGATGACAGGGAATTCTAGAATTCCTAGCATAGTCTCTCGCTGTGTTCGCTGATATCAAGCCCTATTCGCTCATCTGTGCTACTAGCTCTAAGAGTAAAGAGCTTATCTACCACAAAAAACAGCACCCAGCTTAGCACGCCACTATAAACGATGGTTACTAGCACACCAATAACCTGCGCCTCAAGGCTAGCCTCTACGCCCTCTTTGGCAAAAAACGCCACCAAAACACCGCTAATCGCGCCACCTATAGCGTGAATTCCAAAGGCATCAAGGCTGTCATCTAGGCGCAATTTTGGCTTTAAAATCGCCACAAAATAAAAGCAACAAACGCAGGTAATGCAGGCTAAAAACATCGCTGAGAGCGTGCTTACATAGCCTGCTGCTGGCGTGATAGCAACCAGCCCACAAAGTGCCCCAGAACAAAAGCCAAGAGCTGAGGGCTTTTGAGAAAAAATGCGCTCACAAACTAGCCAAGTTATAGCCCCACTAGCTGCGCTTGCGTGCGTTACTAGCAGTACCATACCAGCCTGGGCATTTGCGCCGAGGGCTGAGCCAGCATTAAAGCCTATCCAACCCACCCAAAGTAGCGATATACCAAGCATTGTTAGCACTAGATTATGCGGCGGCATGGCTTCTTTTTTATATCCCACACGAGCACCTAGCACCAGAGAGCCAACGAGCCCTGCGATACCTGCGTTTATGTGTACCACAGTGCCGCCAGCGTAGTCTAGCACGCCATCATTAGCCAAAAATCCCACTGGCGACCACACCCAGTGCGCAGTAGGCGCATACACGACCACCAGCCACAGCGCGATAAAAAGCATAAAAGGCACAAAACGCACACGCTCAACGACTGAGCCAGTAATAATAGCGCAAGATATCATCGCAAAAGTCATTTGAAACATTATATACACGCTCTCAGGGATATTTGGCGCAGCGGGGGAGCTCATATCAACAGCCAAAGAGCTAAGAAAAGCCTTGCTAAAATCGCCAAAAAACGCACTCTCCCCACCAAAAGCTATGCTATATCCACAAGCTATCCAAAGCACGCTAGCAACGCTAATTGCGCCAAAGTTTAGCATAATGACTGAGAGAATATTTTTCTTTCTAGTCATGCCAGCGTAAAATAGCGCAATGCCTGGCAAGCTCATCATCAAAACAAAAGCAGAACTTACCATCATCCACGCAGTATCAGCTGGGATGATGCTAGTTTGCGCTGGGCTTTGGTCTGCGCTTTGGTTTGCCAAACACTGCGCGAATGTTAAAAGTAAAATTACAAAAAGCTTCATTTTTTATCCTTAAAGTTTTATTAAATATATTTTTTATTTTGTCTAAAATTAGAAAGTGTAAAACTAGACAAAATAGCAATTCTAGCATCGCGCCTCAGATGTGGCGAAAGCAAGTGAGTACGAATGAGGCGCACTGAGCGTGCGCCGCAGTGAAGCACGAGCGAGCTTTCGTCGCAGATGAGCTGCGAGGCGAATTGCTACAGGCTAGATAGCATCATCGCCACTTTCACCCGTGCGAATGCGTATCACTTGTTCTAGATTTCTTACAAAAATCTTACCATCGCCTATGCCGCCGGTTTTTGCGCCTTTGATTATCGCCTCAATCGTTCGTTCATATTCAGCGTCACTGCAGGCGATTTCTACTTTTATTTTAGGGATATACTCTACTAATACCTGAACGCCACGGTAGTTTTCAGCATGTCCTTTTGTATTGCCAAAGCCTTGAACTTCGCTTATGGTGATGCCCTTTATGCCTATATTCTCTAGCTCACTGCGAACATCTTCTAGCTTGTATGGCCGTATAATCGCTGTTATAAGCTTCATTTTCACTCCTTAATTTAAATTTTTAGAATTATAAGAAAATAATTCTAAAAATATTCTTAAATAAATATTTTTTCTAAGAGTTTTAAAAATTAACTAAAAAATATATTTTGTAAAAATTAAATTTTAAATATTTTCTAAAAAATCATATAATTACGCTATAATTCTGCCAAAAAGGCAAAAAATGAAAGAGTGGCAAAAGCTGCTTTTTAATGCTATTTTTAATATAGCTGCTGCGCTCATAGTCGGTGGCTTTTTGAAGTTAATGCTAGATTTTAAAAGCATTATTGCATCTGTGGTGGTCGTGATAATGGGTATTTATTTGATGCTTTTTATCACATTTTTAGCTATGAAAATAGAAAGGGAACAAAATGGACGCTAGTGCTTATGCTGCGATAATTATTGCTATTGCTATGTCTATAATAGCTTATGGAGCGTATATAATCGGCAAGAAAAATGATAAAAAAGTATTTAGTGCCTAAGAATACTTCAAGCTTGAGCTTGCTTGGGAATTCTAGATTAAGAAATTCTAGATTAGAATTCTAGATTAAGAATTCTAGATTAAGAATTCTAGATTAAGGAATTCTAGATTAAAGAATTCTAGATTAAAGAATTCTAGA
>CAMCEN010000002.1 GCA_945873855.1 uncultured Campylobacter sp.
TTCTAGATTTTATTCTAGGGAATTCTAGATTTTATTCTAGGGAATTCTAGATTTTATTCTAGGGAATTCTAGATTTTTGCTCGCTTTTGTGGGGCAAGCCCCTAGCCCCGCAAATGTTTTTAGGGCTGCCGCCCTAAACCCTTAGGGGCTGCCGCCCCTAAAACCCCGCTAAAATCTAGAATTCTTAAGGCAAATTCTAGAATTCCCAAAAGAATTTACTAGGAATTCTAGAATTTCTAAGCTAATTTTTGTATGCGTTTAGCTAGTTCTTCTGGTATGTTATAGTCTGTGCGGTAGATTAGGCGTCTGCCAAGTTCTTTATCTAGCACGGACAAAACGAGTTTTTTATCGCCCTTTTGCGAGTTTGCTAGGGTGTGGATCTGTGTGATTATATCGTGGTTTAGGCTAGCTAAGTTTAGCTCTACGCAAACCTCGCCTGTGATTTTGATCTCTGCTTGCTTAGCTTCTGTGCTGCTTAGCGTATTTGCGTTATAGGCGGAGTTCTCGCTTTTTTGGCGAGCGAGTTTTTTTGGCTGATAATCAGCGATTTGCTCGCTATCTAAAATCTCTTGTATACTAGGCTTTGAGTTTGCATCTTTGGCTGGGTTTATAGCTATGCCATAGAGCGTATCAGGTTTTATTTCATTTAGCCTAGGCACTAGCGATGAAAAGGCGATATACTCACCACTTCCGCTCTCATCAGTTATGCTGATCATCGCATATTCATTGCCGTTTTTGCTAGTTTTTATGCTAAATGAAGTGATTTTGGCGATTAAAAGTAGTTGTGTTTTTGCGGTGGCGATGTCTTTTATCACGCTATGAGGCAAGTTAAAAAGCTCTTTGTTTGCTTCTATTTCATCTTCTGTGATTTTATTTTTTTTGAGTTTTACGCTTTTTGCCTCTTCTAGGCTATAAGCTTCGATTAAGCTAAGCTTAAGCTCATCACCTTCATGGCGCACTTTTAGCTTATAGGCTAGTGGTTTGTTATTTTTTATCTCGTCTTTATTCTCTACTCGCTCATAGGCATCAAATGCCGTTAGCTCAAAGCTTCCAGCCTCATCAAGCAAGCTTAAAAGGTGCATTTTATTGCCTGATTTCGTGATTTTCATATCGTATTTTTCAAGTGTAGCAATAGCTAGTATCTCACTGCCATCCTCGCACTCATCAAAATGCGCACTAGTCGTATGTGCGATGCTCTCAAGCTTGTCTTTATACTCATCAAGTGGATGTCCGCTGATGTAAAAGCCGATAAACTCTTTTTCATGCCCTAACATTTGGCTTTTGCTATATTCTGGATATTCTTTTAGCTGTGGGAATTTTAGCGTGTTTTCTTGCAAGCTTAAATCATCGGCAAATAGCGATTCTCTTAGCTCTTCTTTGGCTTTTTTAGACAGCCTTGCAGCCTCTAAAATAGGATCAACATTTTCAAAAAGCATTTGCCTAGGGATTTTAAACTCATCTAAGCAGCCTGATTTTATCATCGCCTCATAAGCTTTTTTATCAACTCCCTCGTTACGCTCTACAAAGTCCTCAAAGCTCTTAAACTCTCCCCTACTCTCACGCTCAGCTACAATGCTATCAATAACGCCCTCTCCAAGCCCCTTAATCGCAGCAAGCCCATAAATAATAGCCTGCTTGCCACTAGCGTCTTTTGTAGTAGCAAAGTCTTTGTAAGATTTATTGATATTAGGTGCTAGCATAGCGTATCCCATGCGGTTTATTTCTTCTTTGTATTTTACGACTTTATCTATATTTCCGCTCTCACTAGTGATTAGCGCTGCCATAAACTCGGCTGGATAATATGTCTTAAGATACGCAGTTTGAAAGCACACTAGCCCATAAGCTGCCGAGTGAGATTTGTTAAATCCATACTCAGCAAACTTCATAATAAGCTCAAAAAGCTCATCAGCCTTTTGCGTATCATAGCCCTTAGCTTTTGCGCCTTCTAAATACTGCGTTTTGAGCTTTAACATTTCATCTTCTTTTTTCTTACTCATCGCACGACGAACAAGATCAGCTCCACCTAGGCTAAATCCGCCTATTTCTTGGACTACTTGCATAACCTGCTCTTGATAGACAATAACCCCATAAGTAGGCTCTAAAATCGGCCTTAAACTCTCAAATGCAAAGCTCATTTCCTTTCTGCCGTGCTTGATGTCAATAAACTCATCTACCATTCCACATCCAAGCGGCCCTGGGCGGTAAAGTGCTAGCATCGCAATAATATCTTCAAAGCAATCAGGCTTTAATTTCTTAGCAAGAGCCTGCATACCATCGCTCTCTATTTGAAAAATGCCTAGCGTATCGCCACCTTGGATTGTCTCATAAGTCTTTGGGTCGTTAAAGTTGGTCTGCTCCCAGATAATATCTACGCCATAAGCGCGTTTAATTAGCTTTTTAGCATTATCAATCACAGTTAGCGTTTTTAAGCCCAAAAAGTCAAATTTGATCAAATCTACTTTTTCAAGGTAGTCCTTGCTATACTGCGTTGCGTGCTGCCACGGCTTGTTTTTGGTGGGGTGCCAAAGTGGGGTTTTTAGCCATAGCGGCTCATTGCTGATTACCACGCCTGCTGCGTGCGTGCCAGCGTTTCTATTAAGACCTTCAAGCTCGCAGGCGTATTGCCACACCTTGCCTAAAAGTGGATTTTTTCCTATTTTTTCTGCGATTTTTGGCTCTTTTTCATAGGCACCATCAACGATTTTGCCTTTTTTGTTTTTATGAGCCATGAGAGTGATGCCTAGCTCATCTGGGATTAGCTTAGCAAAGTCATTTGCCTCATTATACGGCACTTCCATTACCCTAGCTACATCACGCACCACCGCTTTTGCTAGCATTTTACCAAATGTCGCCACCTGCGCCACATTATACTCGCCGTATCGCTTGGCTACATACTCGATGACCTCGCCTCTGCGGTCTTGACAAAAATCCACATCAATATCAGGCATACTAATACGCTCTGGATTTAAAAAACGCTCAAAAAGTAGGTTATAAGGCAGTGGGTCAAGGTCGGTGATTTTTAGAGCGTAGCTTACAAGCGAGCCTGCTGCTGACCCACGACCTGGGCCAACTGGAATTCCTTGCTTTTTAGCATATTGTATGAAATCAGCCACGATTAGCATGTAGCCTGGGAATTTCATATTTTTTATAGTCTCAATTTCACGCTCCAAGCGCGCTTTATACTCACCGTGTTTAGCTTCGTCAATGAACTTTAAGCGCTCAGCTAAACCATCACGGCACATTTTCTCAAAAAGCACGCTATCATTTGCTAGGCTATACTCATTTTCGCTCTCTGGCAAGGACAAGCCGATTTCACTGGCTACTTTGCGAGTGAATTTAAAATTTGGCGGTGTAGCGTTATTTAGTTTTAGCTCTAAATTACATTTATCAGCGATTTCATTTGTATTTTCCACCGCCTCTGGGATATCAGCAAAGATTTCAAGCATTTCTTCGCTACTTTTTACATAAAATTCGTTTAAAAGACGCTTTTTCATCCGCTCATCAACAGGAATTTTCGCGCTCATGTCATCGCCCTCATCAATATCATCATCAAAGCGTGCGGTGTTTATCTTAATAGCTAATTTTTGATCAAAGCCCTCGTTTTTTGTAAGATAATGAGCGTCGTTTGTGGCGATGAGTTTGGTGTTAGTTTCCATTGCTATGCGGATTAAATCATCATCTATGCTTAGCTCATCTTTTAGTCCGTGGCGCATGATTTCTATATAATAATCATCACCAAAGACCTCTTTAAACCACAGCACTGCGTTTTTAGCGTAATCATAGCCTTGCGGGTTTGTTTTATGCGCCCAAGCTGAGTTTACATTTAGATTGCGTGAAATTTCGCCAGCAAGGCAGGCTGAGCTACAAACAAGACCCTCGGCGTGATCTTTTAGGATATTTTTGTTTATTCTAGGGCGGTTATAAAAGCCTTTGATAAAAGCCATTGAGCTTAGATACATTAGGTTTTTGTAGCCAGTTTCGTTTTTAGCATAAAGGCACAGATGATAGGGGCTTTGGCGTTTGGTTGGCTTATCTTCTATATTTGGCAAATCGTGTATATAAGCCTCCATGCCGATAATGGGCTTTATGCCCTCTGCCTTTAAAGTCTCGTAAAACTCCAAAACGCCATACATATTTCCATGATCTGTAATTGCGCAAGCCTTAGCGCCGATTACTTTTAAGTGCTTGGCTAGTTTTTTTATATTATTAAAGCCATCAAGTAGTGAGTATTCGGTATGTAAATGTAAATGCGTGTAGTTCAATTTCTAGCCCTTTTTTGCTTATTTTATTGCTAGAAATTCTAGCGATTTTTGCCTTTAAAAAAGTAGAATTCCAGCTTAGTTTATGCTTAATTTATTTTATAAGATTAAAGCGACAAGCAATGGTCGGTTTTTTGTTTTAGAATTCCCTAAAAATTTCTAATAAAAGGAGTAAAAAATGAGTAAACACACTCCAAAAACTTTTCAAGAGCTAAAATGGCTAGTAGATGATGAGAGTGTGTATTTAGGCGATATTGATACAAGTGCTATTACTGATATGAGTTATCTTTTTGAGCGTAGTGCTAGGACTGATTTTAGCGGAATTGAGAGCTGGGATGTCTCAAATGTAGTGGATATGAACTATATGTTTCGTATGTGCTATAGCTTTAACTATGATATTTCTAGCTGGAATGTAAGCAAAGTGCGTGATATGAGCAATATGTTTTGGGATTGCAGGAATTTTAATCAGCCACTTGATAGCTGGGATACAAGCTCTGTGCGTGATATGAGCTTTATGTTTTTTGAGTGCCACCACTTTAATCAGCCACTAAATGGCTGGAATGTCTCAAATGTAGAGGATATGAGGGGGATGTTTAAACGCTGTTATAATTTTAATCAGCCACTAAATAGGTGGATTATAAAAAATGTTAAAAATATGGCAGATATGTTTTGCGAATGTAAAAAGTTTAATCAAAATATAAATAGCTGGGATGTCTCAAATGTGGAGGATATGGGCTCTATGTTTGAGTGCTGCGAAGTCTTTAACTCTCCGCTTGATCGCTGGAATACTAGTAAGGTTAAAAGCATGGGACATATGTTTAGGGAGTGTAAGAAATTTAATAAAAATATATCTAAATGGGATGTAGGCTCTGTTGCTTGTATGGAGCATATGTTTTATGGAAGCTCTAGATTTAACCATAGCTGTAAAAACTGGAAAATTCCAAAAGATACATCTTTTTATAAAATGTTTTATTTAAGTGGCAAATGGAGTAATAAAGAAAAACAAAGAGAAAAACTTAGATACTTTGACCAAGAATTTTTAGAGTTTTTGAATATAAAAAAAGATGATGATGGAAAAGTGGTTTTACAAAAATGCCGAAGCAAAGGGATAAAAAATACATTTAAAAGGGGTAAAAAATGAGTAAATACACTCCAAAAACTTTTCAAGAGCTAAAATGGCTAGTAGATGATGAGAGCGTGTATTTAGGCGATATTGATACAAGTGCTATTACTGATATGACTTTTTTGTTTTCCTATAGTAATCGCAAAGATTTTAGCGGTATAGAAAAATGGGATGTAAGCAATGTAGAATGCTTTCTTTCAATGTTTTATGGTTGTAAGACTTTTAATGAGCCACTTGAAAGCTGGAATGTAAGTAGCGCAATAGAAATGGGAGCTATGTTTTTTGGCTGTAAAAACTTTAATCAATCATTAAATAATTGGGATATAAGAAATGTAGAAGATATGGGTTCTATGTTTATAGGCTGTGATAGTCTAAATACAAGCTTTGAGAATTGGCTAAAAATACAAAATGTCAGTATTTTAGCTTTTAGCGGGCTAAATACTAAACTTCTTGGCTTAAAAATCAATAAAGTAAATGGTAAATTCCAGCCTAAAAACAAATATGAATTAAATCTCTTAGTAAGTGATGAGAGCGTGTATCTAGGCGATATTGATACAAGTGCTGTTACTGATATGAGCTACATGTTTGCTAAAGTGAGTAGAAAAGACTTTAGCGGCATTGAGAGCTGGGATGTAAGCAATGTCGTAAATATGTCTACTATGTTTTTTGGGCAAAAAGATTTTTACGCAGACCTTAGTAGCTGGGATGTAAGCAAGGTAGAAAATATGCATTCTATGTTTTTTGGTTGCAAAAAATTTAACAAACAAATACCAAAAGGCTGGGACTTAAAAGTTGATAGCTCAAATGCTTTTTTATCATTTCCAAAGTATGCTAAAAAAATATAAAAACTAAAATAAGGGGCTAAGCCCCAAAAAATTAGCAAGTAGAGATTGCAACTAGAAATCCTACTAAAATTTCTTTTTTATGTAAAAGATTTTGGCTATAATCCAAACCAAAGAGAATCTCTGTGTCATCGTCTAAAATATCCCTTATACATTCAAGATTCTCACTAAAATACTCATAAGGTGTGCTCTCATCTGCTTCACAGGCTATTACTACTTGTTTTATAGCACAAAATGGATATTTGCGCCTTAACCCACTTAGCTCTTTAATCAAATCCTCTTTTAAATAATCGCGATGTGAGCAAATATCATTTATATAAAATAGATTATTGCTATATAAAAACGATCTTAAATCAAGCTCATTAAACTTTGCTTCACATTTTTCTTTGCTATATAAATTTTTAAAAACTAAAAAAGAGTTCATTTCTGCTCCTATCCTAGAAAAACTCGTAAGATATTTCTAAGCTCTTTGTCTTTTGTCAGCAGCGCTTGTACTTTTCTTATTATTTTTGCGCTATTTAGCTTGGTTTTGGGTGTCTTTGTGCGAGATTTTTTCACACTAACTCCTTTTTTAAAAAATTCAAAAAGCATTCTAGCGATATAATGCGACCATTGCTAGTCGCAAAAATTAAAGCAAAAATTAAAGCGATTTAGCGAATTCTAGAATTTCGTCTTTTAGCTCGCTAGCTAGCCACGCAGGCTCAATCACTCTAATAAAGGGTATATAATGATAGATTATGGGCTTAATTTCCATTATATTTGTGATTTCTAACTCTATTTCTATAGATTTGTCGCTATTTTCACACATTATTATCTGCGTCGGTAGGGGTCTGCGCTCAAAATACCGCCTAACACACTTGTGTATATGAAGTCTTACGCTAAAACTCTGCCCTAGCTCAAACCACACGCTAAAAGCATTTTTTATGCGAGCCTCCAAGCTCTCATCTATGCTAAAATTCTCAGCTAAAATTTTAATATCGCTTAGGCTTTTTAGATGAAATTTTTTAAATTTCTTGCCATCAAGTGCCAAAAGATACCAAAAACCATCAAAAAGCGCAATTTTTACAGGCTTTAACTCAAACTCCATTTTACGATAAAGCACGCTTATAAGGTGCTTTTGCCTTATTGCGTTTTCAATGCTTTTAAAAATTTCTAGCTCCTTTTGGCTAAGTTTTTCAGCATTTATATTTACATAAATAGGATGATTTAGCCCCTCGCTTAAAGAGCGCAAAAGGCTATGAGCTTTATTGTAGAATTCCATTCCAAGATTTTTTGCTAAGGCATCAAGTGTGGCGAGTGTGAGCTGGGTCTCATTATTTGGATCAAAAGCTGTATCTAAGCTCCACAAAGTGCCATTGCGCCTAGCTCCGTAGCTTGCGCAATACTCTTTTAAATCACGCTGGATAGTGCGTGGCACTACACCTAGACGCCCAGCGATCTGCGTGGTGCTAAGTGGTTCTTTGGCTATAAGCGACATTATTTCATTTATACGAGCAAAACGCTCGTTTTCATCTCTATTTATTTTTGGCATTTTTAGCTCTTTTTTTTGCTAATTATAGCCAAAATTTAAAAATTGCGACAAGCATAGTTCGCATTTTTAATCTAGAATTCCCTAGATTTTATTTCTAGGAGGTGTAAATAAGTAGTGAAATTCCAAAAATATCAAGCATAGGTTTAAATTCTAGAATTCTAGAATTTTTTAATCAAATTTTTAATTTTTAAAGGATGAAAAATGTCAATAGCAACAGTATCAGTTAGAGGCGATTTTGCCTATGTATATGATGAAAGTGGTCGCACAATTTGCTCTGTGCCTTTGGCTGGCGGTAGCTTGCAAGGATACACTAATAGCAGTTTATCTATAAAAAGAGGTGCTTTTATTTATATACACGATGAAAGAGGACGAAATATAAGAACAATCCCCGCCTAAGCGCATAATTTAGAGTTTTGGCTAAGTGTTTTTACTTAGCCAAAGAGTATTTTTTAAGCTATTTTTCTATAAGTTTTTTGTTTAATTTTTCTAAGACATCTTTTAAATTTTCCAAATCATCATAGATGTCCTTAACGATTTTACTAATAAATAATTTTTCATTGCTTAAATATTCTAAAATCAAATTATCATCAGCATCTCTAAATTTTTCATTATAATAATACCATGCCCACCATTCGCTGCTCTTCCACCTTTTACTTTTACAATAATCACTTTCTTGTACAATATTTTTAAAACAACCATCATTTAATTCATTTTTTACTTTATCACTGCGTCTTAGACCAAAAAATATATTATTGCATCTATTTTGTGGTTCTATGCAATAACAAATATAATTTCCATCGTGGTTTTTTTCATTATATCCTTTTAATTTTATAGAAAAAATTTTATTATATTTTTTGTCAAATTTTGTTTCGTGAAATTCTATTTCCCAAACATCTTTCTTTATTGTTTCTTTTAAAGTTTCATAAACTTTGCTAAAAAATTCTTGTAATAAATTTACCTTTGTGTTTTTAAACTCACTATATATAGTTGCACAAAGCTCATAATTTTTTTTGATTTGCTCTTTTACTGTATCATTCGCCATTTTTTCTCCTTGATTTGTTAATTTTTTTACTGCTTTTTCGTATTGTGTGATTATTACATTTAAATCAGTTAAATTAACAATTTCATTTTTTACTTTATTTAGCCACTCTAAAATATGATTACAAACTATATGTTTGTAGCGAATTTTATCATTATCTTTTTCTAAAAAGCCATCTTTGATTTTAAAGCCATTTAAGCTTTCTTTGCTCGGTGTTTTACCATCATTAGGCGTAAGATATAAAACTAGAATTCCATCGTTATCTAATGATAAATTTTCTTTTTTAATAGTTTCTATATACCTATATATTTGCTTATCTTGGTCGTTGGCATTACAAATTTTATTTTCTATGATTATGTGTTTATTGTCATCAGTGATATAAATATCAATTCTACCTTTTGTGTCGCCGTATTCTCTTCTACCTTTTGTGTCGCCGTATTCTATATAAACTTTTGCTCTTGAAGTATCAAACTCAAAGTCATTTGACACACAAATTTTTACAAACTCACGCAAAAACAAATCGCCTTGATAATGCAGTCCCTTTGGGTCAAGCAAAGAGGCTATAAATTTTGAGTGTTTTACTTCTTTTGTGTCAAGCACATTAAAAACATTATAATCATGAATTCCACGAGCTCTACGCTCTTTTACCTTATTTTCATATTCTTTATAAACCTTTTCAAACTCATCAAAAAACTTTTGATATTGTTCTTGTGTAAATTCAGTCATTTTACCATACCTCCTAATACAGAAAAAAAGTCACAACTGCTGCGCAAAAATAAACACTGATATAAAGAAGTTTTTTAGCTAGGAATTCTAGAATTCCTATAATCTAAAATTCCCAGAACACAATCTAAAATTCCTAAGCAAAATTCTAGGAATTCTAGATCGTAAGAATTCTACAAGGAATTCTAGAATTCCTAGGGCTTAAATACCCCCTAACCCCCAAAAACTAGAATTCCAAAAACTAGAATTCCCAAAAACTAGAATTCCCAAAAACTAGAATTCCCAAAAACTAGAATTCCCAAATCTAGAATTCCTAGTAGGAATTCTAGTTTTGTCCTAGCTTATTTGCTAATAAAGCCCGCCATTTCTACTAGGCGCTTTGAATAGCCCCATTCATTATCATACCACGCCATTACCTTTATCATATCACCACAAATCACTTGCGTAAGGTCAGCGGCCACGATAGAGCTATAAGCGCAGGTCATAAAATCTGTGCTAACTCTTTCGTCAAAATCTACTAGCATAATGCCTTTTAGGCTTTCTTTACTAGCTTTTACAAAAGTCTCATTTAGCTCTTCTTTGCTAGTTTTTTTGCCTAAAACTGCTGTTAAATCCACCATTGAGACATTTGGCACAGGTACCCGCACGCTTTGTCCGTGAAGTTTGCCCTCTAAGCTTGGCATTACTAGCTTCATGGCTTTTGCAGCGCCAGTGGTCGTTGGGATTATATTTTGCGCTGCAGCACGGCTTCTGCGCAGATCACGGCATTTGACATCTACTAGGCTTTGGCCGTTTGTGTAGGCGTGGATCGTGGTCACCAAGCCTTTTTCTATACCAAAGTTATCTTCTAGCACCCTCGTAACTGGGCCTAAGCAGTTTGTGGTACAGCTTGCATTTGAGATGATTTTTTGCCCAGCGTAAGTGTTTGTATTTACACCTAAAACGAAAGTTGGAGTATCATCTTTTGCTGGAGCGCTCATTATTACTTTTTTTGCGCCTTGTTTAAGGTAGGCTTCGCATTTTTCGGTGGTTAAAAACTTGCCAGTACACTCAAGCACCACATCAATGCCACTAAGATCCAAATCTTCAATATTTCTAGTGCTATATACTCGCACTTTGCGGCCGTCTATTGCGATGTGATCATCATCAAGAACTTCTACTTCTTTGTTAAACTCGCCATGAACTGTGTCGTATTTTAGCAAATAGCGAGTTACTTTGCGCTCTGCGGTGTCGTTTATGATGCATAGTTCGTAGTTTGGGTCATTTTCTATGATGCGAGCTGCGCAGCGTCCTATGCGCCCAAAGCCGTTAATTGCGATTTTTAGTGCCATTGTCTATCCTTTTTTTTGGTATAATTTTGCGTGATTTTAGCAAAATTTTATTTAAAATGGAGAAAAATTCTTTGAATATCGCTATTTTTGGAGGATCGTTTGATCCGCCGCATACTGGGCACGATGAGATTGTAAAAGCTGCGCTAAATACTTTAGACATTGGTAAGCTCATCATCATACCTACTTTTTGCTCACCTTTTAAAGATAGTTTTTGCGCCACACCTGCTATGCGCTTAAAGTGGTGCAAAGAGCTTTGGGCAGGGAATTCTAGAGTTTACATTAGCGATTTTGAGATAAAAAAAGCTGAGCCCACAGCTAGTATTACAAGCGTAAGGCATTTTAAAAAGCTTTTAAATCCTAGCAAAATATACCTTATAATAGGCGCTGATTGCATAGAGAGCTTGCATCTTTGGAGAGAATTTGAGAAGTTAGATAAAATGGTGGAATTTGTAATTGCTACAAGAAAAGATTTTTTAATCAAAGATAGCTTTAAAGCCTTGAAAAAACTAGAAATAAATGCTAATATATCATCATCGTTTATAAGGCAAAGTTTAGATTTTAGCGCAGTTTCGCCCAAAATTGCAGATGAAGTAAAGGGAATTTATGTTAAATAGAGTTGAAAGAATAATAAGAATTCTAGATGATAAAAAGGCTGAGGATGTAGAGGCCATAGACATGAGCGGTCGTGAATACATCGCAAAATATGTGATAATCGCAACCACGCTTCACTCTCGCCATGCTTTTAGCCTAGCTGATGAGTTAGCAAGAGGGCTAAAGCCAGCAGGCGAGAAGTTTTTAGGGACTGAAATGAGCGATGATTGGTGCGTGATTGATCTAGGCGATATTATTATTCATTTAATGAGTGCAAATTATAGAGCAAAGTATGATATAGAAAAGTTTTTAGCTGAACTTAAAGCAAATAAGGAGTAAAAATGCCAGTAATTAGTGTAAAAATGGCAGGCAAATTGCCTAGCAAGGCTGAGCTAGACGCAGTTGCAAGTGAAATCACAGAGGTTTTTGTAAAACGCCTTGGCAAGGCAAAAGAAAGGGTAGTGATAAACTTTAGCGAAGTTGATGAGGATGCGTTTTATTTTGGAGCAAAAAGCGTGGGGGATATAAAAAAGGGCTTGTAATAATGCTAGATTTAATAAAAAACATAGGTCTAGGGCTTTTTGTAAATGGTAGTTTTGCCTTGATGAATGGCAATTTTGATATAGCAAGTTTTATTATTACCTTTGGTAGCATTGCTTTAATGTGGGCTTGTATATATCTTAGCAAAAGGAGAAAAAATGGAGCTTAATCAAACTGTTTTGAACATAATGGCTATAATCACAATAGCGTTGTGTGTTTATGTTGGATTTTTGCTCATAAAACAATCAAAAAGTGATAAGCAATTACAAGCAAAATGACTTTAACTAATATTTTGTTAATAATTGCTCTTATTGCTGGTTTTAGCGTGATGTTTTGGGCAGTTACTGGCACGGCAAAAGCCAAATAAACCAGAAAGTTAAAAAATGAGTTTTCATACACTAGGTCTGCTTTTTATGCTAAGTTTGATATCTTGCGTAAGCATAGCTATCCTAGGAAGTATTTTAAAAACCAAATCAAAAAAGGAAATAAAATGAGCGAAATCGTTTCAATAAAAGAATTAGATTTTAAAGCCGGTAGTAGAGTGCTTATGCGCTGCGATTTTAACACCCCTATGGATGAGTTTTGCAATATCACAGATGATCGCAGAATCTCAAGCGCAATCCCTACAATTCGCTATTTGCTAGATCAAAACTGCTCTATTATCCTAGCTAGCCACTTAGGCAGACCAAAAAACGGCTGGGATGACAAGCTCTCACTTTTGCCAATAGCAAAGCGCATGAGCAGGCTTTTAAATAGAGAGGTAATTTTAGCAGAAGATGTAGTAGGCAAAGACGCCAAAGAAAAAGCCGCAAACCTAAAAGCCGGCGATATAATGATGCTAGAAAACCTTCGCTTTGAAAAAGGCGAGACCAAAGATGATGAAAAGCTTGCTGGCGAGCTTGCTAGTATGGCTGAGTACTATATAAATGATGCCTTTGGCGTGTGTCATAGAGAGCATGCTAGCGTGCATGCTATTACAAAGTGCTTTGATGATGAGCATAAGGCAGCTGGATTTTTGCTTATTAAAGAAGTAGAGTTTGGACAAAATCTAATCCGCCATCCTAGCCGCCCCTTTGTAGCTGTAACTGGCGGCTCAAAGGTAAGTGGCAAGCTTCAAGCCCTAACAAACTTGCTGCCAAGAGTAGATAAGCTAATAATCGGCGGTGGTATGGCCTTTACCTTCTTAAAAGCCCTTGGAATTGATATAGGAAATTCACTTTTAGAAGAAGACTTGGTTGAAGAAGCAGCAAATATTTTGCTTCGCGGCAAAGAACTAGGCGTAAAAATCTACTTGCCAGTTGATGTGGTGGCTGCTCAAAGCTTTAGCAACGATAGCGCGATAAAATATGTCCCAGTCCAAGAAATACCAGCAGGCTGGATGGGACTAGACATCGGACCAGCGAGTGTGAGGCTCTTTAAAGAAGCGATTGCCGATGCGCATACTATCTGGTGGAATGGACCTATGGGCGTGTTTGAAATGGATAAGTTTAACAAAGGTAGCATAAAAATGAGCCACGCAATCGCTGAGAGCTACGCTACTACAGTAGTCGGTGGTGGTGATACAGCTGATGTTGTCGAGCGAGCAGGCGATACTGATGAGATAACTTTTATTAGCACCGGCGGTGGCGCATCACTAGAGCTAATCGAGGGCAAGGAACTACCTGGCGTTAGAGTGCTACTTAAAAAAGGCTTTGAATAATGATATTTGCGGCAAATTTCAAGTCTAATCACAGCAGAGCTAGCTTTAAAGAATATGCTGGGATTTTAGGCGATTTTTGGAGCGAGTTTGATAAAAAAAATGATGAAATAATAATCTTTCCGCCCTTTTCTGCCTTTTGTGGCTGTGCTTTAAGAGGCGAGAAAATCAGCCTTGGAGCGCAAAACTTTTATCCAGCAGATAACGGCGCATTTACAGGCGAGATCTGTGCTGATATGCTTAGCGAGTTTGGTATAAACTCTGTGCTAGTAGGACACAGCGAGCGCAGAGCCTTGGGCGAAGATGACGAGTTTGTAAGAGCAAAGTTTGAATTTGCCAAGGCTAAACTCTGGCGTGTGGTACTTTGCGTGGGCGAAGATGATATCGTTCACATGAACGGTAACACTTGCGAGTTTTTAGAAAGCCAGCTTGAAGGCATTGATTTAGCTTACGAAAAACTTATAATCGCCTACGAGCCAATCTGGGCAATAGGCACAGGCAAAAGCGCAAAGCCTGAAATAATCGCTGAAATTCTAGAATTCCTTAGTTTAAAAACAAAAGCGCCTTTGCTTTATGGAGGCAGCGTAAATGCTAGCAATATCGCTATGATCACGCAAATACCGCACTGCGCAGGTGTTTTAGTAGGCTCAGCAAGCTGGCAAGTACAGAGCTTTATTGATCTAATCAAAGCTAGCAAAGCGTGATTTATTCTAGGAATTCTAGAATTCCCTAAGTAAAAATCTAGAATTCCATATAGAGATCCCCTGGTCAAGCTGGGGGATGACATAGTAAGAAATTCTAGAATTCCTAGAATTTATAATTCCTAGAAAAATCACACAGGAATTCTAGAATTCCTAAGCCAAAATCTAGAATTCCTAAAATCTAGAATTCCCAGAATAAAATCTAGAATTTCTAGAAAAATCACACAGGAATTCTAGAATTCCCCAGAATAAAATCTAGAATTCCCAAACCAAAATCTAGAATTCCTAAAGTAAAAAATACCCCCGCACCCCCAAAAAAAACCTAGGGAATTCTAGATTTAAAATAATTTATTTAACTTATTTAGAATTTAGATTAAATATCTTAGATTACAATTACGCACAAAATTTATCTTAAATGGAAGAAACAATGAATAAAGTGTATTTAGACAACAACGCAACCACGATGATTGACCCTGAGGCCTATGAGGCAATGCTGCCGTTTTTGGGCGAGAATTTTGGCAATCCAAACTCACTTCATAGCTACGGAAATGCTACTCACGCAGCACTAGGCCGCGCGATGGATCAGCTCTACGCTGGCATAGGCGCAAAAGATAGTGACGATATAGTCGTCACTAGCTGTGCTACTGAGAGCAACAACTGGGTGCTAAAGGGCGTGTATTTTGACATACTAAAAGAGCAAAAAAACGGCAAAAACCGCATAATCGTAAGTAGCGTAGAACACCCTGCTGTGGGCGCAACAGCTGCTTTTTTAGAAAGTCTTGGCGTAGAGGTTACTAGGCTTGATGTTGATAACAACGGACTTGTAAGCCCGCAGGCGCTAAAAAGCGTGATCGGCGATGATGTTGCATTAGTAAGCGTAATGAACGCAAATAATGAAACCGGCGTTATCTTTGATATAAAAAGCATGGCTGAAATCGCTCATGCTTATGGCGCGCTTTTTCACACAGACGCTGTTCAAGCAGTGGGCAAAATTCCTGTAAATGTTGCAGAGAGCAATGTAGATTTTCTAAGCTTTTCAGCGCATAAATTCCACGGCCCAAAAGGTGTGGGCGGTCTATATATCAAAAATAGCCGTGAGCTAACCCCACTGCTTCATGGTGGAGAGCACATGGGTGGACGCAGATCAGGCACACTAAATGTCGCCGGTATCGTAGCTATGGGCAAGGCACTTGAAAATTCGGTTAAGTTTTTAGACTTTGAACGCAGTCAAGTTCGCAGACTAAGAGATAAGCTTGAAGATGCGATTTTAGAAATGAGCGATACTTATGTAGTAGGTGATCGCCAAGTTCGCGTGCCAAATACCATACTAGCATCAATCAAAGGCGTAGAGGGCGAGGCAATGCTATGGGATCTAAACCAAGCTGGCATAGCAGCTAGTACAGGTTCAGCCTGTGCTAGCGAGAGCTTGGAGAGCAATCCTATAATGGAGGCAATAGGCGCAGATGCTGAGCTAGCTCATACCGCACTTCGCCTTAGCCTTTCTCGCTTTACAACTGAGGCTGAGATAGACTATGCAATAGAGGTGATAAAAAAAGCCACAAATCGCCTAAGAGCGATATCAAGCTCGTTTTCTTATGCGCCAAGCTGGCACAAAAGCGGTTTGTAAGAATTCTAGAATTCGCTAAAAGGAATGAAAATGAAATATGACAAAATTACAGAAGCTTCAATTGATGAGCTAATGGAGATTTTTTATGAAAAAATCCGTGAAGATGATCGTGGCTTAGGTGAGATTTTTAATGCTAAAATCGGCACAGATGATGAGAGTTGGAAAGTTCACAAGGCAAAAATTGCAAATTTTTGGTATGGTATGATGCTTGGCAGTGGAAATTTCGCTGGAAATCCTATGAGAGCGCATGCTGATTTAATGGAAGAAAATCCCTTTAAGCCTGAAATGTTTGATTTTTGGCTAGGGCTTTTTAAAGAAAGTTTAAACGAGCTTTACACTGATGAAGTAGCAGATGATTTTTACGCAAGGGCTGCTGGTATCGGCCAGAGATTTAGATACCTGCTTTTTGGAATGATGTAATAAAGGATAAAAAATGGCAAAAAATAATCTAATAAATCAAAATATCTGGGCTGAGTATTCAAAAAAAGTCCAAGATTCGATGAATAATCCACGCAATATGGGTGAAATAACAGAAGAACAAGCTGAGGCGATGGGCTGCAAGCTAATAGTAGCTGATTTTGGTGCAGAGGCCTGCGGTGATGCGGTGCGTCTATACTGGGCGGTAGATCCAAACACCGATATTATAAAAGAAGCAAAGTTTAAAAGCTTTGGCTGTGGAACAGCGATAGCAAGCAGTGATTACATGGCTGAGCTTTGCCGTGGCAAAAGGGTTGAAGAAGCGGTAAAAATCACAAACCTTGATGTTGAAAGGGCTATGCGTGATGATCCAGACACCCCAGCTGTCCCACCGCAAAAAATGCACTGCTCGGTTATGGCTTATGATGTAATCAAGCGAGCAGCGTCTCAGTACATGGGCGTAGATCCTGAGCATTTTGAAGATCAAATCATCGTGTGCGAGTGCGCTAGAATCAGTCTTGGCACGATAAAAGAAGTAATCAAGCTAAATGATCTAAAAACCGTGGAGCAAATCACAGAATACACAAAAGCAGGTGCTTTTTGTAAAAGCTGTATAAAGCCTGGTGGACATGAGAAAAGAGAGTATTATCTAGTGGATATTTTAGCTGAGACTAGGGCTGAGATGGAGGCTGAGCGCATGAAAGCTGTGGCTGATGCTAAGGTTAGTGCCTTTGGCTTAGAGAGTGATCTAGCATTTGAAGAGCTTACTGTGATTAAACAGCTAAAAGCAATCGAGGCTTTAATAGATGAAAATATCCGTCCTATGCTACAAATGGATGGTGGCGATATGGAGGTCATCGATATACAAAAAGCAGATGATGGTAAGATAGATGTGTATATCCGCTATATGGGAGCGTGTTCTGGCTGTTCGCATGGAGGTGCTGGTGGTGGCACACTAATAGCGATTGAGAATATGCTTACAACGACACTAAGTCCAAATATACGCATAATGCCGGTGTGATTTTCTTTAAATTGTCTGTAAATTGTTATTAGTGACGGATTGCGACTAATCTAGCTTAGGCGCTTTGCTTGATGAACTATCTGTTCTATCTGCGCAAAGCACCTAAGCTAGATTAACCGCACTACGCCTATTCTAAAATTTATCCACTTCGTGTGGATTTAAATTTTTAGAATTCCATTTAAAATTCGCGATGCGACTCAAAAAATTGCCTAGCGTGCCACGCTTTTATTTTGATTGCCACTTCGTGGATAAAATCTTAACCTAGAATTCCTAGGGAATTCTAGAATTCCCTACACTAGAATTCCTTATAGAATTCCCTAGATTATCAAAACTAAATTTTAAAAATTCTACCCACATTAGTTTTAATTGATATTTTTTAAAAATAAAAACTCTAAGGAATTCTAGAATTCCCTGCTCTTAAATTAGCTCTAGAATTCTCTAAAATTTCTCAAATAAAATATAGTAAAAAAGTATATTATATTATAAAACTTTATTATATAATAATTAAAAATTCTATAAAAATACTTGACTTTAAAAAATATTTTTGTTAATATCCCAAAATAAATTTATAACAAGGAGAAAACATGAAAAAAGAAATTTCTTTTAATGCGTTTGAGATGAATTGTATCTCTCACCTAAGCCCTGGTCTTTGGAGATATCCAAATGATAAAGCTCTTTGTTATAAAGACATGGAATATTGGCAAAACATAGCTCGTATAGCCCAAAAGGGACTTTTTGATGCTGTTTTTATAGCCGATGTTCTAGGCATTTACGAGCAGTATAGAGGCAATGACATAAGTGCGCTTAAAACCGCTCTTCAAGTGCCAGTAAATGATCCACTAAGCCTAGCTGTTATTGGCGCAGGTGCTAGCGAGCATGTAGGCTTTGGCATTACTGCTGGAGTGCCTTTTGAGCATCCTTTTGCCTTTGCTAGGCGTCTTAGCACGCTTGATCATCTAACCAAAGGTCGCATCGGCTGGAATATAGTAACAGGCTACCTTCCAAGCGCAAATCGCAATATGGGTAGCACCGAGCTCCCTCACGATGAGCGCTATGAACTAGCTGATGAGTATATGGAGGTGATTTACAAGCTACTTGAAGGCAGCTGGGAGGATGATGCTGTGATTTTAGATAAGCTTACCGGAGATTTTGCAAATCCAGCTAAAATTCATCATATCGCCCATCACGGCAAGTATTTTGATGTACCTGGTATTCATTTGTGCGAACCTAGCATTCAAAGAACGCCAGTGCTATTTCAAGCTGGAAATTCGCCTATGGGCAGGAAATTTTCTGCTAAGCACGCAGAGGCTATTTTCATCGCTCCACCTAGCAAAGAATACGCAAAAATCGCAGTCAAGCAAATACGAGATGAGCTAGTAAAAGCAAATAGAGAGCCAAACTCAGCTAAAATCTATGTGCTTGCTACCATCATCACAGATGCAAGTGATACTCTAGCGCAGGCTAAATACAAAGACTTGCTAAGCTATGCTAGCACAGAGGGTTCGCTGGTGCTAAACTCTGGCTGGCTAGGGGTAGATTTATCACGCTATGAGCTAGATGATAAACTAACAAATATAAAATCAAACGCAATGCTAGCACAAGTTGAGGCTCTAAGCAACTCTACTACAAAAAGCGGAGATGAGTGGACTTTGCGTGATTTGCTAGCTCTTACTGGCATAGGCGCACAGGGGATTAAGTTTGTAGGTGGAGCAAAAAAAGTAGCTGATGAGCTTGAAGAGTTTATCGCTTATAGTGGGGCTGATGGATTTAATCTTGCTTATGCTACCACGCCTGGTACATTTGTTGATGTTGTAGAGTTTATCGTCCCTGAGCTACAAAGCAGAGGCTCATACAAGCACGAGTATAGACAAGGCAGCCTAAGGCATAAGCTCTTTGGCGCAGGCGACCGTCTGCCTAGCACGCATATAGGCTCGCAGTATAGAGTAGGCGGCAGCAAAAGCACCATAAACGATTTTGCTAGCACAGGTAGATTTAAACACAAAAAGGAGCAAGACTATGCTATATAATGATTTAAAAGAAGATATTTTTATTTTACACGAAAATCCAGAGTGGATAGAGCCTTTTGCTAAGGCTTTTGCTAGGGCTGGGGTGAGCTTTAGCGAGATTTTGCTAACATCTGGGGGTATAGATCTAAGCAAAGAACCACCAAAAGGTGTGTTTTTAAGCAGACTAAGCGCATCAAGCCATACAAGAGATCACGCCCACTCAAAAGAATATGGCAGAGCCGTTCTTGCTTGGCTTGAGAGCTATGATAGAGTGGTGGTAAATGGTAGTAATGTACTAGAACTAGAGGTAAGCAAGGTAAAGCAATACCTAGCTTTAAACGAGCATTTTAAAAATAGCGAGTTTAGAGTGCCAAAGACAATAGCAGCTTTTAGCAAAGAGGATTTGATATCTTTTTCTAGCAGTTTTAAAGCTCCATTTATCACAAAGCACAACCAAGGTGGCAAAGGACTTGGAGTAAAATACTTTGAAAACCACAGCGAGCTTAAAGCTTATGTTAATAGCCCTTCATATGAAGAGCCAGTTGATGGTATCACTCTGCTTCAAGAATACATCGCTAGCAAAGAAGCTTTTATTACTCGCTTGGAGTTTGTAGGCGCGGAGTTTGTTTATGCTCTTAGGGTTGATACTAGTGCTGGAAGCTTTGAGCTTTGCCCTGCTGATGCTTGCCAGATAAAGCCAGTTCTAGCTGGGGCTGCTTGTGAAGTAGGCCCTGCTTCTAAGTTTAGCATAAGAGAAGATATCACAAAAGATAGCAAAATAGTAAAAAACCTAAGAGAATTCCTAGAAAAACATAAGATAAAAATCTCAGGAATTGAGTTTATAGAAGATAAAAATAATAATATCATTGTATATGATATAAACACAAATACCAACTACAATAGCGCAGTAGAAGAAAAGCTAAGAGCAAATGGCAAACAAGGCGCAAGCGATAAGGTGGTTGAGTTTTTAAACACTTTAAGGGGGAAAATATGAAATATGGATACTGGACGCCTGTCTTTGGGTCGTGGCTAAGAAACACAGATGATGACAGCACAAAAGGCGAATGGAGCTACATAAAAGACCTAGCGCAAAATGCTGAGCGCTGGGGCTATGAGCTAACTTTAGTCCCTGAGCTATATCTAAATGATATAAAAGGACACAAAGCACCAGCACTTGATGCTTGGGCGATAGCCACTGGTATAGCAAGCACGACAAATAGCATAGAAATTCTAGCAGCCCTTCGCCCACAATACCACCAAGTAGCCACCACAGCCAAGCAAATTGCCACCATAGCTGAGATGAGTGGCGATAGATTTAGCATAAATATGGTCTCAGCGTGGTGGGAAGAAGAAGCAAGGCAATATGGTATAAGCTTTGAAGACCACGATGATAGATATGCGCTAACGCATGAATATACTGATGTTTTAAGGGGATTTTGGACAGGGAGTCCTTTTAGTCATAGTGGCAAATACTTTAACTTTTATAACTCGTATAATGAGCCAAAACCAAAAAAAATGCCGCTAGTATATGCAGGTGGCGAGAGCGAACAAGGCAGAGAGGCTATATCACGCTTTGCTGATGTGTATGTGATGCACGGAGGCACACTAGATGAAATCACAGAAAAAATCGCCGATATGAAAAAAAGGCGCAAAGCGCTAGGCAAAGAAGATTTTAAAGCTTACGGAATGGCTGTATATATGATAGTGCGTGATGATGAAAAAGAGGCATGGTCCGAGTATGAGCGTATCACAAAAATAAAAAACTACGAAGAATACGAAAACTCATACAAGGACTTTACTAGCAACTCAAACCTAAATGTGCAAATCAGCAAAGAAGAATATAGCGTATCAAATCGTGGTCTTCGCCCAAGGCTAATAGGCACCCCAGAACAAGTGGCCGCTAAAATCAATGAGTATAAAAAAGCTGGGCTAAATCTACTAATCATACAATGTGCTAATATGAAAGAAGAGTTAGAATATATAGCCAAAAAAGTAATGCCATTAACAAAATAAAATCTAGCCAATTCTAGAATTCCCTACTCTAGAATTGGCTAGAAAATCTTTAGAATTTTAAAAAGCTGTGTAAAATTTACTCATTTTATAAAAATTTAATATAACCTTGCTAATAAATTTAAAATTCTTAGGCAAAATAACAAAATTCAAAAAATCAAAAAGGAGCAACACATGGCAAATACAATGACCATGACTGACAACCGCACTGGTAAGAGTTGGGAGTTTCCTATTCTTAGCGGTACAAAAGGCCCAGATGTCGTAGATATCGGCAGCTTTTACAGCCAAACTGGTATGTTTACCTTTGATCAAGGCTATACAAGCACAGCAAGCTGCAAAAGTGAAATCACTTTCATAGACGGCGAAAAAGGTGAGCTTATGCACCGTGGATACGATATCGCATGGCTAGCTGAGAACAAAAAATTCCTAGATGTAGTTTATCTTTTGCTTTACAAAAAACTACCTAGCAAAGAAGAGCTAGAGAGCTTCCGCTTAGAGCTTAAACAAAGAAGCTATATAAATGAAAAAATGCTAAAGCTATTTGATGCTTTGCCAGATAAAGCTCACCCTATGGCAGCACTTCAAAGCACTGTTGCGATGATGAGCGCATACTATAAGCGTGATATGAATATCGATGATATTAGCGATTTTATGGAGCTAGCAAAACGCCTAGTAGCTAAAATTCCTACAATCATCGCATTTTACTACCGCCATGTGCGTGGCTTTCCACAAATCTATCCAGATCTAGATAGAGGATTTGTAGAAAACTTCTTATATATGCTAAGAGCTTTCCCACACGATAGAGTAGATCTTAAACCTATTGAAGTAAAAGCATTTGAAGCAGTTTTACTACTTCACGCTGACCACGAGCAAAACGCAAGCACCTCAACAGTGCGCGCAGTAGGCAGCACTCACGCTCACCCATACGCCTCTATCTCAGCAGGTATCGGCGCACTATGGGGTCATGCTCACGGCGGCGCGAACGAAGGCGTTATCCGCCAGCTTGAAGAGATCGGCACACCTGAGAGAGTAGATGAGTTCATCGCTCGCGCAAAGGACAAAAACGATCCATTCCGCCTAATGGGCTTTGGTCACAGAGTGTATAAAAACTTTGATCCAAGAGCTAAGGTTCTTGGCAAGCTAAGAGATCAGCTAATTGATGAAATTGGCATTGATACAAACCTTATAAAAGTAGCAAAACGCATTGAAGAAATCGCTCTAAATGATGAGTATTTCGTATCTCGTAAGCTGTATCCAAATGTGGACTTTAACTCAGGTTTGATTTTAAAAGCACTTGGAATTCCAAATGAGATGTTTGCGGCTATTTTTGTTATGGGTCGTGTGCCAGGCTGGCTATCTCAATGGATGGAGCAAAAAGAAAACGCACCGGTTAAAATCACTCGCCCAAGACAGCTATATGTAGGTGCAGTAGATCAAGCTAAATAAGGGCTTTAACCTGTCATCCCCCAGCTGTTTTGTGTCATCCCCCAGCTTGACTGGGGGATGACATCACAAAGAATTCTAAAATTTCCTAAAATAAATTCTAAAATTCCCAAGCCTTGTGTCACCATCGGGCTTGACCCGATGATCTCTATATGGAATTCTAGAATTCCTTAGTGCTGAGATCCCCCGATCAAGTCGGGGGATGACACAAGGCTTAGGAATTCTAAAATTCCTAAAATGAATTCTAGAATTCCCTAGAAAATTTCGCTAAAATTCATCTAAAATTCCCTAAAAGGCTTAAAATGACAATAGAACAAATCTGCCAAATCGGCAAAGTAAAAATAAATGATGAAAATATAGCAATAATCAATCACTACAAAGATTATATAATTCCTTGGCTTAGTTCAGATGAGTTTAAAACTAACTATGCTAAAAAAGAATTTCCACCTCTAATAAATCCAGCAAAGCTTGATTATGAAGGCTCAGATCCCGCTCATGCTTGGCTGCTAAATCTGCCTTTACCAGCTTTTTATGACTTCTTAGTTTTTGGCTCGCATGCTGTGGGGCTTCATGGTGCGATGATAGGTTTTTTCGCACTTTGTGGCGTTACTAGAAAGGTCATGACTCTTAGGGGGGGGGGAGCAGCGAATTTAACAGCAGCAAATACAGTAGATGCAAGCTCACAGGGTAACTATGAGCGCATGTTTAAAGAAATTATAAGCTACAACAAACTAAAACAAGCTGGATACATAAAGCACTTTTATTTACAGCTTAGTGACCTTGTCCTTGATGATGATACAAAAAAATTTTATTCTCTAATCGATGCTAGCAACGCTCTACACATCGTCCGTGATCCTATCAGTGTGCTAAAAGGCGTGGCTGCGTGTCCACATAGAGCAGAGCTTATGAAAGTAGAGGGTAGCGAAGATTTTGTGCCTTTTGGTATGTTTTTACACCAAGACCCTTTTGCTCATTTTAGCAAGCATATTTTTTATATGAATCACGGACTTACTATGAACACAGATAAACAAAGCGGTGTTGGCGAAGGTAAAGAAATGGACTTTTTGCCTGATATAAACAGTGTTGAATGGTGGCTTTTAAACTACGAGCAGACATTTCATGATGGCATTATGTATCAGCTTCTAGCACCTAGTTTAAAAAATATAAAACTAAAACAAACTACGGATTTTGTCGGAGAAAAATGCTTTCTTAGCATGTGCGAGCTAGCTGATTATTTTGGCTTTGAGAGGCCAAAGCAGAGTGATAGATGGCTTTTTGAAAAAAGAGTAAGCGACTTAAAGCACCTAACGCCGATGATTCTTTACGCTAACGAGTGCTGCCCGCTCTACAGCGAGCAAAACAGCAAAGCGCCAGAAATAAACAAAGAATTAGTAGAAAATAGCATTAAAATCACACTTACTACTCGCTTTGATGGCATGCTTTATATCTTGCCTGAGCTTGATATTAGCTCGCTCTTTGAGCTTGCTGATCCTGTTTTTGCGGTGTTAATTGAGAGCCAGGCAGATGCTCTAAAACTACTCAAATCCCCTGAGCTGCTAGCAAAAATCAAAATATACATAAAAGATTTAAGCCAGGCTCTACTAAAACAAGCAAAAATTGAAAATACTAAAAAATTCAAAGAAAACGATGTTCTAGCGTGGTTTGAAAAATATCCAAAAATGCGCCAAGTTATGAGTTTTATCATGAAGCAGCATTTATTACTACTTCGCAAGCACAAACCTGAGATTATAGAGGGCTACAAATACTACCAAGAGTTTTTAAAGCTTTCAAAAGACGATGAGCCACTTGATCTTAGCTCAGGACTAAATGGCAAAAGTATAAGCGTAACGAACTTCTAAACTAGCAGGAATTCTAGAATTCCCTAACAAATTCTAGAATTCCTTAGAAAATTTCGCTAAAATTCATCTAGAATTCCCTAAAAAATTTCAAGGCAAAAAATGGACTTAGCAAGCAGATTTCGCCCTACAAATATAGATGAGATGATAGGCCAGCAAAAAATCGTAGAGGTATTTAAAAAATTTCTTAAAGAAAAAAGAGTGCCACATAGTCTGTTTTTTGGCACGCCAGGTAGTGGTAAAACCAGCCTTGCAAAGCTCATTGCTAGCACGCTTGGCTCTGAGTTTTATGAGTTTGATGGAGCAAACTTTAAAACCGAACAAATCCGCAGCATAATAGGCAAAAATCCGCTTTTTGTGCCACTGATTTTTATAGATGAGTTTCACCGCCTAAGCCGCACGCAGCAAGAAGCCTTACTTCTTCCAGTAGAAAACGGCGAGTGCTTGCTTTTTGGTGCTACGACTGAAAATCCAAAGTTTAGCATCTCATCTGGAATTCGCTCTCGTATGATGATTTTTGAGTTTGAGCCACTTAGCAGTGATGATCTTAGCCTGCTTTTAGAGCGAGTAAAGGCGCAAATTGGCTTTTCTATGAGCCCTGAGGCAAGGGAGTATCTACTTCGCAGCAGCGGAGGTGATGCTAGATCTATGCTAAACTTGCTTGATTACGCTCTTATAATCAGTGCTGATATCAGCCTTGAAGTGCTTATGACGCTGCGAGGGGGCTTTGTAGGCGAGGGAGCAAAGAGTAGCGATACCCACTATGAGCTCATCTCAGCTATGATAAAAAGTGTGCGTGGAAGTGATACGGATGCTAGTATCTACTACTTAGCAAGGCTGCTCGCTGCTGGCGAAGATCCTGCATTTTTAGCTAGACGCATGGTGATACTTGCTAGCGAAGATATAGGTAACGCAAACCCAAATGCGCTAAATCTAGCAGTATCTTGTATGAACGCAGTCTTGCAAATCGGTATGCCAGAGGCTAGAATTATTTTAGCTCAAACCATAATCTACCTAGCAAACTGCCCAAAGTCAAACTCAGCCTACTTAGCAATCGATGAAGCGCTAGAGGCGTGTAAGGATGCTAGCTCTCACCACATACCAAAGCAGATTATAAACCACACAGATGAAAATAAAGGCTATTTGTATCCACATGATTTTGGTGGCTGGGTTAAACAGCAATATTTGCCTGATGCGCTTTTGGGCACGCAGTTTTACAAGCCAAAGCTAATTGCCTTTGAAAAAACCCTAGCTGAGTGGAGTGCGAAAATCAAAGGGGAATTCTAAAATTCCGTCATTGCGGAATTCCATCATTGCGAAAATTCGTCATTGCGAGGGAGCAAAGCGACCGAAGCAATCTCATTCAAATCTTAATAAAAAGGCTAAATAATGAGATTGCTTCGTCGTTCGTTTCACTCACTCCTCGCAATGACGGAATTTTAGAATTCTCTGTGATGAAATCCCCCAAAGGGCTGGGGGATGACAGGGAATTCTAGAATTTCTTAGCACTGTGTCATTGTCCGGCTTGACCGGACAATCTCATCGCAAATAATCTAAAATTCCCTAAACCTAAAAATACCCCCCCCCAAAAAAAACGCAAATAAAGTTAGTGGGGTTTTAGGGCGGTGCCCCTAAGGGTTTAGGGCGTAGCCCTTATAAAAAGCAGTGGGGCTTTCCCCACTAAAGCGAGCAAAAATTTAAAATTTCTAAGGATAACTTTAGAATTCCTAAGGATAAAACTAGAACTCCTAGGCAAAAATCACTAGGAATTCTAGAATTCCTAAAAATTCCTATGGAATTCTAAATTCGGGGAATTCTAGAATTCTAGATAAATTTATTCTTTTTCTTTTAGTATTACTTTTACGCCTGTTATGGCTGAGGCTGAGACGCTAGTTACTTCGTATATGCAGTTTTCATCATTTACGCTCTCGCCTACTTCTGGCAGATATGAAAATAGATTAAACACATAGCCGCCGATAGTAACTTGCTCGCTATCGCTATCTATATCAAAGCCGATGACCTCGCTAACATCTTCTAGCTCATAGCGACCATTAAACTCAAAGCTACCATCTTCTAGGCATTTGTAATCTAGATTTTTATCCTCTTCTTCAAACTCATCAAAGACCTCTCCAACGATATCTTCAAGCGTCACAAAACCAGCCGTGCCGCCATACTCATCCATCACAAGTGCTGCGTAGGTATTCTCGGCGTTCATTTTATTTAGTATAGTAGAAATCGAGCAGTTTTCAGGCACGATGATAAACTTGCGCAAGTTAGCAGCCAAATCTATTTGCTTGCTAGCAAGCACTGCTTGCATGATATCACGGATGTGAACCATGCCAAGTACATTATCTTTGCTACCATCTACATAAGCAAAGCGAGTAAATTTGCTATCTTTTATCACAGCTAGATTTTCTTCTAGGCTCCATTTGGCATTTAGCACGACCATTTCTTTGCGTGGGGTCATCACCTCTTTTGCAACCGTATCGCTAAAGTCAATGGCATTTTGGATAATCTCGCTCTCAGTGCTATCAAGCACGCCGCCTTTTAGGCTTTCATTTACGATGATTTTTATCTCTTCTTCTGAGTGAGCAGCGTCTGTATTTCTGTTTCGGTGAATTCCTAGCGCTTTTAGCCCAAGTCCTGCGATAAAATCAAAGGTGCGAATCACAGGAAAGAGCAGTATCCAAAAAAGATGTAGTGGCCTAGCTATCCACAGCACCATTTGATCTGTTTTTTCTATAGCCACGCTCTTTGGTATCAGCTCGCCAAGCACCACATGTAGCAAGGTAATAATCACAAAAGCCACAGCAAGTGCCAAAGCATCCACGCCAAAAGAGTCCTCAGGCGCCTCTATAGCAAAGAGTTTTAAGAGCCACTGAATAAGCGCGCCAAGTGCTGGCTGACCGATCCAACCAAGCGCAAGGGATGCAAGCGTGATACCAAGCTGGGTGGCTGAGAGATAGGTATCAAGGTTATTTGACATACGAAGAGCTAGGCGCGCATTAGAGCGACCTTCTTTGATAAACTCTTCTAGGCGTGTTTTGCGGATTTTAACTAGTGAAAATTCTGAAAGAACGAAAAAGCCGTTAAGGGCGATGAAAATGGCACCTAAAACAATGCCGATGATGGTCTGGGAGTCCAATGTTTTCCTTTAAATTAAAATTTGTTTTGGGCGGTAATTATAGCAGATTTTTGCTGTTTTTATTTAAATTTAAGCAAAATTTCTAGTGATTTTAACAAAAGGCTTTGTGAATTCTAGATTTTATTTAGGGAATTCTAGATTTTAGAATCTAGAATTCCTAGTGTTTAATTACAAGATTCTTTTTTTAGAGTATCTTGTAAAATCTTTTTATTTCGCTCTTTTTTATAGCTATTGCTCTTAAAGCAGTATCTTGCCTCGCCACTTATTTCTATGTCTTTTATAACCTCGCTTAGTGGCTTGGAAAGGCTAAAAGCACAGCCTAGCAGGGCAAGCACGAAAACTCTTAGCATTTTTGCCCCTAGCGGTAGCGCACGATATCATGCAGACTTTGGCGGATTTGTGGGCTTTGCTCTTTTATTCTATATCCAAAAGGCAGTAGCATTGCCACACGCTTTTTAGATGGATCAATGCCTAAAGCCTCATTTAGCTCACTTTCAACATATCCTTCAATAGCGCAGCTATCAATGCCCAAAATCGCTGCTTGCATCATCATATTTTGCGCAGCTAAAAAGCACTGAGCCTTGCTCCAGCCATATACATCACGCTCGTCTTTGAATCTAGCAAAAAAGCCAGCAAAGGCGTTTGTGTAAGCCTCTATGGCTGCTGCGTCGTGGTGAGTTTTTCTAGCAAAGCTTGATTTTACATAATCACTCTTTGGATCAAGGTCAGCGATTTTTGCATAAATTACAATTAGCTCGCTTGCAGATGTGATTTGAATCTGATCCCAGCACGCTTTGCGGATTTTTGCTCTTAGCTCTTTATCACGGATTATCTCAAACTCCCAGTGCTCAAGCCCAAAGCTACTAGGTGCCAAACGCCCAGCTTCTAAAATATCGCTAAAATCATCTTCTTCTATGATTTTATACTCATCAAATACCTTACAAGCGTGACGAAACGCTAAAGCCTCTTTAAATTCCATTTTTTCTCCTTTGATTGTTTAACTTCTACGCTTAAAATCTTCATAGCCAAACTCTTTTGCTATGCTAAACTCTCCGTTCTTTTCAAGCACAAAAGCAGGTAGTGGCGTGCCATTAAAGGTCGTGTTTTTAACAGTCGTATAGTGGAGTTGATCCTCAAAAATCACTCTATCACCCACTTTTAGCTCGCAGGCTAAATAATAATCAGGCTGCCCAGCCCTAAGCCCCACTACATCACCAGCTAGGCAAGTAGCCCCACCAAAGCGGTATTTATGCGCATTTTGTGTATCGCTAGCGACCTGCCCACGAAGTGCTGGGCGATAAGGCATAAGCTCAGTATCTGGCATGTGGCACTCAGCCGAGGCGTCTATTATAGCAGTTTTTACGCCGTTTTCAACTATATCAAGCACGCTAGCTACTAGGTATCCAGCCTCCCAGCCCACAGCCTCGCCAGGCTCTATAAAAACTTGCGCCATGTAGCGCAGGCCAAGTTCACGCAGGATTTTTACCAAAAGTTCAGTGTCGTAGCCCTTTTTTGTGATATGATGACCGCCGCCAAGGTTTAGCCATTTTGGACGAATCTTTTTAATCGCACTATCAAAATCACGCATAAAAACATCTAAAACCTTTTCAAGCTCGCTTGCGCCTTGTTCGCAAAGTGCATGAAAATGCAGCCCATCTACAAGTCTTAAAAGCTCGCCGCTAGCATTTTCAAGCTCGCTAGCCAGCACGCCAAGACGCGAACCAGCAGAGCATGGATTATACGCATCTGTGGGGCTAAAACTCACATTTGGATTTACTCTAAGCCCCACGCTTTTACCCCTTGCTTTTACCTTACCGCCAAAGCGTTCAAGCTGGCTAAGAGAGTTAAAAATCACATCATCGCTAAGTGCGATTATTTCATCAATATCGCTGTCTTTATAGGCTGGATTAAAGGTGCTAATGTGCCTAAAACCGCATTCTTTGGCGTATTTTGCCTCGTATAGCCCAGAGCAAGTAGCGCCTGAGAGTGCCTCTGCTACCATCTGCATAGCAGGGCTAAAAGAAAAGCCTTTTAAGGCACAAAGCACCTTTGCATCGCTTTTTACCTCAATCTCATCTAAAATGCATAAATTACGCATAAGTGCGCCCTCGTCGCAGACATACGCAGGCGTTGGGATATCGCTAAACTTCATTTTTTGCTCTTTTTTGCTTGAATTATAACAAATTTTTAGCTTTTAAAGCTAAAATACAAATAAATTTTTAAAAGGACAAAAATGCCAGTAATTTCAGTCTCGATGACAAAAGAAAATGGCGGCCTAAGCAAAGCGCAAAAACAAAAGCTAATCTCAGGGCTAACAAGCGCATTTGTAGATGTCGTGGGGCGTGGAGCTAAAACCTGCGTGGTGGTAATCAACGAAGTAGAGTGCCAAAACTACGGCATAGGCGGAGTAAGCATAGAAGAGCTTAGAAAAAGCTAGGGAATTCGGGGTGTTTTTTTTTGGGGTTATGGGGTATTTTTTTACCTAGGAATTCTAGAATTCCTAAACTTGAATTCACTTTAAAATTTGCTAGGGAATTCTAGAATTCCTAAATCTAGAATTACTAGAATAAATTCTAGAATTCCTAAATCTAGAATTACTAGAATAAATTCTAGAATTCTTAAATCTAAAATTCCTAGAAAATTCTAGAATTCCTAAGCAAATTCTAGAATTCCTAAGCCTTGTGAACCTTGTGTCATCCTCCGACTTGACCCGATGATCTCATCACAAATAAATTTAGAATTCCTAGGGGCTTTTGCGTTTATATCATTTAAGAATTCTAGAATTCCATCTGTATCATCAAGTATTTTTTTGTATTGTATCCACACTAAAATCAAAACCTCTTAATATTTCATTTCCACCTTCATCCAGCAAACCGATAAAAGTATGTGGCACACCAACTATATCGTTATATATAATTAACCTAGGTTGAGGCTCTGTAATATCTTTTGCTATGTCTTGCAAAGCACCTAAAATTGTTAAATCATTCATTTTTTCTCCTTGAATTGAAATTTGTCAAATACAATTTAATGACTAAATGGCATTAAAAACAGCATAATTGGCACATATAATGCAGCTAAAAATAAGATAATCCAAAAAATATAAGCAAATTTTGTTTTATAAAATATTATAAGTAAAATAAGCGGTATTGTTATAATTAAAAAAAATAAAACAAACACAAAAATTCCTTTTTAAAAAACAAATTTTATTAGTTTTTATTTATTTAAATTTTAGAATTCTAAAATTCTAGAATTTAACCCCCACCAAATACATAAATGCCCAAATTCTAAAATTCCTTAAACTCTAGAATTCCCAAAAACGCAGATAAAGCAAGAGAATTCTAAATTCTAACGGGGTTTTAGGGGCGACATCCCCTAAGGGTTTAGGACGCAGCCCTTATAAAATTTGCGAACTAGGCTTATCCAGCCTAAAAGCGAGCAAAAATCTAGAATTCCTTGTTTTCTCCTTGTTTATTGATTTGTTTATTTTGATTTTGTTTTAAGTATTCTAATAAAGAATAAGAATCCGATTTACTAGCATTTATAAGCCCGCAACCACCTCCTAGTTTTAAGGCACAATGTAAGGTGCTTTCAGAAATAGAACTAGAATGAATTTCTCCTATTTTTTTCTTTTTGCCTTTACAGTCTATTGTATCACAGGAGTAGAAATCTTTTTTTGAAAATCTTATAATACCAAATAAATCATCATAGCTCTCCCACTTTCCTTCGGCAATATTATCCGTTCTTCCAAAGTTATTTTTATCTTCTAAAACTACATAATCTCTATCGCTTAAAATCACTTTTGCTTCAATTAAGCTTTCAAACACAATTCTTTGTGGCACCTCAAGCTGCCAAACACACACCATTGTGCCAAAAAGCCCAAAAGCAATTAAGCTTTTTTGTAATTTGAAAATATAAAAATTATGTAATTTTTTGCGTAATAAATAAAGAAAAATAGGTGTAAAAATCACAGCACAAACTAAAAAAATATAGTCTTGTTTATAAGCCCCAGAGCCAAATATAATAGCCAAAATCAAGCCAACAAAGAAAAATTTATATTTCTTTTTTATGTTTAAAAGTAATATATTATGTATCGCAAGCGACCAGCAAAACGCAGAGATAATAAAAAGAAAAATCGCCTCATAAAAAAATAACAATATAATAAAAAAACTACCAATAGCTTGAAAAATATAAAATAAAAAATCTAGCAAAATATCCTCTTTTTAAAAGTAAATTTTATTAGTTTATTTAAATTCTAAAATTTAAATAAACTTAAACAGCAAAAATCTAAAATTTAAAACCAAAACCCGCATTTTAATAAAAAAGAACTTTTTAAGCTAAATTCTATATAGATATTACAAAACCCTAGAATTTAAATAATTTATATTTCTAAAAAATATTTAAATATTTTAAAGTCAAAATTTACATATTTTAATATAAAATAAAACTCTAAATTCTAGAATTCAAAAATCCAGCCAAATGCCCAAAATCTAAAATTCCTTAAATTCTAGAATTCCACTTGAAATTTGCTAAGGAATTCTAGATTTAGCCTAAAATTCCAGCCCCAGCAATAGCCTTTGAGCGAGAGCGAGCATAGAGCCTTTTTCCTTCTTTTACATCATATTTCCATATAGGCGCAGAGGCTTTAAAATCCTCTACAAACTCATCTAATAGCTCCAATGCAGCTCTGCGGTGAGGGCTTATGGCACCTGCTATAAAGCTTGATTTGCCAGCAGGCACATCGCCTTTTGAGTGAGCCATTAACAAGGTTGCGCCGTGGCTTTGCGCCTTATTTTCCCAAGTTTTAAACCAGCCTTTTAGCAAGGGCTCATAAATATCAAAGCTAAGCGCCTCGCCCTCTTCGCCACTTCGCACAATACCCACAAAAAGCGCAAGAGCTCCGCAGTTTTGCGCTGCTGCTATCTCGTCCCAGCAAGCAAAAATCTCACGCTCGTTTAAAGCTCCATTAAAAATCTCTATCATTTTTACCCCTTATAGCCGATATTTTCCTCAAACTCGCTTAGCCGCTTGTGAATGCTGCGAAGCTCAGTTATGGTAGTCCAGTTATCAATAAACACGCTAAAACTCTCTCTAACTTGCGCAAAGGCATTGCTAACTTGAACCAAAATGCCAAGCGTAATCACACCGCTAAAAAGCCCCACACCCATAATCATATAAGGCACAATCACCATAAACTGCGAAAACGAAATAAGCCAAATGTTAAAATACCCATAATGTAAAAAAAGGCGGTAAAAGCTAAGCTTCACGCCAGTAAATAGCGATAAAACCGCAGCAGGAGAGGCAAAATGCAGCTTGTCATCCTCAGCAAATACAAGCTCTTTGCGAAAAGCGGCTTCGCTTTTTTGGATATTATATTCTAGCTTTGGCAGTTTAATTCCTACAAACCACGAAATAACAAGCCCTCCAAGGCTAACCGCAAGAGCAATCCACACTAAACTACCACTCACATCACGGATAAAGGGCAAATCCACCCCAGAACTAAGCGTCCAAAGCACCGGTATAAAAGCCACCAAGGTCATAATCGCCCTTAAAACCGCAAGTCCCAAGCTCTCAGTAATCTTAGCAAAGCGGTAAATGTCTTCTTGCATACGCTGGCTAGACCCCTCTATATCGCTTTTGCACGCTCTCCAAGCAGAAAGATAGCTAAAGGTCATAGCCTCCCTCCAGCGAAAGCACCAGTGAGAGGCAAAAAAGGTCGTAAGCGTGTAAATAATCACATAAGGCATAGCAATAGCTAAAAAACGAAAAATCTGCTCCCAAAACTGCAAGACCTTATCACTTTGCGCTGCGCTTTTAAGCTGGGCGCAAGCTAAAGTGGCGTTTTGCTCGTTTTTTTGGGCTGTTTCTTCACAAGCTAAGAGATCCTCATAGCTGCTGTAATCAGCGGCATTTTGCGCTAAATCATAAAAGCTTTTATACCACTCATTTATCATCACATTTAGCTGAGTTTGAAAAACAAGCGAGATAATCAGCGTAAGCAGTCCGCCATACGCCCACAAAGCCCATTTTTTATCCGCAAAAAACGATTTTATCATTTATTTTTCCACCAAATTGTATATAAAGCTTATGAATTCTAGCAAAAGTATGTTAAAATTGCGCCAAAAAACGGAGAAAAAATGCTACTAAAAGAGCCTTTATTTTACTTTAAGCAAATTCTAGAAAAATACCCAAACTCATACCTAGCAGAAGATAGCGAGCAAATCATCATAGGCATTGATTGTGCGTATATCAGTGGCGATGATTTTGCTCTTTTAAAGCGTGAGATAGAAAATAGCGCAAAGACAGCGCAGAGCTGGTTTGCTGGGCTTTTTGGTGTGCTTAGCTTTGAGGCCGTTTATAGCTTTGAGAAAATCGGCGAGAAAAAAGCTGGGCTTTATGAGTTTCCAACATTTTGCTACGCAAACGCAAAAAGCTATTTATATTACGAAAAGCAAAGCAAGCTATATTCATACTTTGGCGAGCATAAGTACTTTGAGTTTTTAAGCGATGAGTGGAGAGAGAATAAAACAGGGAATTCTAGATTTTCTTATGAAATTTTAAGCGATTTAGAGGCTGAAAAAATAGATTTTGAAAAAGCCATTGAGAGGGCAAAAGAGTATATTTGCTCAGGCGATGCCTTTCAAATCGTGCTAAGCAAAACACTGCATTTGCGCTCAAATCTTGCGCCACTTAGCTTTTATGAAAGGCTAAAAAAGGCAAATCCTAGCAATTATATGTTTTATTTCCCAACGCCTTTTGGCGTGGTAGCTGGCTCCAGCCCTGAGCTTGTAATGCAAATTAAAAGGGGAGAAATCTTTGTAGCGCCGATTGCTGGCACACGCCCAAGGGGAGTGGATGCAAACCATGATGAAAGGCTTGCAAAAGAGCTTTTAAGCGATGAAAAAGAAATCGCCGAGCACAAAATGCTAGTAGATTTAGCAAGAAATGATGTAGGTAAGTTTGCCAAAGCTAGTTCGGTAAGAGTCAAAAATCTCATGCATATTGAGCGTTTTGAGAGCGTTATGCACATAGTTAGCGAGGTTTATGGCACGCTTGATGAGAGGCGAAGTAGCTTTGATGCCCTGCGCGTGATTTTCCCAGCTGGCACGCTCTCAGGCAGCCCGAAAATACGGGCTTTACAGATAATCAACGAGCTTGAAACTCACGCTAGGGGCATTTATGGTGGCGGTATAGGATTTTGGCATTTTAGCGGCGATATGCAAATGGCAATTCTCATCCGCTCGGGCTTCTTTGTGCCTAGTAAAAATGGCTCAAACGATGTCTACATCGGCGCAGGCGCAGGCATAGTCTATGATAGCGTAGCACAAAATGAATACGCAGAAATTTGTAATAAAAGAAAATCTTGCTTGAAAATATTTGAAGAACTTTGAGTTTTTTAGATTATAATTTTTTAAGTAGGAATTCTAGAATTCCTAAGCTAAATTCTAGAATTCTCTCTAAAAAACAGCTGGAATTCTAGAATTCCTAGGGCTAAAATCCAGAATTCTCTCTAAAAAAACAGTTGAAATTCTAGAATTTTCTAAGGGAATTCTAGGACTAAATTCTAGAATTTCTAAGAGAATTCTAGGGCTAAAATCTAGAATTCCTTTAAAAAAAACAGCTGGAATTCTAGAATTCCTAAGCTAAATTCTAGAATTCCCCCTAAAAAAACAGCTGGAATTCTAGAATTCCTAGGCTAAATTCTAGAATTCCTAAAGAAATTCTAGAATTTAAAAATACCCCCTAACCCCCAAAAACAGCTAAAATTTAGAATTCCCTTTTAGAATTCCCTAAAAACAGCTGCCTTATCATCACGCCTTAATCTTAAAATAGCTTTTATACCACGCAATAAACTTTGCCACGCCCTCATCAATGCTGATTTTTGGCTTGTAGCCAAGTAGTTCTAGTGCGCTAGTATCAGCGTGCGTGGCAGCTACATCGCCTGCTTGCATAGGTAGCATGTTTTTTTTGATTTCTTTGCCTAGTTCACGCTCTATAGCAGCTATGTATTCAAGCAGTTTTGCTGGCTTGCTTCTGCCGATATTATAGATACGGTAAGGGGCGGAGCTTATATCGCTTCTAGGGTTTGTGGGGTCAAACTCACTACTTGGCGTAGCAGGATTTTTGATACAAAGCATAATGCCAGCTATAATATCATCAATATAAGTAAAATCTCTTTGCATATCGCCGTGATTATAAACATCTATGCTAGTGTTTTCAAAAGCAGCCTTAGCAAACTTAAATAACGCCATATCAGGTCTACCCCAAGGCCCATAAACAGTAAAAAACCTTAGCCCAGTAGCAGGTATATTAAACAAATGTGAGTAGCTATGCGCCATCATTTCATTTGCCTTTTTGCTAGCTGCGTATAGACTAATAGGATGTTCGGTGCTTTTAGCTTCGCTAAAAGGTAGGTTTTTATTTAGCCCATAAACAGAGCTTGAGCTTGCATAAACTAGGTTTTCTACTCCGTGGTGACGGCAGCCCTCTAGGATATTACAAAAGCCCTCTATATTGCTTTTTATATAGCTTTGTGGGTGTTCTAGGCTGTATCTTACTCCAGCTTGGGCGGCTAGATTTACTACGATTTTTGGCTTAAACTCGCTAAAAAGAGATCTTATCCCATCCTCATCGCACAAATCCATACGAATAAACTCAAGGTTTTCATAGCTCTTGCTTTTTACCCTTTGCCCCCAAAGTTGTGCTTTGCTATCATCAATGCCAAGTTCTTTTAGCCTAGCAAGCTTTAAGTTTGCGTCATAATAGTCATTTATACTATCAAGCCCTAGCACAAAATAGCCCTCTTTAGCAAGCGCAAGTGCTAGGTGAAAGCCGATAAATCCAGCCGCTCCAGTAACCAAAACTCTCATCAAAAGCTCCTTATATCATATCTTAGCACTGGGCCAAAATCAAAGCTTCTAAACTGCTCGTGATTTACTGCTAGCACCACGCACTCATATCCACTAGCATCTTTTGGTGTAGATAGTTCTAGATTATAAAAGCTCTTTACTTCATCAGCTCTAGCCCATGGGTCACACACAGATACAGCGCAGCCAAACTCTCTAAGCTCACTAATCACATCTAGTACCTTTGAGTTGCGGATATCAGGGCAATTTTGCTTAAAGGTAATGCCTAAGATCAGCACCTTTGCATCTTTTATTCTAAGCCCATTTTTTATCATCTTTTTTACGATTTGGCTGGCGTGGTAGGCTCCCATATTATCATTTATGCGTCTGCCTGCTAGGATGATTTCAGGATTGTGGCCAACAGCTTCTGCTTTGTGAGTTAGATAGTAGGGATCTACACCTATACAATGCCCTCCAACAAGCCCAGGTTCAAAAGGCAAGAAATTCCACTTTGTCCTAGCTGCTTTTAGCACCTCCATAGTATCAATCCCCATGCGATCAAAAATCATTTTTAGCTCATTTACAAAGGCTATGTTTATATCTCTTTGTGTATTTTCTATGACCTTAGCAGCCTCAGCTACCCTTATGCTACTAGCTTCAAAAATACCTGCTTCTATTACACTAGAATAAACTTCTTTTATAGTTTTTAGAGCTTTTGGCGAGCTGCCTGAGACTATTTTTGTGATTTTAGTTACTGTGTGTTCTTTATCCCCTGGATTTATACGCTCAGGGCTATAGCCTATCTCAAAATCCACTCCAAGCCTTAGCCCTGAGACACCCTCTAAAATCGGCACGCAAAACTCCTCGCTAGCGCCTGGATAAACTGTGCTTTCAAATACTACTATATCGCCTTTTTTTAGCACTTTTGCCACGCTTGTGCTAGCGCCTTTTAGCGGATTTAGATCAGGGTTTTTGTGCTCATCAATAGGCGTAGGCACAGTAACTATAAAAAAATTCGCCTCTTTTATACTATCAAGTTCACTGCTAAAACTCATGCCACTTTCAAGCACTTTTTTCATCGCACTCTCATCAAGCTCCAAGGTGCGATCAAAGCCGCTTTTTAGCTCATTTATTCTAGTGCTGTTTAGATCAAAGCCAAAGACCTTAAACTTACTACTAAAAGCAGCTGCTAGTGGCATACCAACATAGCCTAGACCTATGATTGCGATTTTTATATTAGTCATTTTTTATCCTTGATTTTAGGAATTCTAGAATTCTAGAATTCTTTATTTTTCAGTTTTAAGCTCGTTTTTTAGGTAGCTAAAGTCTTTTATCTCTTTTTCTATACACTCGCAAAAAGGCTTAGTGTAGCTCATGTTGGCTTTAGCGCTAGCGATAAACTCACTCATTGCCTCTAAGCTAGAAAAATACTGCTCATAACCCATTTTGCCACGAAGTAGTTCGTATTTTAAAAACAGCCAATAAGTATTTAGAGTATCACTTTCGCAGTATTCTTTGATTTTCTCAAGCTTATTATCATAAAATAGCTCTAAGACCTGATCGCCGTGGACATCGTATTTACCAGGCATTCCTAGCATAGCGCAGAGTGTATCTAGCCTGAGCCCAGAGACAGCGCGAAAATCGCTAATAAAATCGAGCAAATCCATAGCCCAAGTAGCATCGTAGCGAGTGCGGTAGTTACACCATTTATCGCTTGTATTGTAGTAGCGAGGGGCTCTTAGATTGTATTTCATCGCCCTTATCATCAGCATAGGCAGATCAAAGCCACGACCATTGTAGCTAACTAGCCTTGGGGCGTGATTTTCAATGAAGTTTAAGAAATTTGCGATTATTTCGTGTTCGTCCTTGCCCTCAATTGTATTTACTTTGATAAATTTGCCGTTTTTATCAGCTAGCACTGCTGAAATACATACTACTTTGTGAAATAGCACCGGCAAAAAGGCTGAGCCTGAGTTTTTGCGCTGTTCTTCGCAAGCTAGCAGGCTTAGGGCTTTCTCATCAATTTTTCCATTTTTATCAGTAGCGCTTTTTACTAAATCCTCTGGCAGAGTTCGCACAAGAGCCTTTGCATCAGGCAGGGTTTCGCAGTCAAATACGCAGATATATTCGCTCATATTTTTACCTTTTGGGCGTAATTTTGGCTATAATGATAGCAAAATTTTTGGAGAAAAACGCTGAAAATCGCAATAATTAAGCTCTCAGCCCTTGGCGACATCGTCCATGCTAGCGTGGCCATTCAGTTTATCCGCAAGCACATAGCAAATGCGCATATATCGTGGTTTTGCGATACTAGATTTGAGCAGATTGCTAGGCTTTTAGCCGGTGTGGATGAGGTTGTAGCCCTGCCTTTAAAAGATAAAAAATTTCTAAAAAGCTTTGGCATTTTGCGCCAAAAACAAGGGCAATTTGACATTATTATTGACTTACAAGGGCTTTTAAAATCAGCACTTGTCTCTAGAATCCTTGGCAAAAATATCTTTGGCTTTGATAGATTTAGCGCAAAAGAGGGGCTTGCTAGCATGTTCTACACTCATAAATACAGCTGTAACTACAACAAAAACATAATTTTACGCAATTTAGAGCTTTGCGCTTTTGCCCTTAATTTTAGCTTTGATGAGAAAGAAATTTTAACAAAAGAGCCGTGTTTTTTAAAAAAATCTAGAATTCCTGATAAGAATTCTAGAATTCCCAATAAAAATTCTAGAATTCCTAGCGATAAAACTAGAATTCCTGATAAGAAAATTCTCATTGCCCCTTTTGCTAGCGAAAGTAGCAAATGCTACGCTCATTTTGCTAGCGTTATAAAAGGCGCAAAGGAATTCGCGCAGTGTTTTTTGGTAGCTGGCAGCGAGCCTGAGAGAGAAAAAGCCACAAAGCTAGCTAGCAGCGGTGCTACGCTTTTAGCACCACTTGATTTGGCGCAGATTTTGGAGTTTATGGATACTTGTGATTTGATTATCGGCAATGATAGCGGCATAACTCACTTAGCTTGGGCGCAAAACTACGCTACAATCACGCTTTTTGGCAATAGAAGCGGGGCTAGAAACGCCTTTGCTACGCCAAAAAATCTTATTATCCAAGCCACACCAAAGCACGAAATAGACGCTTTTCACATAGATAAAAGCGATTTTTGTATAAACGACATTGACCCAGCGCAAATTATAGCTAAGGCAAAGGGGCTTTGTGATGCTTGATTATTTTTATTTAGGACTTTATCATACTTTGCGCTTTTTGGTAAAATTCTCTCCAAAATGCGTGTTAAAAGGCTTTTTAAAGAGCCTAGCTAGCGCTTTTTATCACCTTGATAAAAAGTACACAAATATAATGCGAGTAAATCTAAAAATGTGCTTTGCTAGCTTAAAAGATGATGAAATAGAAAAGCTTATAAAGAAAAATTATTATAATTTTGCGCTTTTTGGTGCTGAATTCTTACTAAATCAAAATACTACAAAAGAGCAGATTTTAAGCAAAATATCCTTTGAAAACGAAGAGCTTTTTAACTCAGTTTTAAGCCAAAATCGCCCTATCATCGTCCAAACAGCGCATTATGGCAACTGGGAGCTTTTTAGCCTTGCGATGGCGGCTCGCTATGGGGCTGTTAGCATCATAGGACGAGCTCTTGATAGCGCTAAAATGAACGAGATTTTAAGCGCAAATCGCACTAGATTTGATATAGAACTAATTGAGAAAAAATCAGCCGTCAAACAGGCGCTAAAAGCTCTAAACAATCGTCGTTTGCTAGGAATTCTAGTTGATCAAAATACAGCCAAAAATGAAGGGCTTGAATGCGAGTTTTTTTCTCACAAAATCATGCACACACACGCAGCTAGTGTATTTGCTAGCAAAAGTGGCGCTATTATAATACCTGCTTTTATAGAGCGTGATGAGAGCAAAGATAATAGCAAAGATGATAGCTTTAAAATCGTATTTTATGAGCCTATTGACATGCAAATTTTGAGCCAAAATCGCAGCAAAGAAGAAGCTCTAAGGCTTGCCACGCAGGCTCAAAGCGACGCTACAGCAGCGCAGATAAGCAAAAAGCCAGATGAGTATTTTTGGATGCATAAAAAGTTTAAGTGCTTTTATGAGAATAGTTATGCTTAGTGTAGTAGTGCTTACAAAAAATAGCGAAAAGTATTTAGCTGCCGTGCTTAGCTCGGCATCTTTTGCTGATGAGATTATCGTGCTAGATAGCGGCAGTAGTGATAATACAGAGCAAATTGCTATATCTTTTGCTAATGTGCGTTTTATAAAGCAGGCGTGGCTAGGCTTTGGGGCGATGAAGCAGCTTGGTGTAGATATGGCAAAAAACGAGTGGATCTTTGTCCTTGATAGCGATGAAATCATCACTGAGCCTTTAAAAGCCGAGATTTTAAAAACGCTAGAAAATCCACTTTTTAAAGCCTATAAAGTGCCTAGGCTAAATTATTTTTTTGGTAAAGAGATTCGGCGTATGGGGCTATATCCTGATTATTCTACTAGGTTTTTTGATAGAAGGTTTGCTCGCTTTGATGGCAGAGAAGTACACGAAAAAGTGCTGTGCGATAGCGATATAGGTGTATTTAAAGAGCATTTTATACATTATGCTTATGAAAGCTTAGAACAGTTTTATAACAAGCAAAAACGCTACGCCTCTCTAAACCACCGCCCAAATACGCTAAAATCGCTACTAAACCCGCTTTGGAGCTTTTTTAAGCTTTATTTTTTAAAAGGTGGTTTTTTGGAAGGAAAAAGAGGCTTTGAAATAGCCCTAGGATATGCTAAATACACATTTTGGAAGTATAAAAAAGATTAAAAATACTAAAATTCTTACAAATTTTTTGTGAGTATTTTTAGCGCAGATGTCCGCAAGACGAAGGAAAAAAATGAAAATTTTAATAATGAAATTCCGCAATATCGGCGATACCTTACTAGCCACGCCACTAGCTGCTAACTTGCGCCTAGCATATCCGCAGGCACAAATTCACTTTGCTTGTAATGAGGACTGCGAGGCTATGCTAGAAGGCAATACAAACATTGATAAAATTCACATTTACCGCAGAACTAGCGCAAAAAACTCAGGTTTTTTAAAGCGCATTAAAACCGAGCTTGATTTTTTAGCCAAGCTTAAAAGCGAACATTTTGATATCGCTATAAATGCCACCGAGGGCGATAGAGGCGCATATCTAGCCTTTTTAAGTGGGGCAAAAACTCGCATAGGCTTTGATGGTGGCTCTTTTGCCTCAAGGCTACTTACGCACAAAGTGGCTCAAAACTGCGATATTTTTGGCTCGCATACGATAGAGCACGACCTAAGCTTACTTAGCGCGCTATCTCTTACGCCTGGGACAAAGACTATTAGCATAGCCTTTGATGATTATAGCGAGTTTTTTGCTGATAAATTGCCAGCTAGTTTTATACATTTTCATCCTATGAGTAGGTGGCTTTTTAAATGCCCAAAGGATGAAATAATCGCTGATTTGCTTGATTTTTGTGAGCTTGGGCTTGGGGTTAAATGCGTAATGACCTGCGCAAATGATGAAAAAGAGATAGCAAGATGTGAAAATATCTTGCGCCTAGCAAAAAGCAAGCCAGGTGCGTTTTTGGGTGAACTTAGCTTAAAGCAAGTGGCATTTTTGAGCTCAAAAGCTAGGCTTTTTGTGGGCGTAGATACTGCTATTATGCATATGGCAGCAGCTGTAAATACGCCTGTGGTGGCACTTTTTGGCCCAAGTTCTGCTATGAACTGGGGGCCTTGGGACAATACCTGCGCAAATAGTGGCTACAAGGCAAAAAATGGCATCCAGCACATGGGAGCGCATAGCGTAGTCCAAGCTAGCTGGGAGTGCGTGCCTTGTTCTTGCGATGGCTGTAATGGCAGTAAAAAAAGCCGCTGCCTAGATGAAATAAACACAAGCGCAATCAAAGAACTAATCAAAGCCAAGCTAGAAAAGGGCTAAACACTCATAAAAATTCTAAGGAATTCTAGAATTCTTAGAAAAAATCTAGAATTCCTAGGCTAAAATTCTAGAATTCGCTAAAAAATTCTAGATTTCCTAGGATAAATTCTAGAATTCCCTAGAAAAGGGGATTTAAGGGGGCTTGCCCCCCTTTTTTCTCGTGCCACGCACTAAACTAGCGAGCTGGGCTTATCTAACTGGGGGGGGGGGCGAGCTAAAAAAGAATTCTAGAATTCCTAGAAAAAATCTAGAATTCCTGCACTAAATTCTAGAATTCCCTACAAAAAATTCTAGAATTCCTAATAATATTCTTTATAATTTCACAAAATAAAAGCTTGGCTAAAATGTCACAAAGGCTTTTAAAATCATAATTCTAAATCTAGCAGACACTTTTGAGAAAAAAACGAGTGCTAAGGGCTAGTAAATGCTGGAGTTCTAAATCCCTAGCCTAAATCAAATCTCTTCTTCGCCAGTTGCCATTTTCGTCTTTTACTAATAAGTCTTTATTAGCAAACTTATCCACAGTAGCATTAAACTCATCTTCGCTTATTCCTATGGTGCGGCAAAAGTCTTTTTTGGCAGCTGGGTCGCAAACCCAGTCTTTGTCTTTTATTAGGCGCAGGGCTTGTTCTTTGCTCATAACACCTTCTCTTACGAATCTACACGCAAGGTCACTTACACGCTGAAAGCCAAATTTTATAAACTTCGTCCAGTGCTGCATCATGTAGCCTATGCTATCAATCTGCGTGTAGTCATCAGCACTACCTTGCCTTTGCCAGTCATCAAAGTCGCTTAGGGTTTTAAAGCCGATTTGCCTAGCTTGATTTAGAGAATCTGTGTTTGAATAAGGCCAAATAGAACCTAAGAAAATCACATTTACCTCATCACTGCTTGAGCTATGAAAGATACCGCATTCTTCACTAACCCCATACTCAAAATCAAAGTTCTCGCCCATAAAAACAGTAGGAATTTGATAAGCCTTTGCCACCTCAAGTGGCTTTGCGTAGAGCTGGGCTTCTATCCATTTTAGCGGATGAAGCTCTTCAAAAAAGCTTTTTCTAGTCTCTTTTACAAAAGTCTTTGGAGCTAAACGAAAGTTTATTAAGTCAACATCAAAGGTTTTTACTAGATTATCAAGGTTGTATAGCCCAGCCTTTGATGGCGTAAACTCGTCCATCACATGAACTAGCAGTAGGCGAGATGGTTCTACGCCATGATTTTCAATAAGCCTTTTTACAATAGCACAAGAGTCTTTGCCACCAGATACTCCTACTACAACATCGTAGTTAGAACTAGGATTTTTACGCTCTTTTAGATACTGCGTGAGCCAGTTTTGTCTCTCTTGCCAGTTGATTTGATTTTTTCTATCTTTGTTGTGGCAGGCTAGACATACTCCGTCTTTGTCTTTTGAGTTTGGGCGAGTACCTAGGATAAAACCACACTCTTTACAAATTCTAATATCCATTAACAATCCTTGATTTTTGAATATTTTAATGATATTTTTTTGAATTTTTACTTAAATGGATATTTTGCTCTTATTTTAATGATACTTTAAGCTTACTTGGCTATAATGCCAGTTTTTATTTCGTGCGCTCTTAGCTCAGCTGGATAGAGCACTTGATTGCGGTTCAAGAGGTCAGAGATTCGAATTCTCTAGGGCGTACCACTTTTAATTTTCTCCCCTTTTTAAAAGCACATAGAATTCCAAAATTTTATCTCCTTTTTATTTTTGGAAATTCTATGAAAAGCTTTTATTCATCTTTTAAACCCTAGCAAATTCTAGAATTCCCTAGTCTTTTAAAAGCTCGTTTTGCTCTTTACACAGTGCTTTCCACGGCGTATTTACAGGCATGGAAATACACTCTTGGATGTGTTCTTTTGCGCTTGCTATAAGGCCTTTTTTTATCTCTATTTCAGCTGCAGCGTATAGTGCCCTTGCCCTTGCATCAGCACTTAGTGCGCCTGGCAAAAGCTTTAATGCGCCTATTCTAGCCGCCTCATCATCGCCCATGCGCTTTAGTGTATCTATGTAGATAAAGTCAATCTCAGGGCTATAAGTGCTGATTTTAAGGCGAGTTTGCATATCAATGGTTTTTTTAGCATAGCTTAGAGCAATGCTATCAAGGCCGTTTGCCGCAGCGTATTTAGCAGCTGCGTCGTATAGCTCGATTAGCATTAGATGTGCCCCACGTATATTTTCTAGCCCCTGCGTAGCACCTATGGCTTCTTGCCAGCGATTTAGGCGAAGCAAAGAGTAAAAGCGGTAGTATATCGCCCTGCTAGGATCAGCATACGCCACTCTAGCAGCCTCGTATATAGCGTCACCCGCTGCTTTTAGTGCTTCTTCAAAGCGTCCTAGTGAGTATAGAGCAGCTGCTGCGTTGCTTAGCCAGTCTGTTCGCACATTTAAATCGCCACTTTCTACGCCTGCGCTAGTAGTAGCAAGCGCCTCATCAAACCTAGCTTGGCGCATGTAGCAATCATAGAGCTTATAGCGGTCTTTTATGTTTGGCTCTACGCCATACTCGTCGATTAGCAGCATTAGCATAGCGCAGTTTTTTTGCTGATTTGAGCTGTTTGCTAGCTCTATTGCAGCATTTGTAAGCACTGCTTTTGTCTCTGTGTCGTTTGTATCACGGATGCTGTCTTTTAGGGCTAAAATCTGCTTGTAGCCACCTTCTTTGAAGTATAGCTTGACATCTTCTTTTAGAGCTCTTGTGTAGATATCGCTGCCCTCGTATCTACTCATAAGATCAGCATAGCTAGCATGAAGTGCTTGGCTAGTTTGGTTTAAATCTACATTAAAAAACATTCTATCAAGTGCGGTGTTAATTAGCGAGATATAATCGCTATTTGGAAAATCTACTTGATAGAGCATAAGATAGCTATAGGTATCATCGCTATTTTGGGCTCCATCTGGACTTAGAGCTAGCTGGCGCAAGGCTATTTCATACTCTGGGTCTTTTTTAGAGGTATTTTCAAAGATGATTTTATAGATTTTATTTGCCTCTTTATTTAGCTCATTGGCTTTAAAAGCATTTGCTAGATTTAGTGCGATGTCTTTATTGTTTGCTAGGTAATTAACATTTGCGCTTAGGATTTTTTGTAAGTAGTTTTTTGCTCTTTCGTTTTGATTTTGTCTAAGATGCGCTATTGCTAGTCTAGTGCCAGCAAGACTAGCGATATCAATCTCATCAGTCATATAATAAACATCCTCATAAAGCCTAATAGAATCAATAATTCTATCGCTAGCAAACATACTATCAGCATAGCTTAGCAAGGCTTTTTTCATCCAAGGGCTTTTTTCGTGTTCAGTCATAAGTAGGCTTAGGGTGTAATCAGCCTCGTTTTTATTGTCATTATTTATATACGCTTGCATTAGCATAAAGAGCATTTCAGGATAAGCCTTGTCGCTTGCATAGCTTCTTACCCATGACTTAGCCTCTGCTAAAAGGCGAGTGTTATAATCAATCTGTGGTACGCCTAGTTCGGCGTTTTTCTTTTGCTCCTCATCAGCTTTGTATAGCGAGCGAGCAAGATATAGCCTAAACTCATTCATAAACACGCTATTTGGATAGCGTTTTGCAGCCTCAGTGCTTACTTCTATTACATCATCGTAGCGCTTTGCATCATAGAGATTTTTTATCGTGATATACTCAGTTATATCGCCCTCACGCTTTAGTGCCAAAGGGTCTTTGTTAAAATCCAGCGCACCGATACTTGGCAAGACTAGATCTGGATAGACAATAGGAAAATCAAGCTCAGGTTTAGCATGCGCTAGAGCGATGCTAGTTTGCTTATCCATTACTATGGTGTAGTGCGTGCTTTTTAAAAGCCCTGCTTGCTTTGTATCATTGCTTCTAAACAAATGCCCTTCTATATTTACAAGGCGAGATGGAATTTTTGGTATGACTTGAACCAAAAAACCATTCATGCTAGCACGGATATACATATCCATAAAAGGCAAGTGCTGGTCAGCTACCTTTTCTTTTAGTGCGCCTTCGATGTAGCAGTGGTATTCTCTGCCTACTGCTTGTTCAGCTCCATCGTGTCTGGCATCTGGCGGATAGTAGTTATTGCCAACTTTTACTTGGCAAGAAAACTCTCTTTCATTTTCAATATGCAAAATATAATAGTCATTTCCACCGGTTTTGCCGTTATTTAGCGTGATACTAAGCCCAAAAGAACTACTAGCAAAAATAAAAAATAATAAAACTCTAAACATAAGCATAATTATAACTGAATTTTTAAATAAATCTAGAATTCCTAGGTAATTTGCTTAGGAATTCTAGAATTCCTAGATAATTTACTTGGGAATTCTAGATTTTTAGCAAGATACTCCAAGATATTCTAGGAATTCTAGAATTCCTAGGTAATTTACTTAGGAATTCTAGATTTTTAGCAAGATATTCTAGGAATTCTAGAATTCCTAGGTAATTTTGGCTTATTTTAGTTTATTGCTTCTGCGCCAGATTTTTAGTTCCTCAGCACCTCGTATTAACTCATCTCTAAAATCAGGATGCGCTACTGAGATGATTTTCTCACATTTTGCCCAAGTGCTAAGGCCTTTTAGATTTACTATCCCATACTCTGTTACTAGGTAGTGGATGTTTGCTCTGGTGGCTGTTACTATTGAGCCTTCTTTTAAGGTTGGCAAAAAGCGTGAGCGAACCTCGCCATTTTTGTCCTTTACAGTAGAACTACAGCAAATAAAGCTCTTGCCGCCTTTTGAGAGATATGCACCCATGACAAAGTCTAGCTGTCCCCCAGCCCCTGAGATATGGCGTTTGCCTGAGCTTTCGCTATTTACTTGCCCAAAGAGATCTATATCTACAGCCGAGTTAATTGAGACAAAATTATCTTGCGCAGCGATATTTGCTATATCATTTGTGTAGTCCACGCTAGCACTTAGGCAGCCTGGGTTATTGTCCAAAAAGTCATAGAGCTTTTTGCTCCCCATAGCAAAGGCGTAGGTTTGGCGGAATTTATTTAGATTTTTGTATTTGCCTGTGATTTTGCCAGCCTCGGCAATCTCTACAAAACTATCTACATAAATCTCAGTATGAACGCCAAGATCTTTTAAATCACTCTGTGCTATAGCAGAGCCCACCGCACTTGGCATTGCGCCAATCCCAAGCTGTAAGCACGAGCCGCTTTTTATCTCGTTTACGATATACTGGGCTACTTTTAGATCTATCTCAGAGCTTTTTGGCAGCGGTGGCTCAAAAAGCGCAGGATTATCGCCCTCAACTATCATATCCACCATTGAGATATGCAAATCAGCCCCAGAACCACCAAGGCAGCGAGGGATATTGTGATTTACCTCTACAATTATGACATCTGCTACCTCTGCGCAGGTGTGTAGGTGAGAGGCTGAGGGACCTAGGTTAAAATACCCGTGCTTATCCATGGGAGCTACTTGCATTATGGCTACATTTGGCTTACAATCTACTTTGTGGTAGTAGCGTGGTAGCTCTGAGTAGCGCATAGGCACATAAAAGCCTCTGCCATCTTCGATTAGCTTTCTCTCCACACCAGAGCAGTGCCAGCTATGCCAGCTGATATGCTCGCCTGTGGGATCAGCCTCAATGGCTGCTGGGATTTTATTTAGCACGCCACCGCGCAGCTTTACATCGTGGAGTTCACCCACTCGCTTTGCTAGGGCAACATCGATCTTTTCAGGCGTAGTAACAGCCCAGCCATAATCCACCCAGTCACCGCATTTTATTACCTTTGCGGCTTGTTCGGCGGTGCTTAGTTTTTGCTGATATTCTCTTTCAAAGTCCATTTTCTCTCCTTAATTTATATAAAATTCTAGAATTCAGCTTTTTTAAATTCTAGAATTTAAAAGTTTTTTGGCTATGCTACCAAAATAAAAAAACCCATAATATCATCATAGCCTTTATTCATGTTTTGATTATAAAGGCTTACATTTTGCTTGGCAAGTTCTACTATATTATTCCTTTTATTTATTTATTTACAATCAATAGTATTAAGCCTAAAAACATTATTATTACTCCTATAATAGAAAATGTTTTTACACCACTGCCTTTTACAAACCATAAATTACTATTAGCAATAAAGCCATTTAGCAAATATTCGAAACTCCCTCTTTTTTTGGCTATTTCTTCCCATTTTTTTATTGCGTTTTCATCGGTTATTATGATTTTAGCTCTTATGCCATATCCCAAAACAAAAATCACAAAACCCAAAAAAATAACAAGCCCATACTCAGCACTAAACACGCAATAAAACAAAAAAGAAAAATAAAATCCAAGTAAAAAAATCAGTGGTAACACCACAAAAATAAGCTTGGCAAAAGTCAAAAAATTGCTAATTTTCATCTATTTTATCTTTTTAAATTCTAGAATTCCATAACTCTAGAATTCCATAGGGAATTCTAAAATTCCATAGATTTGCGCGGTAGCGGCAGTAAAAATCAGGCTCCAAGGCTGCGAGGCGAATTTTCACAGAAACTTCGTTTTGTGAATTTTCGCGCAAGGCTAGCCGTGGAGCCGTGTCCGCGGTAGCGGCTAGCGAAATTTTCGGGTGGAATTTCAAGCCAGTAGCGCAGAAAACCGCCCGAAAAGTTTCGCTAGAACGAGCTGGGCTGCCTAAGCGAAAATTCGCTAAAAGCGTCCGCAGACTGAGCCAGCCGATAAAAAACCCAAAAAAATTACAGAGCGAACAAATCACTAAAATCATTAAACGCCATATTTTCTAGCTCTTTTTGGCTAGCGCAAATTTTCTTTATTTGCTCGCATTTTTTAGGGCTTAGTTTTAGGGCGATATTTCTCTCAAACTTCTCTATTAGCAGTGGAATGCCATCACTTCTTCTGCGGCGGTGACCGATAGGGTATTCAACCTCTACTTTTTTGCTACTTGTGCCATCTTTGTAGAATATTTGAACAGCATTTGCGATCGAGCGTTTGTCGCTTTCTAAATACTCTTTTGTATAGCGGTCGTCTACCTCAACCTCCATTTTTGAGCGCAAAGCGTCAATGCGTGGGTCTTTTGCTACGCTATCTTCGTAGTGCTCGGCTTTTAGCTCACCATAGATTAACGGCACAGCTACCATGTACTGGATGCAGTGGTCACGGTCTGCTGGGTTTGCTAGCTCGCCTGTTTTATTGATTATGCGATGCCCGCTTTCTTGGGTTGTGATTACGATTTTCTCAACTTCATCAAGGCGGTTTTTAACCTCATCATGTAGAGCAAGGGCTGCCTCAACTGCTGTTTGAGCGTGGAATTCTGCTGGGAAGCTGATTTTAAATAGCACATTTTCCATTACATAGCTGCCAAACTCTTGTGGGATGGTTAATTTTTGCCCTTTCATTTTTACGTCTTCATAGCCCCAGAACTTCGCTGATAGCGCACTTGGATAGCCCATTTCACCAGTAAGTGCTTTTAAGGCAAGGTCCACCCCACGACTACTTGCATCGCCTGCTGCCCAGCTTTTGCGTGAGCCAGTATTTGGCGCGTGGCGGTAAGTGCGAAGTGCGCCACCATCTATAAAGGCGTGGCTTACTGCATTGCGAACCTCTTCAAAGCTGCCGCCAAGAAGCGCGCAAGCTACCGCCGTACTAGCGATACGAACCAAAAGAACATGATCCATACCTACTTTATTAAAGCAGTTTTCAAGTGCGATTATACCTTGAATTTCATGCGCTTTTATCATCGCTGTTAGGGCGTCTTTTACAGTTAGTGGGGCTTTGCCTTTGCTGATATTTTTGCGGCTTAGGTAGTCGCACACAGCCCAGATAGCACCTAGGTTATCGCTAGGATGTCCCCACTCAGCTGCTAGCCAAGTATCGTTAAAATCAAGCCATCTTACCATAGCACCCACATTAAAAGCAGCCCTTACAGGCTCAAGCTGATAGCTAGTGCCAAATACCTTTGCGCCAAGTGGGCGAAACTCAGCACCCTCTACCACAGGACCCAAGAGCTTTGTACAAGCTGGAAAGTTAAGCGCCAAAAGTCCGCAGCCTATAGTATCCATTAGACAGTAGCGTGCTGTCTCATATGCTAAATCGCTTTTTATTTCATACTCGCAAGCGTATTTTGCGATTTTTGTTAGAAGTTCGTCGAACTCCGGTCTTTTTGCATCTAAGATACCCATATCAGTACTCATTTTTTATCCTTTTTTGTAAATTATTATTTTAGTTTTTGCCATAAAATTGGCTAGCGGAGCTCTTACGCTTATCGCACATTTTTTAGCCTTGGACAGCCCAGTCGCTCTGCGAAAACTTTTGCGCCGTTTTTCTGCGCTAAGGCTTGAAAATTCAGCGCAAAATTTTCGCAGCTGCTACCGCAGACACGACCCCACGGCTAGTCCTGCGCCTAAAAAATGCACGCTAAGCGCAAGTGCTGCGCTTTTTATTTAACTGCCACTGCCGTGGAATTTTTGAATTCCCTAGGAATTCTAAAATTCTGCTCGCTTTGGGTGTCGGCTTTTAGCCGACACACGCTCGCTTTTTTTTAGGGGCTACGCCCCTTAAACCCCATAATCTAGAATTCCCCTAGGAATTCTAGAATTCTCAAACTCGCTCAATCCTTTAAACTTCGCGGTAGCGGCAGTAAAAAGCTCAAAAGAGCCCCGCCAGCTAAAAACCCCTAGCGTTTCTCAATCGGCACGAAGGCTTGATTTTCTGGCCCTGTATATTCGCTGCTTGGGCGAATTAGCTTATTATCAGCTCTTTGCTCAAAAATATGCGCTAACCAGCCAGTAATTCTACTCATAATGAAAATCGGAGTAAAATACTCAGTCTTTATGCCCATGAAATGATACGCTGATGCGCTGTAAAAATCAAGATTTGGGAATAGTTTTTTCTCATCCCACATGATTTTTTCTATTCTCTCGCTCACTGGGAATAAAGTCGTATCGCCTACATCATCAGCTAGTTTTTTGCTCCACTCTTTTATCACTACATTTCTAGGATCATGTGTGGTATAAACTCTATGCCCAAAGCCCATTACAAGCTCTTTATTTGCTAGTTTTTGGCGCAAGCCAGCCTCAGCCTCATCTGGATTTTTATACTGGCTGATTAGCTCCATAGCAGCCTCGTTTGCCCCGCCATGAAGTGGCCCTCTAAGTGCGCCTATTGCCCCACTAATAGCTGAGAAAACATCGCTTAGAGTAGCAGTTATCACACGAGATGTAAAGGTTGAAGCGTTAAACTCATGCTCAGCATAAAGAATAAGGCTAACATTCATCGCATCTACCCAGAGCTTTTTAGGCTCTTTGTTATGAAGTTTTTCTAAAAAATAGCCTGCGATGCTATCTTGGTTTGAGCTTGTATCTAGCTCACGACCATCTTCGTGCCAGTGATGCCAAAATAGCAAAATTGATGGGAAAATGCCAAGCAGACGAATTCCTACCCTTAGCTGGTCAGGAAAGTGCTTAGGTAGCTCTTGTTTTTCGCTCTCTAAGCAGCCTAGCATAGAACATCCTGTTCTCATCATATCCATAGGGTGGGCGTCTTTTGGGATTAGTTTTAGCGTCTCGCGCATAACTGGGCTTAGGTGGCGAGCTGACATTAAAGAGGCTTTAAACTCTTTTAGCTCAGTTTTGTTTGGCAAATGCCCGATTAAAAGCAAATGCGCTACTTCTTCAAACTCGCAGTTTTTAGCCAGGTCGTAGATATCATATCCACGGTAGTTTAGTCCATGTCCTGTGCCACAAGTACAAATCGCTGATTTGCCAGCTGTTACACCAGCTAGGCCTCCGGTTTTAACTTTTTTTGGTTGTTCGCTCATTTTTTCTCCCTTTTTTTAGTAAAATGATTTAAACTAAAATTCCTAGGAATTCTAAGATATTTTTAGCTCGCTTTTAGGCTAGATAAATCTAGCCTAGCTCGCTATTTTTTAGGGTCTAACGACCCTTAACCCTTAGGGCCTGCCGCCCCTAAAACCCCGCTTTTAGAATTCCCTAGGGAATTCTAAAATTCGCGCAGTCCTTTAAACTTCGCGGTAGCGGCAGTTAAAATTAAAGCGCAGTACTTGCGCCTAGTGTGCGAAATAAAGGCGCAGGACTAGCCGTGGGGTCGTGTCTGCGGTAGCAGCTGGCAAAATTTCGTGCCGATTTTTCAAGCCTTAGCGCAGACCCAACGGGTTGCGAAGCAAAAAAACGGTGCGAAAGTTTTGCCAGAGCGACTGGGCTGTCCAAGCCTTTATTTCGTGCAATAGGCGTAAGAACCCCACCAGCCTATTTAAAAAATAAATTATTTCTTAAACAGCGCATCTAGCTTTCTCTCAAAGTCATGATAACCTAACATCTCATATAACTCATCTCTAGTTTGCATTTTCTCAATGCTAGCTTTTTGATGACCATTTGCGATGATGTCTTTAAATACTTCAAGCGCTGCTTTATTCATCGCACGAAACGCTGAGAGTGGATAAAGCACCATAGAAATTCCCACCCCAGCAAGCTCTGTGGTGCTAAAATACGGAGTTTTGCCAAACTCAGTAATATTTGCTAGCACTGGCACTTTGATAGCACTTGTAAATTGCTTGTATTCTTCTAGCGTGTGAATAGCCTCGGCAAATATCATATCAGCTCCGGCCTCTACATACGCAGCTGCACGATCTAGCGCTGCTGCTTGTCCCTCGCTAGCATGAGCATCAGTCCTAGCCATGATCACAAACTCGCTATCAATGCGACCATCTACGGCTGCTTTTATGCGATCACACATTTCATCTTTGCTTACTAGTTCTTTATTTGGACGGTGTCCGCAGCGTTTTTGGGCTACTTGGTCTTCTATATGACATGCTGCTGCGCCTGCTCTGGTAAGTTCTTTTATGGTTCTAGCGATATTAAACGCTCCACCCCAGCCAGTATCAGCATCTACTAAAAGTGGCAAATCGCTAGCTGCTGTGATGCGGCGCACATCAATACATACATCTTCAAGGTTTGTCATACCAAGGTCAGGCAGACCGATACTTGCGTTTGCTACGCCAGCTCCACTTAGATATAGAGCCTTTGCGCCTGATTTTTGCGCTTGTATTGCGCTATAAGCGTTGATTACACCTAGGATTTGAAGTGGGTTGTTGTTTTTTACCGCTTCGCGAAATTTTTTACCTGCACTTGTCATGCTACTCCTTTTTGTTACTTTGCCTTTTTTGGCTAAGCGAAGTATAAGATAAACTTAGGGAATTTTAGAGTGATTTTGTTACAAAAAGTATAAAATTTTTAAATTTTTGTTACTTTTCGTAACTTAGCAGCCAGAATTCGTTAAATTTATAAAAACTTAAATTATAAAATTAAGTCAATTTTTTAATATTTTTTTAAGCTAAAATAACTTTGTGTAAAAATGTAACAAAATATACAAAAAATTTAAAAAATTTTAATTTTATATTATTTTTTCAATTTTTTTCTGTAATAATCAAAAATTTATTTTATTTTCACTATAATTATACATTCACAGTTTACTTAAAGGACATTTTTGCATGAAAAAAGTTTATAAAACCATGGATGGCTGCGAGGCTGCAGCTTATGCAAGCTACGCATTTACCGAGGTTGCTGGTATTTATCCTATAACTCCTAGTTCGCCGATTGCTGAGTATGTGGATGCTTGGGCAGCAGCTGGGATGAAAAATCTTTTTAATATGCCAGTAAAGGTCGTAGAGATGCAAAGCGAAGCCGGTGCTGCAGGCTCAGTACACGGCAGCCTTCAAGCTGGGGCTCTTACTGCGACTTACACAGCATCTCAAGGACTTTTGCTAAAAATTCCAAATATGTATAAAATCGCTGGCGAGCTACTGCCTTGCGTGATGCATGTTACGGCTCGTAGCCTTGCTACGCACGCTCTTAGCATTTTTGGCGACCACCAAGACATTTATGCATGTCGTGGCACAGGCTTTGCTATGCTAGCTTCTCACAGCGTCCAAGAGGTCATGGACTTAGCTGGCGTGGCACATCTAAGTGCGATTAAAGGCAGAGTGCCTTTTATGCACTTTTTTGATGGTTTTCGCACCAGCCACGAGATACAAAAGATAGAAGTAATGGACTACAAAGTCTTTGATGAACTGCTTGATAGACAAGCGGTGGCTGATTTTAGAGCTAGGGCTCTAAGTCCAGAAAACCCACAAACAAAAGGCACAGCGCAAAACGATGATATTTATTTTCAAATGCGTGAGGCACAAAATAGCTATTATAATGCTTTGCCTGATATTGTGGCTGATTATATGAAAAAAATCAGCGAGGTTACAGGGCGAAACTACGCTCCTTTTGTTTACTACGGCGACCCTGAGGCCAGCGATATAATAGTAGCTATGGGCTCAGTATGCGAGTGCGCAAAAGAAGTAATAGATCATCTAAGAGCTAAGGGGCAAAAGGTAGGAATTCTCTGCGTTCATCTATACCGCCCATTTAGCGAAAAATACTTCTTTGAAGCCCTGCCAAAAAGCGTAAAGCGCATAGCAGTGCTTGATCGCACCAAAGAGCCAGGCAGCGTGGGTGAGCCACTGTATACTGATGTTTGCGCTCTATTTGCTAGCAAGCAAAATGCCCCAAAAATAATAGGTGGTCGCTATGGCCTAAGCTCAAAAGATGTAAACCCAGACCAAATCATCGCAGTATATGAAAACCTAGCCAAAAATGAGAGCAAAAACCACTTTACAATAGGTATAAACGATGATGTAACCTTTACTAGCTTAGAGCTTGGCGAGAAAATAAGTCTGGCAAATGATGATTGCGTGGAGTGCTTATTTTACGGACTTGGTAGCGATGGCACTGTGGGAGCAAACAAAAACTCTATTAAAATCATCGGCGATAAAACTGATTTTTACGCACAAGCGTATTTTGCCTATGATAGCAAAAAATCAGGTGGCTACACTCGCTCTCACCTACGCTTTAGTAAAAAGCCTATTCGCTCAACCTATTTAGTATCAAACGCTGATTTTATCGCTTGCAGCGTCCCAGCTTACCTTGATATCTATGATGTAGTAGGCGGAATAAAAGAAGGTGGAGTTTTTCTACTAAACTCTATTTGGGATGCTAAAAAAACCATAGAAAAAATCCCAAATAGCGTAAAAAAAATCCTAGCCCAGCGCAAAGCAAAGTTTTTTATCATAAATGCTACCAAACTAGCTAGGCAAATAGGGCTAAAAGGTCGCACAAATACTATAATGCAATCAGCATTTTTTAAGCTAGCTGATATCATACCATACAGCGAGGCTCAAAAATACATGAAAGAATACGCCTTTAAAGCCTATCACAAAAAAGGCGATGATATAGTAGAGATGAACTACAAAGCAATCGATGAAGGTGCTAGCGAGCTAGTAGAGATAGCAGTAGATCCAGCGTGGGCGAGCTTAGATGATACTAGCGAAAACTTGAATTCCTACAAAGGTAGCGAGTTTGTAGAAAAAATCGCAAAAGCAATGAACGCCGCAAAAGGCGACGAGCTGCCAGTATCAGCGTTTAAAGGATATGAGGACGGAGCCTTCCCTGGCGGCACTACGCAGTATGAAAAGCGTGGTGTTGGCGTCATGGTGCCAAAATGGATAAAAGAAAATTGTATCCAATGTAACCAGTGTGCCTTTGTCTGTCCGCATGCTGTAATAAGGCCATTTCTCATAAACGAAGACGAGATGGCAGCAGCGCCGCAAGGTGTAAAAGAGAACTACTTAGATGCTAAGGGCAAAGAGCTAAAAGAGCTAAAATACAAAATTCAAGTAAGTCCGCTTGATTGCACCGGCTGTGAGCTGTGTGCCCAAAACTGCCCTAGCAAAGAAAAATCTCTTGTCATGGTGCCTTTTGAAGAGCAAAAATACGAGCAAGAAAATGCTGATTATTTATTTAACAAAGTGCGATATAAAGATGATCTCATGAGCAAAGAAAGCGTAAAAGGCGCAATGTTTGCCGAGCCGTTATTTGAGTTTCACGGAGCTTGTCCGGGCTGTGGCGAGACGCCTTATATCACAACGATAACTAGGCTTTTTGGAGAAAATTTGATAGTAGCAAACGCCACAGGCTGTAGCTCGATCTATGGTGGCTCAGCCCCTAGCATGCCGTATAAAGCCAGCCAAAACGGCAAGGGCGTAGCGTGGGCAAACTCACTATTTGAGGATAATGCTGAGTTTGGACTAGGTATGAAAATAGCAAATGATACTATACGCGCTCGCATACAAAATATCATGCTTGAGAGTAAAGATAGCGTGCCAAACGCTCTTAGTGCGTTATTTACCGACTGGATAGAAAATAAAGATAACGCCCTGCTAGCTAGCCAAATAAAAGACAAACTCGTTCCGCTTTTGCAAGCAAATAAGGATAATAAAGCCTGTGAGCAGCTTTTGGAGCTTAAAAATTTCTTAACCAAAAACTCTCAGTGGATCATAGGTGGCGATGGCTGGGCGTATGATATAGGCTATGGTGGGCTTGATCACATTCTCTCAAGTGGCGAAAATTTAAATATCCTAGTGCTAGATACTGAGGTCTACTCAAACACCGGCGGACAAAGCTCAAAATCAAGCCGCACAGGCTCGGTTGCGCAGTTTAGCGCCTCTGGTAAGGCTCAGTTTAAAAAAGATCTAGGGCGAATCGCTATGAGTAATGGCAAGGTTTTTGTCGCTCAAATCAACTCAAACGCAAATCAAGGCGCTATGATAAAGGCTCTACTAGCAGCTGAGGCTTATGATGGTGTAAGTCTCATCATCGCTTATAGTCCGTGCATCGCTCATGGTATAAAAGGCAGCCTTAGCCACAGCGGCAAGCAAGGCGAGCTAGCCACAAAGTGCGGCTACTGGCCTACATATACTTATGACCCAAGGCTCATTGATGAGGGTAAAAATCCACTAAAAATCACAAGCCCTGAGCCAAAATGGGATAGCTATGATGAGTTTTTGATGAACGAAACTCGCTACGCAAGCCTTAAAAAGCTAAATCCACAGCACGCAGCGGCTTTGTATGAAGCAAATAAAAAAGACGCGAGGCGCAGATATAAAGAACTAAAACGCCTAGCGAGTTTGGATTATAGCGACGAGCTTGAGTAGGGCTTAGGAATTCTAGAATTTATCTAGGAATTCTAGAATTCCCCTACTACTATGTCATCCTCGGGCTTGACCCGAGGATCTCTATTTTGTGATGAGATCCCCCGATCAAGTCGGGGGATGACAAAGAAAGTCAAGTCGAGGGATGACACAAGGCTTAGAGAATTCTCTTTGGGAATTCTAGATTAAGGAATTTTAGTTTAAGGAATTTTAGATTAGGGAATTCTAGAATTGCTTAGCTTTTTTGAGCCCAAAAAGTAAAAATACAATTTTGATTACAACTTCTCTTGTGCCGTTATTTTCTCTTGCATAAGCAAAACCTTGTCCCATAATTTACTCCTTAAATTTTATTAAAAAGCGACCATTGCTTTATATTTTTAGAATTTAAAAAATTTTTTAAGTCATCTAAAATCGCATTATCAAACAAATACTTGCTTACAAAAATAGTATTCCAAAATTTTTTGTGAGCTATGCTAATATCATTTGTTATTATTGTTCGCTTGTTCCAATAATATTTTATATCTTTGTAATACACTTTTTTTGAAAAAAATGTATATTTAGCAATTAAAAAATCATCATAGCAAAATATTTTTTCTAATTTTAATGTCAGCACAAACCAATATGGGATAAAAATAATTAACACTCCACCAATTAAATTCGGAATAATATTGTTAATGTTTAAAAATGCTACACAAATAAGAAATATAAATAAAAGCGATATTGTAAAAAAAATACCATACAGATTTGATTTAGTAGATTTTGTTTTTTGTATTGTCAAAATAGGCTCATCTACTTTTATATTATATTTATTTTCCAAATTTCTTACCTTTCTAAATTTCAAAAAACTCCGAAGTTATACTCAACTTTTACTTAATTCATACTTACTATATATATGAAGTTTAATTTAAGTAATTTAGCTTTTTTTAAATTTACTAAATTACTATAATTTATAAATTTAAATCTCGTCAGTATCGCCGATACTGAACTCTTAAATTTACAAATTTGAACTTACGCAACTAGTAAATTTAAATTTGTAAATTTGTAAATTTGTTTAAATTTAAGCTTTCAATGCCAAGTTCAGAGAGTGATTTTAATTCGTTTGTTTCTGAAACGCCGTTTGAATTGCTATCTTGCCAGATTTGGAGTTTGTCAAAGTTTTCATCTAAATTTGAGATAATGCCATCGTTATTGCTATCTGGTTCAACCGCAATAATAATAATAGCTAACCATAGCATTTTATCACTATAATTTTTTATGCTAAATAATAAATGTTCTTTATTTGTATTTATTTGTTCCATTGCTCCACCTTGTCTATCTTTTCAGAACCTTTTAAAAATTTAAAACCAAAACCCGCATTTTAGCAAAAAAAACTAGCTTTTTTTAAGCCAAATTCTAGATAAATATTACACAAATTCTAGAATTTTATTAATTCATTATTCTTTAAAATATTTAAATATTTTTAAAGAATAAATTTACATATTTTAATATAAAATAAAACTATAAATTCTAGAATTTAACCCCCACCAAATATACAAATGCCCAAATTCTAAAATTCCTTAAATTCTAGAATTTAAACTAACTTTAAAAACACACAAATATCCAAATTCTAAAATTCTCCCTCGCAATGACGGAATTTTGAACGGAATTTTAGAATTCCTAGGGAATTCTAACTCGCGCTGTCCTTTGGGTTTCGCGGTAGCGGCTGTTAAAAAGCTAGGGAATTCTAGAATTTTGCTGTCCTTTGGGTTTCGCGGTAGTGGCTGTAAAAACTAGGGAATTCTAGAATTCCTAGATTGCTCCCTCTGCTTTGCTCGCTTGCAATGACGAGAATTCTAGTGAATTCTAAACTCGCTCCAGCAGTTAGCCGCCGTAGGGCAAAAGATTAAATCAGCTTTCTTAACCTCAGCACCATATTTACCTTACCTACCGTTATGTGCATATCACGAGCGATTTCTTCAGCACTTTTGCCAGCGTTAAAGAGACTTTCTATCTTATCCTCCTCAGCGCTAAAGCTTGGTGGTGTTATCTTGCCTATGCTTTTGGTGCGCTCTTCAAGGTCTAGCATACGCTCTTCGTGGTCATTTGTAAAGTCATCTACGCTACTCTCTAAGCGGCGCAGGCTCTCTAGCATAGGCATCACACGGCTTGCTAGGGCTTCGTTTATACGAGCATCTATGCGGCGCGTGATCTCTTCTAGGCTAAAAGCAGCCCCACTGCGAGAGCTACTAGCTGACGCCATCGCCACTGAGTTTAGCTCTTTTTTTAGCTCGCTTAGTTCTTTGTTTAGCTGGTAGTTGATTTGCATTAGTTTATCAAAGCTTTTTGTGTGATTTGAGAGCTTGTTTTGTAGTCCTTGTATCGTCATCCAGCCCCACGCAAGTCCTGCTAGTATCAACAGAGCCAAGCTTATCATAATTAGCAAATCAATACTCATCATTATCCTTTTGCTTTTTGGCTCTTATTGCGCCCATTTCATATCTGGCGACATTTGAAGCCCACTCTTTTTCATCAAATTTACTTATGCGAGTGATTTTGGCTGTTTTTTCATCCACAGCCTCAAAAAAGAGTTTAATATTTTTATGCACAAAACCGCCTATCATCACTCTAGCAAAGTATTTTTTGCCAGTCTCTAAGCACGCATTTTCAAAGCCAAAGCCCTCATAGCCGATTTTATTAGCATTTTCTTGCTTGCCTAGATTAGCAGAACTGCCCTTGCCACTAAGCATATTTTCAATGTTTTCAAGCTTTCTTAGCACCTCTGTTAGCACCTTCAAAGTAAGCGGGTCGGTGTTTTCTCCGCCTTCTTTTGCCTTTAATACGCTCATCCACTCATCAAGGCCGTTGTGAGAGCTAGAAAACTCACTCTCAAAGCTACCATCATCAAGGCAAAAACTCACCTTTAATTCAGCACTAACAAATCTCATCTCATTCATAAGCTCATCCATACAAATACCATAAATGCTACGCTCACCCAGCCATTTAGCGTAAAAAACGCCCTATCAATCTTGCTAAAGTCCTTGCGCACGATCAAATGCTCTTTATAAAGTATAAAAGCACAAACTAAGACTCCCGCGTAAGCAAAGCCCCCTAGCCCAGCCGCAGCAGCAAAAAGCAGCCAAAACAGCACCGCTAATGCGTGAAACAAGGCTGCTGCTGCCATGCTAGCATCATGCCCAAAACGAGATGGGATGCTAAAAAGCCCCATTTTTTTGTCAAACTCCATGTCTTGAAGAGCATAAAGCACATCAAAGCCAGCCACCCAAAACACCACTCCACAGCAAAGTAGCACGCTCCAAAGTGGAATTTCAGCTAGCACAGCCACAGCCCCAGCTATAGGCGAGAGCCCAAGGCAGAGTCCTAAAATCACATGCGCTAGCGCAGAAAAGCTCTTAAAATACGAGTAGCTTGCCAAAACTAGCAAAAATATAAAAGAGAGCCAAAAAGCAAGCGAGTTTATAAAAGCTGAGCTAAGCACGAAAATAAGGGCGTTTATGGCAATAAAGATTTTCATATTACTCTTGCCAATCCTGCCATCCACGCTAGGACGGCTTGCTGTGCGTGGGTTTAGAGCATCAATCGCTGCGTCGTGGTAGCGGTTTACTCCCATAGCAAAGTTGCGAGCTGATATCGCGCAAAGCACGCCAAAAATCAGCAAATGCCAGCCGAACCACGCCGTGCCATTTAGGCTTTTGCTAGCTACAAACATCGCTGTAAAGATGAAAGGTAAAGCAAAAATAGAATGCTTAAAAACAATGAGTTCTAGTGTGTCTTTTAGGGCTTTTAGTGTCATTTTTATCCTTTTAGAGCCTATATTTTAGCAAAATTCTTTGATATTTAAGTATAATTTTGGCAAAAATTTAAAGGAAATGCTTGAAGCAAATCGCAATAATAGGGGCTACCGCAAGTGGCAAAACAGCCCTAGCCTTAGAACTTGCGCCCTTGCTAAATGCTGTGATTTTAAGCCTTGATTCGCTATGCGTGTATAAAGAAATTAGTATCGCCTCAGCAAAACCAAGCCCTGATGAGCTAGCTAGCATAAAGCATTTTGGCGTGGATTTAAAAAGCGTGGATGAGGATTTTAGCGCAGGCGAGTTTTTTTGCGAGTATAAAAGGGCCTGCGAGTTTTGTAAAACGCAGGGCAAAAACCTCATCATCACAGGCGGTTCTGGCTTTTATCTAAAAGCACTGATTTCAGGGCTTGCGCCGAGAGTGCCTAGAGCTAGTTTTTATCCGCAAAATAACGAGATTTTTGCGCTTGCTAAAAGCTGTGATAGCGAGTTTTGCGCCAAATACAGCGCAAATGATACTTTTAGATTACAAAAGTGGTTTGATATTTACTCTTTTTTAGGGAATTCTAGCTTAGGGAATTCTAGAATTCCCAGCGAGTTTTTAAAGGCAAATACAAAAGAGCCTTTGATAAAAAACATTGAAATTTACGAGCTTTGCTGGGAAAAAGAGCTTTTAAAAGAACGCATTAAAAAGCGCACTTGCGCAATGCTTGACTCTGGGCTTTTGGGCGAGGCAAAGGGGCTTTTTGACTCTTTTGATCACAGCTTAAAGCCACTAAATTCAGTGGGGCTAAAAGAGTGTGGGCAGTTTTTGCGTGGCGAGATTTTAAATGAAAATGAGCTAAAAGAGCTTATTATAACGCACACAGCGCAGCTTGCTAAAAGACAGCGCACTTTTTTTAACTCTCAATTTAGAACTAAAAAACTAAGCTTTGAGAGCGCAAAAAGCGTGATTTTAGAGAGTTGTAAAGAGTGGAATTCCTAGGTTTTTTGGGGGTTAGGGGGTATTTTTTATCTAAAATTCCTAAATTTAGAATTCCTAAAACTAGAATTCCCAAATCTCGTCATTGCGAGCGAAGCGAAGCAATCTCTAGGAATTCTAGATTTTATCTAAAATTCCCTACTATGTCATCCCCCAGCCTACCTTGTGTCATCCTCGGGCTTGACCCGAGGATCTCTATATGGAATTCTAGAATTCTAGAATTCTTAAATGATATAAACACAAAAAGCCCCTAGGAATTCTAAATTTTTCTGTGATGTTATCCTCCGATCAAGTCGGGGGATGACAAAAATACGCAAGTTGGGGAATTTTTATAGAGATTGTCCGGTCACAATTTTAGAAAATTTCAGTTCATGTTAAAGGATATTTAAATAAAATAAAGCTTTAAAAAGTATTTTGTTTAAAATTATTTAAATAGAAAGATATTTTATGAAAAAAATAACTTTATTTTTACTTTTCTTAAATTTAGTGTTTGGGCAAGATAAGATATTAAATAATTGGTTTAAAGAGTATAATACAAGCGGCACTTTTGTTTTTTATGATGGAAAAACTTGGGCGAGTAACGACTTTTCAAGGGCTATGGAGACTTTCTCTCCCGCTTCCACTTTTAAAATTTTTAATGCTCTAATTGCACTTGATAGTGGTGTGATAAAAACTAAAAAAGAAATTTTTTATCACTATAGAGGTGAAAAAGTATTTTTATCTTCTTGGGCGCAAGATATGAATTTAAGTTCAGCTATAAAATATTCTAATGTTCTTGCTTTTAAAGAAGTGGCAAGAAGAATTGGTATCAAAACTATGCAAGAATATTTAAACAAGCTTCATTATGGTAATGCTAAAATTTCCAAGATCGATACTTTTTGGCTTGACAACTCACTAAAAATAAGCGCTAAAGAACAAGCAATTTTGCTTTTTAGACTTTCACAAAATAGCTTACCTTTTTCTCAAGAAGCAATGAATAGTGTTAAGGAAATGATTTATTTAAAAAATATGGAAAATTTAGAGCTTTTTGGAAAAACAGGTTTTAATGATGAGCAAAAAATTGCTTGGATTGTAGGTTTTGTGTATTTAAAAGATGAAAATAAATATAAGGCTTTCGCGCTAAATTTAGATATTGATAAATTTGAAGATTTATATAAAAGAGAAAAAATTTTAGAAAAATATTTAGATGAACTTGTAAAAAAAGTTAAAAATGATGACACAAGTAGTTAGGAATTCTAGAATTCTTATTTAAAGTGGCTAGGAATTCTAGAATTAGCTACGCTAAAATTTCTTAGGGAATTCTAGATTTTACATTAGGAATTCTAGATTTTAGCCGCCGGTTTGGTAAAAGCCTCGCTCGCTGATTTGATTTTCTTGCCAGCGGTTTTTTTCTGGTTTATTTGCTAGCACATCAGCTAAAATCTGCTTGGCACTTGCTAAATCGCCCTTTTTCATCGCTGCTAAAATGCTCTTGCCCTCATCAAAATAAAGGCAAGGAATAAGCAGACCATCGCTACTTAGCCTTATGCGGTTACAAGTGGTACAAAAGTCGCACTGGTGGGGATTTATAAGCCCAAAGATATAGCCATCATCGCAAGCAAAAAGTCTACTTGGGCTTTGCGGGCTTTTTGTAATTTCTTTAAAGTTTTTAAAAGTAGCGATTTTGCTTAGTATTTCATCAGCTCGTATGCTTTTTAGCTCAGGGTTTGCGTGCTTGTTTTCCATGTATTCTATGAAGCGAATTTGCGCATTATTAGCCGCCGCAAAGCTCATGAGAGCTTCAAATTCATCATCATTAAAGCCTTTTATCGCCACAGTATTTAGCTTTATGCCAAGACCTGCGCTTTTGGCAGCTTCTATGCCCCCAAGCACCTGTTCTAGTCCGTCACGGCGAGCGATTTGCCTAAATTTTTCATTATCTAGCGTATCAAGCGAGATATTTAGCCTTTTTAGCCCAGCGTTCTTTAGAGCCTGTGCCTTGCTCTTTAAAAAATATCCATTTGTAGTCATGGCTAGATCAATATGTGGCGCATAAGCAAAAATCATTGCTATAAAATCCTCTGCGCCTTTTCTAACCAGCGGTTCGCCGCCGCTTATTCGCACTTTTTTTATACCATTGTCAATGCAGATTTTTACAAACTCAAACATCTCTTCGTGGCTAAGCATATTTTCGTGTTCGCCTAGCTCTACGCCTGATTCTGGCATGCAGTATTGACAGCGGAAATTGCACCTTTGCGTAAGTGAAATACGCAAATAATCAATCACTCGTCCGTATGCGTCTATTAGCATTTTTACCTTTTATAAAATTTAGAATTCCCAAAAAATTCTAGAATTCCTAGAATATTTTTATCGCTTGATTATTTCTATATTAGCTTTTGCACGCAGTTTGTTAAAATAATCAGCAATCAGCGCTTCTTTTTCTTGTTCAGCCATCATTGTAGCTACATTTTGTTCTACTTCTTCGAAGGCTACTACTTGCGGATTTTCTTTTGAGTTTACCTTATACATTACGTAGCTATCGCCTTCACGCACTATAGGCGTAAAGTCGCCTACATTTGCTGCGGCTATGAGATTTAGCACGCGGTTATCAGCTGAGTTTGGATATATAGTCATTGCCGTAGTTGTTACGCCTGAGGCTAGTCCCTGGGCCTTTACACGCTCTAAGGTAGCACCGCTTTTTGCCATGTAGCGAGTAACTTTTGCTGAGCTAAAGCGAGTAAACATACCACGATTTTGCTCGTAAAAGCGCATAGCATTTGCCCTTGTGATATTGTCATTTGGCTGACTTATTATAAAATCATATAGCTTTGCTCTAGATAAATTTTCTTTTGCTTGCTCTCTTAGCTGAGATAGCGCACCAGCTTTGTGGCTAAGCACTTGAGCGTAGCTTGCAAGGTCGCTATAGCCGTTTTGCTTGGCAATTTGGCTTAGTTCTTCATTTATCTCGCTCTCAGAAGCAGACAGCCCTAGTTCTTTTATCTGCGAAAGCTCCAGCTTATCTCGTATTAGCACATTTAGCGCCTCATTTGGCGTTATATTCATACGCTTTACCACAAGCTCAACATCATAATCAGTAATAGGCTCATTATTTACAGTAGCGGCAACTCCGTTTAGATACGCCCCATTCGTGCTTATGGCTAGTCCAAGCGCAAGGGATAAAAATATTTTTTTCATACCAAAACCTTTTTTTAAAGTAAATTAAGCTAGAATTATAGCCAAAATTTTTTCAAATTAGGTTTAAAAAATGATTGTTACTAGATTTGCACCAAGTCCTACTGGATTTTTACATGTAGGCGGACTACGCACAGCACTATATAACTATCTTTACGCACGCAAAAACGGCGGAAAGTTTTTGCTACGCATAGAAGATACTGACCTAGCTAGAAACTCGGATGCAGCAGTAGAGGCTATAAAAGAAGCCTTTGACTGGTGTGGGTTAGAGTATGATGGCGAGGTGGAGTTTCAAAGTCGTCGTACTGAGATATACAAAAAATACATAAACGAGCTACTTGAGAGCGGCAAAGCCTATAAATGCTACATGAGCAAAGACGAGCTAGACGCCCTTCGCAAAGAACAAGAAGCACGCAAAGAACGCCCAAAATATGATGGCAGATACAGAGACTTTACTGGCACGCCGCCAGAGGGGATAGAGCCAGTAATTCGCATAAAAGCCCCGCTATCAGGCAAAATAGAGTTTGATGATGGCATTAAAGGGCATATTAGCTTTGAGGCGGCTGATATTTTAGATGATTTTATCATCGCTAGAAGTGATGGCTCGCCTACTTATAACTTCACGGTGGTGATTGACGATGCGCTAATGGGCGTAAGCGATGTAATCCGTGGTGATGATCACCTTAGCAACACGCCAAAGCAGATTATTCTTTATGATGCGCTTGGCTTTAAGGTGCCAAAGTTTTATCATGTAGCGATGATAAATGGAAGCGATGGCAGCAAACTTAGCAAAAGGCACGGCGCAACTGATGTTATGGAGTATAAGCGCATGGGCTATTTGCCACAGGCTTTGCTAAACTTTTTAGTACGACTTGGCTGGGGGCATGGCGATGATGAGATTTTTAGCATGAGTGATATGCTGCGCCTCTTTGACCCAAAAGACATAAACAAAAGCGCAAGCACTTATAATCTAAGTAAATTAGAGTGGCTAAATGCTTATTATATAAAGAATTCTGGCTTTTATGAACTAGCTGATGAAATGCTATTTTTTGGCATTGATTTTAGGGGCTTACCAAAGGGCGAGCTACTTATGAGTTTATTGCAAGAGCGGGCAAAAACTCTGCTTGATATAAAAGCAGGCGTAGAGCTTATAGTTAATGCGCCAAGTAGCTATGATGAAAAGGCCATGAAAAAGTTTGTAAATGATGAGAGCAAGGCGCTTTTGGCTCAGTATTTAGCCGAGTTTAAAGAGGGCTTAGAAAATACTGGCGAGTTTGAGCATTTTACAATGGAATTCCTAAATAGCAAAGGCAAAACGCTAAAAGACTTGGCTCAAAATGTGCGAATTGCGCTAACTGGCGGTTCTGTAAGCCCTGGAATTTTTGAGATGATGGAAGTGCTAGGTGCTAATGAAGTAAAAAAGAGAATTCTAGAATTCCTAAAAGCATAAAGAAAAAATGTATAGCGCAGTAGAAAATTTCGTAGGCTTAGTAAGTGGGTTTTTATACACTTACTGGCTGGTGTTTGCTTTGATTTTATGTGGGCTTTACCTTAGTTTTAGGACAGGTTTTATACAGCTAAGGTTTTTAAAAGATGCTATTTTTGTGCTAAGAGAAAAGAGCCAAAAAGAGCATATTTCACCTTTTGGCGCACTTATGGTCTCTACTGCGTCTCGTGTGGGCATAGGAAATATCGTAGGCGTGGCAGTAGCTATCGCAGGTGGTGGCGTGGGCGCGCTTTTTTGGATGTGGATAACTGCTATTTTAGGTGGAGCTAGTGCCTTTGTAGAGAGCACGCTAGCACAAGTGTATAAAAGAAGCGACGGCAAGCATAGTTACAAAGGCGGACCAGCGTATTATATAGAGAGCGCACTTAGCTCAAAAAGCTTTGGCGTGCTTTTTGCTATTAGTCTTATTTTGTGCTTTTCTTTTGGCTTTAATGGACTTCAATCCTACACCTTGGCATCTGCTTTTGATATCTATGCTGGTGGCTTTGAAAATACTAGCTTTAAGCTTTTTGTAGGCATTATAGTCGCTATTTTATCAGGCTATTTCTTTTTTAAAGGGGCTAAGGCAACAGCGTTTATAAGCTCTGTTTTGGTGCCTGCTATGGCACTTGGCTATTTGCTTGTGGCTTTATTTGTGATTTTTTCAAATATAGAAAAGCTGCCTATGATATTTTCTCATGTTTTTGAAGAAGCTTTTAACTTTGAAGCGATTTTCTCAGGCTTTGCAGGCTCAGCTATCGTAATAGGCATAAAACGCGGGCTTTACTCAAACGAGGCAGGCATGGGCTCAGCCCCAAACGCAGCAGCCTCAGCTCACACTAGCCACCCAGCCAAACAAGGCATGGTTCAAACGCTTTCAGTTTTTATTGATACCTTGGTGATTTGTTCGTGTTCTGCTTTTATGGTGCTTTGCGCTGATATTGTAAAAAACACAGAGCTAAAAGGCTTAGGGCTCGTCCAAGGCGTTATGCAAGAGCATTTAGGCTCTTTTGGACTGCTTTTTGTTAGCGTTGCTATCGTGCTTTTTGCCTTTACTTCTATTATAGGCAATCACTTTTATGCAGAGGCAAACTTTAAGTTTATTAGCACTAGCAAACGTGGGCTTTTTGTATTTAGGCTTTTGGCTATGCTTATGGTTTTTGTGGGGGCTCAGCTTAGCCTTAGCCTTGCGTGGGACTTGGCTGATGTGTTTATGGGCTTTATGGCTAGTGTAAATATAGTAGCGATTTTACTACTTAGCAATATAGCCGTGCGTGTGCTAAAAGACTATCAAAAACAAAGAAAAGAAGGAAAAAATCCAGTATTTAAAGCCAGCGATGTAGGTATAAACAATACTGAGTTTTGGAAGTAAGTGAATGCTTATAGGTGATTTAAATGTGGGGGTATAATGAGATCAAAAGGCTGTTTGAGGCTATCACGCCTTTTAAAGCCCTTCAAATCACAAAAATTGGTGGGATGACAAATACTAATTATTTAGTTAAAAGTGACGCAAATCATTATGTCCTTAGAATTCCACCAAAAAACGCACAAGCTATAATAAATAGAGAACAAGAAAAACATATAGAAAAAGCACTTATGGGGGAGAGTATAAGCGCAAAATGCTTGTATTTTGATAGCAAAACAGGCATAAAAATAACAGAGTTTATAAACGCAAAAACTCTAAACTTCACAGATATGGGAAAACATTTTAACGCCCTTGCTAATAAACTAAAAGCTCTACACACTTCAAAACTAGATTTTAAATACCACTTTAATCCTACTTATGAGATGAAAAAGTATCTAGAATTTGCTAGGAATTCTAGATTTTGGTTTGATGAGCTTAAAAAAGGCCTAGAGCCTTTTTATCATTACTTAGAAAAAGTTAAAAATATAAATCAAAAATATTTTAACACTGAGTTTGTTTTTGCCCCTACGCATGGGGATTTGGTGCCACAAAATATATTAGTAAGCGATAAAGATATTAGACTAATTGACTGGGAGTACGCTGGGCTAAATGATCCGTGTTGGGACTTGGCATCATTTATAATAGAGTGTGAGCTTGGCTTGGAGCTTGAAAATGAGTTTTTGCTAGCATATGGTACAGATGAGATAAAAAGGCAAAAAATAAAGTATTATAAAAACATTGTAGATATACTATGGGCTGTGTGGGCAGTGGCAAAAAGCGATGAAAACACAAATTACATAGACTATGCAAAAACTAGGCTAAATGCTGCTTTAAATAGAGATGAAATATGATTTTTGGTTTATTTAGCGGTATTTTTTGGGCACTTGATACGATAGTGCTTTCTTATATAAGTGCGTTTGTGCTTATTATTTGCTTTTTTCATGATTTTATTGCTGTTTGGCTGCTATTTTTTACTAGCAAAATAAAGCTAAAAAAGCAAGAGCTAAAAATCCTAATCCTAGCTGGTATTGCTGGTGGGCTTGGTATGATTTTATATTTGCTTGGCATTTATCTCTCATCAGCCAGTATAGCTGGAGTACTTAGTAGCTTGTATCCTATATTTAGTGCGGTTTTAGCTCATTTTGTTTTAAGAGAGTATTTAAGTTTGTTAGGGTATTTTGGCTTGGTTTTGGCTATTTTTGGCACTTTTATGCTTTTTAATATAAATTTAAACGAGTTTAGCTTTCTTGGTGCTTTTTGTGCGCTTGGCTGCGCTTTTTGCTGGGGTAGTGAGTGCGTGATAGTAAAACTTGCGCTAAATAAAGGCACAGATGAAAAAACAGCACTTTTTATAAGGCAATGTGTTAGCAGCTTTTTTTCTTTTGTAGGAATTCTAGCTGTATTTAGCCTAGGCAAACTTGATTTTAGCCAGAGCAATCTTTATCTTGTTTGTGTTGCTAGCGTTTTAGGCACTATTTCGTATTTGTTTTATTACAAAGCAATCAGCAAACTTGGTGCGCTAAAAGCCATGGGACTAAATATCTCATACTCAGCATGGATAGTGGTTTTTGGTGTATTTTTTGGTAGTCAAATAAATATGTATTTATTGCTTTGTGCTCTCATTATAATTTTTGGATGCTTGCTTAGTAATGCAAAAACTATAAAAATTGAGGTAAAATGAACGCTATTATCTTAGCAGCAGGGCTTGGTAGCAGGTTAAAAGATATCACGCAAAAAACTCACAAAGCACTACTTAAGGTCTTTGATGAGCCAAATATCGAAAGGACAATTAAGTTTTTAAAAGAAATAAATGTGGATGAAATCTGCGTAGTGACTGGATATAAAGCAGAGGATTTTTTGTATTTAGAGAGTAAGTTTGGCGTAAAATTACTTTTTAATAAAAACTTTGCCACACAAAATAATCTAAGCTCCTTTTGTGTAGCATTAGAGTTTTTTGGTGATAGTTTTATCATAGATGCTGATGTGGTAATGCTAGAAAATATCTTAAAACAAGAAAAAAACTCTACTTTATACACTACGATTAGAAACTCGCCCAAAAAAGAATGGATACTAAAAACCAAAAATGGCTTTGCTAACAGCATTGAGATTGCTAGCAAAAAAGAACCATCTTTGCTTGGAATTTCGTATTTTAACAAAGATGACGCTCTTAAAATCAAAGAAAAAATAAGCACTCTAAAACAAGAATTCTTTAATAATAGGAAGCTTTATTATGACAATGTTATTGCTAGTATGTATGATAAAATACAAATAAAGCAAAGAATAATAAATAATTCGCTAGTATGCGAAATAGATGATTTGAATGATATAAAAGAATTAGAAGAAAAAATGACAAGGAAAATATAATGGCAAAAGTAGTGATTTTTGGCACAGGCGCAGCTGGTAGAGCTATATATAGAGCTATCAAAGACAAAGATGATATAGTAGCTTTCATAGATAATTCGCCTAGTAAAATAAATACTTTTTACAAAGGAATAAAAATCATCGCTCCAGCAGAGCTAAAAAAGCTAAACTTTGATGCTGTGCTTATAGGTGGGGTGTGGGCTGATGAGATGAGTGCTCAGCTATTAAACTTAGGCATAAGCAAAGAAAAAATAAAACTAATAGATGATAAAGACATAAGCTACTCGGCTGATAATAGGGCTAAAACTACAAATTACTATGTAAAAAGCTTAGTAGGAATTCTAGATGAACTAGGCTATGATTATTTTATAGATGGTTCAGGCTTGCTTAGTATTTTACGCAAAAGAGAATTAAGCGTAGTTAGCGATGTAGATATTATGCTTTTTGAGAATAAAAGTTTATCTAATTTAGCCAATATTCTACCCCAGGTTTTTCCTGAATTAAATATTGAAATTAGATATTGTCAAAAAGATTACGCTGCGAGAAAAAAAGGTGATATATTTAATATCATTATAAGTGATAATAGCGAAGAAAAGATGGTCTTAGATATAAATGCATATGATAAATATAAAAACTTCTATACCTTGCCTTATAATGAAAAATATTTTTATATCCCAAAAGAATTTTTAGATGAGTTAATCAGTCTTGATTATAAGGATTTTAAGCTAAAAGCTCCAAAACGATATGATGAGTATCTAAGTTTAGTGTATGGCAAAAACTACTTAGAAATTCCAAAGCAATTTTTGGCAAATGACTATGGAAATTTGGTAGATTTTCAAACATTAAAAAAGCTATAAATTGCTAAAATTTTATAAATTTATTCTAAACTTACTTATTTTTTGCTAGAATTCAAGGCTTTATTTTTAAAGGATAAAAATGGTAAAAGTAGGAATTTTTGGCGCAAATGGTAAAATGGGGCGAGAGATAATCGCAAACTTAGAGGGCTCTGGGGCTGTTCTAGCAGGGGCTTATGAGCGTGACCCAGCAAGCATAGCTGATCTTAAAGATGCTGTAAAAACTAGCCTTAAAGAGCTTTTTAGCAGCTGCGATGTGGTGATTGATTTTAGCGTGGCTGCTGCTAGCTTGGAGCTAATAAACTATGCTAGAACAAACCCAAAACCACTAGTAATAGGCACCACAGGACTTGGGACACAGGGCGAAAATCTAATAAATCTAGCAAGTAATTCTATGCCGATTTTACAAGCTACAAATATGAGCCTTGGAGTAGCCGTGCTAAATAAGCTCTCAAAACTTGCTAGTAAAGCACTAGAAGACTTTGATATAGAAATCTGCGAAATGCACCACCGCCGCAAAGTAGATAGCCCAAGTGGCACTGCTCTAACCTTGGCTACAAGCGTGGCGCAAGCTAGAAATCTAGATCTAAATAAAGTGCGAGTTAGCGGCAGGGACGGACAAGTAGGTGCTAGAAGCAAAGATGAAATAGCCGTAATGAGCCTAAGGGGTGGAGATATCGTAGGTCGCCACACGGTGGGCTTTTATAATGATGGAGAGTTTATAGAGCTAAATCACACCGCTACAAGCCGTGCTACTTTTGCCAAAGGTGCTATAAAAGCAGCTATTTGGCTAGCCAATAAAGAGCCAAAGAGATATAGCATAGATGATTGTTTGGGACTATAAAAATGTGCGCAATAGTTGGAATCATAAATAGCGAACACGCAGCAAAATCAGCGTATTATGGACTTTTTGCTATGCAGCACAGAGGTCAAGAAGCAAGCGGTATAAGCGCAAATTTTGAGCATAAAATCAGCACCATAAAAGCAAAAGGGCTAGTAACAGAGGTTTTTAGCGAAGAAAAACTAAATATGCTAAAAGGCGCAATGGCAATAGGACATAACCGCTACTCAACCGCTGGCAAAGAAAGTGGCAATGACGCCCAGCCAGTAGCTGCTAAGTATGCTTTGGGCGAGATTAGCATCGTTCATAATGGCAACCTTGTAAATAAAAAAGAAGTAAGAGAAAGCCTAGTAAAAAACGGCGCAATTTTTCAGAGCAATATGGATACTGAAAACATACTCCACCTAATCGCAAAAAGCCCAGCGCCAAAGCTAAAAGATAGAATAATAGAAGCCCTAAAAGAGATAAAAGGCGCATACTGCCTACTTATAATGAGCCGCAAAAAGGTCTTTGCTGTGCGTGATGCATACGGTGTGCGACCACTAAGCATAGGCAGGCTAAAAGATGGCGGATATATCGTAGCTAGTGAGACTTGTGCTTTTGATTTACTAGGAGCCAGCTTCGTGCGTGATGTAGAACCTGGCGAAATGATTATTTTTGAAGAGGGCAAAGACAGCTTTGAGAGCATAAAAATCTTTGAGAGTGAGCCTAGAATTTGTGCTTTTGAGTATATTTATTTTGCTAGACCAGATAGCGTGATAGAGGGAAAAAGCGTATATGAGATGAGAAAACGCCTTGGCTCAGCCCTAGCAAATAAAAGCTGTGAAAATACCTGTGATACTTGCGGCAACATAAAAGCAAAAGCCGATCTAGTAATACCTGTGCCTGACTCTGGCGTGCCAGCAGCACTTGGATATGCACAGAGTGCGAATATTCCTTTTGAGATGGCAATAGTAAGGAATCACTATGTAGGCAGAACTTTTATAGAACCAACGCAAGAAATTCGCAATCTAAAAGTAAAACTAAAGCTAAATCCTATGAGCTCAGTTTTAGCAGGAAAAAGCATAGTAGTAATCGATGATAGCATAGTGCGTGGCACAACTAGCAAGCGCATAGTAGAGATGCTTCGTCACGCGGGTGCAAAAGAAATTCACATGAAAATCGCAGCCCCACAAATCCGCTATGCTGAGGTTTATGGTATAGATACACCAAACCGTGATGAGCTAATAAGTGCTAAGAAAACTTGCGCTCAGATTTGCGAGTATATAGGCGCTGATAGTTTGGAATTCCTAAGCATTGATGAGCTCGTAAAAGCTCTTGGAGATAAGAGAAAATACTCTCTTGTTAGTTTTGATGGTAATTATTTCATAAAATAAAAGGATAAAAAATGTTAAAAAAATTGTTTTTAGTTGCGCTATTTTTTGCGCTAAGTATGGCGAAAGAAACTGCTATAAAACCTGATCTAAAAATTGGCGACAATGAAATATATGTAATTTCATTGCTAGAAGCTAGCGTAGATCCTGATTTGCTGGTCCCAGAAAATAAAAGCGATGAACAGCTTATAGAGCAAACTTACTCAAAAGATACTGACCCAAGGCTATATAATGTCGTGCTAGTAAAAAATCCTGATTTTACCATGCTTATTGATACTGGACTTTCAAGCACGACTTCAAAGCTAAAAGCAGAGCTAAAAAAACGAGGTGTAAAACCTGATCAAATCACGCAAGTAGCGGTCTCTCACGGACATCCTGACCACATCGGTGGGCTTGGAGAGACTGGGGCGACTTTTGCCAATGCTACTTTGCTCATAAACAAAGCTGAGTATGAATACTGGATGAAAAAAGGCGATGATAAGACCAAAAAACGCCTAAATATGTATAAAAAGCGCATGTTATTTTATATGAACGGAGAAAATCTAGTTACTAAAAATTCTAACATAAAGCCAATTTTTGTCCCAGGGCACACTCCTGGAATGACGATTTTTAACTTCAATGATGAGTTTTATGACATCGCTGATATGATATATGCTTTTGATGTGCAAATCAAACGCCCAGAAATCGCTCACATCTATGATATAGACAAAAAATCAGCTGTGGCTGAACGCAAAAAAATCTTAGAAGTTTTTAAGAAAAACCCAGATATAAAGGTCATGGGCACACACTTTCCTTACAGCGAGCCTGAGCCACTAGAAGTGCCTTAAAATAAACTCAAATCTAGAATTCCTAGTATAAATTTCTTAGGAATTCTAGAATTCCCAGAATAAATTTAGAATTCCTAAAATAAATCTAGAATTCCTAGTATAAATTTCTTAGGAATTCTAGAATTCCTAGTGGCTTTTTTCTAGTAAAATCTTTGCTACATTTGCGCTTGCGCCGTGGCTTAGATATTTTTTTAGCTTCAAGCAGCCATCAGCAAAGGCGCTAGTATCACAGTCTTTATACGCAGCTAAAAGCGCAGCCGCACTCACCTCATCTTGGATTAGCTCAGTGTGCAGCGCAGCTTGTCCAAGAAAATCAAAAATAATATTTGCTAGCCCAATATGCTTTAATTTTCGCACAAAAAGCCTAGCCAAAAACACATCAATCGCCTTTGCCTTGTAGCACAGCACAAAAGGCGTGCCAATAAGCGCTGCTTGAAGCGTGGCTGTACCAGAACAAATAAAAGCAAAATCAGCTTGCGCCAAAAGAGAGTTTGCATCATAGCTTAGCTCAAAACCGCTAGTATCGCTGTAATACTCGCTTTCCTTGCCTTTTAGCTGCGCTGGGACAGCGATGATTTTTCTGCCCTCTAACTTACTAGCAAGCTCTCTAAAAACCGGCATAAGCCGCCAAATCTCACTTCGCCTAGAACCTGGCAAAAAGGCAATTATTCCGCTTTTTTGCTTGCTTTTTTCTACCTTTATCTCATCTAAAAGTGGGTGTCCTACAAACTTACAGGGCGTTCCAAAATACTCACGCTCAAAGGGCAAAATGCTAAGTAGATTTTCGCAGTTTTGCGCTAAAATCTTAGCTCTATATTCTTTCCATGCCCAAACCTGTGGCAAGATGTAGTAGTTTACCTTTATATTTGCTTTTTTTAAAGCCTTAGCTAGTGGCATGTTGAAGGCTGGAGAGTCGATTAGCAGCACGGTATCGCAGTCTTTTGCAAGCTCTACCATTTTTTTTAAAGCCCTTTTTGCCTTAGCAATTAGCCCTAAAATCTCAACAAAGCCCATTGCGCTAAACTCGCTACTTTTGTGTAAAGCCCCACTATAACCCTCAAGCTCAAAAATACCGCAAAGCTCTATTTTTTCGTGCTTTTCTAGCTCTTTTATCACATGAGAGAGATGTAAGTTCGCAGAAGCCTCCAAGGCTGAGACTAGAATTTTCATAGATTAACCTTTTTTTGATATTATACCACACAAAAAGGCAAGAAATGAAAAATATCCTACTTACAAACGACGATGGCTACGACGCAAAGGGCATTAGAGCATTACACAAAGCACTAAAAGAGCGTTTTAAAGACGCAAACATCTGGCTAATAGCACCGCATTTACAAAAATCAGCTTGTTCGCACTCTATTACATTACACCACCCTTTAAGGCTAAAAAAACATGAAAAAGATATTTATAGCCTACATGATGGCACACCTAGTGATTGCGTGTATGTAGGGCTTTCAAAGCTTTTTGATGGCAAAATTGACCTAGTAATTAGCGGTGTAAATCACGGCGCAAACTTAGGTGAGGATATCAGCTACTCAGGGACTTGCGCTGGGGCTATGGAGGCAGTATTACGCGGAGTACCAGCACTTGCTAGTTCGCTGTATTACGAAAATGACAGCATAGAAAAATACAGCTACGACCTAGCCTGTAAAATCACCTGTGATATAGCAGCAAGAATTCTAGATTTCCCCCCAAAGCTAGGAGAAAGAGAGTTTTTAAACCTAAATATCCCAGCTTGTTCTAAGGCTGATTTTAAGGGGCTAAAAGTAGCCAAAACCGGCAAGCGAAACTATGATACCAAGCTTGATATACGCATTGACCCAAGAGGTGGCGAGTATATCTGGCTAGGCGAGCCTGATGTGGTAGCCACGCTAGAAAATGGTGATTGCGACATCACTTTAATTACCAAAAACTTTGCCACACTAAGTCCAATAAAGGTCGATATGTGCGCTCATGCTAGCCTTGATGAGCTAGGGCTTTGGGCAAGGGGGATAAATGAGTAAAATTATATTTTTAGGCGCAGCTGGCTTTGTGGTGCTTATGCTTTTTGGGGCTTTTTTGACAGCTGTGATTTTGATGCTAAAAAATCTACTCGCAAAAGATGAAATAAATGTAATTAGCATGATTTTAAAGGGTCATAATGTAAGCATAGCAGACCTTAATCGCCATATGCTAAACAACACTCCATCAAAAGACGATCTAGGCATACTTAGCGGGTATTTTGTAGGCAATTTTACAATACCAGCTAAAAACGCAGGCAAAATTCCAGCAAGCGCAAGAGAATATCTAGATTTTATCTCGCTTCATGCAGCCTCTGCTAATAGCGATGCTAAGATTATTTCATCATTTAATAGAGACTTAAAAGCCAAAAATCCAGACTACTCAAGCGAAATAGATGAGATAGAAAGCAAAGGCATAAAAGCTAGAAAATAAGGGGATAAAATGAAAGATATAACGCTAATTATTTTAGGGGCTGGGGATAGCACTCGCTTTGGCTTAGCGCAAAAAAAGCAGTGGCTTAGAAGTGGTGATGATCCATTTTGGCTAGTTTTGGCTAGGCGTCTTGCTAGCTATGCTGATTTTGAAAAAATCATCATTGTAGGCAGCGAGACTGAAATAAAACACATGAAGCATTTTGCCCCAGAGTTTTGCTACGCAAAAGGAGGAGCTACAAGGCAAGAGAGCTTAAAAAATGCTCTAGCTCTTGTAGATACGCCCTTTGTGATGAGCACGGACGCTGCTAGGCTAGGAGTTAGCAGTGAGCTTGTAAATAGACTAATAAAAAGCAAAGAAAAGGCTGATTGTATCGTCCCTGTCTTAAAGTGCGCCGATAGCATAATATTTAATGGCTCTCATGCAAATAGAGACGAGCTGGGGCTTATTGGCACACCGCAACTCTCAAAAACCAAGCTTTTAAAATCTGCGCTAGAAAAAGGCGAGTTTTATAACGATGATAGCGCAGCAATAGCTGCTGTGGGCGGCAAAATCGCTTCCCTGCAAGGCGATGAAAACGCCTTTAAACTAACTTATCAAAAAGACCTTTTAAAACTTAAAAATCTTGGTTTTGCCCCTCCTGCTAGCAGGGTTTTTAGCGGGCATGGTTTTGATGTTCACCGCTTTAAAGAAGGCGATTTTGTTACGCTTTGTGGCGTTAAAATCGCTCACGATAAAGGCGTTTTAGCCCACAGTGATGGGGACGCGCCACTACATGCTTTGTGCGATGCGCTTTTTGGCGCAGCAGCCCTTGGCGATATAGGCGAGTTTTTTCCTGATAATGATCCAAAGTTTAAAGGGGCTGATTCTACGGGGCTTTTGCGTGAGTGCGTAAGGGTGGTAAAAAGCTATGGATTTGAGATAATAAATGCCGATATAACCATACTTTGCGAAAAGCCAAAAATCACTCCACACAAAGAAGCAATGCGAAAAAATGTAGCAGAAGCCCTAGCACTAGCGCAAAATTTTGTAAATATCAAGGCTACAACAATGGAGAAAATGGGCTTTATCGGCACTGGCGAGGGCTTTGGTGCAATCGCCACTGCTAGCATTAGATATTTTGATTGGAGTAAGGGCGAGCCAAAATTATTCTAGGAATTCTAGAATTCCTAGTGTTTTATTAGCGTTTTATCTAGGAATTCTAGATTTTTTAACCAAAAATTTAGAAATTTCTGCTAAATTCATAGCCCTAAAAAAATCAAAGGAGTAAAAATGAGTCTATACAATAGAAATATGCCTCAAAATAACTATGAGAGCAGCGCATTTGGTGGTGCTTTTGAACAAAGCGCACAAAGAGAGGCAACAAGCGCAAGAGCTACATTTGTAAAACAAACTTACCAACTACTAGCTGCTAGCTTGTTAGCTGCCACAGCTGGTGCGTATATCGGCACAAATAGCGCATCTTTGCTAAGCGGTGGGGCTTATTGGATAGCAGTTATTGCTGAGTTTGCTTGTCTTTTTGGGCTTATGTATGCTAGAAAAAACGCAAAATTAGCTTTAATCTTACTTTTTGCTTTTACCTTCATTAGCGGACTTGTTCTTGGTCCTACGCTTGCTCGCTATATCGGTGCAGGTATGGGAAATGTTATCACACAAGCCTTTTTGATGACAACAGTGGCCTTTGGTGGACTTAGTGTATTTGCTATGAATACCAAGCGTGATTTTAGCGCAATGGGCAAGTTTTTATTTATCGCTTTAATCGTAATTGTAGTAGCATCACTAATTAATATTTTCGTAGGCAGTTCTATGCTTAGCCTTGCTGTTTCTGGTGCAGGCGCTTTGATTTTTAGCGGTTATATCCTATATGATACTCAAAACATCATTCGTGGCGCATATGATAGCCCTGTGCTAGCAGCAGTTTCGCTATATCTTGATATACTAAATCTATTTATATCGCTACTTCACATTCTAGGCGCACTAAATAACAATAAATAAAAGGTTTTGCCGTGAGTACTTTATTTTTGGTTTTACAATTTGTTTTTGCTATCGTGCTAACTATTGCGATTTTACTACAAAAGTCAAGTTCTATCGGTCTTGGTGCGTATTCTGGTAGCAATGAAAGCCTTTTTGGCGCAAAAGGACCAGCTGGCTTTTTAGCTAAGTTTACCTTTTTGGTAGGTGCGCTCTTTATCTTAAATACTATCGCACTTGGCTATACATATAATGAAAGCTTGCGCGGGTCTCTTACGCAAAGTAAAGAGTTTAAATCTCTAGTGCCTGATGCTGCACCGGCTGCGCCTATTAGCAACGCTCCAGCTGCGCCTGTGATGGATACAAACCAAACACAAGCCGTGGATGAAAATCAAACATCTATAGCCCCAGGTGCTGATACAAACACAACTGATACAAATGCCACAAAATAAGGATAAAAAATGATAGCACAAATACTAAAAAACCAAGAAGAACACGGCAACAAAAGCTTAGAGGCTCTAAAGCGTGATTTTGGCACGCTGCGTTCTGGTAAGGTAAATATTGCGATTTTAGATCATATCACAGTAGACTACTACGGCACGCCAACCCCACTAAATCAAGTAGCTACCGTGCTTGCAACAGATGCTAGCACCATAGCTATCACTCCGTGGGAGAAAAAAATGCTAAAAGATATAACTAGCGCGCTAGCAGCGGCAAATCTTGGCGTAAATCCTACAAATGATGGCGAGTGCGTGAAGCTCTTTTTTCCACCGATGACGAAAGAAGATAGAGAAAAAAGCGCAAAAGAAGCCAAAGCAATGGGTGAAAAAGCCAAGGTTTCAGTTCGTAATGTTCGCAAAGAAGCAAATGATGAGATCAAAAAAATAGAAAAAGATAAAAGCATGGGCGAAGATGAGATCAAGCGTGGCTATGACGATGTCCAAAAGCTAACTGATAAGTTCATAGAAAAAATAGATGAGCTTGTAGCACACAAAGAAAGCGAGCTTATGAAAATATGAACTTAGAGAGTGTTTATAAAGAGGCTGGAGCGTATTTAGAAGGGCATTTTTTGCTAAGTAGCGGCAATCACTCGCAGTTTTATTTACAAAGCGCAAAAGTACTTGAAAATCCAGCCTTGGCTAGCAAACTAGCTGATGAGCTTTTTAGCGTGATAAAAAATGCTGGAATTAGCTTTGAGAGTGTGTGTTCGCCTGCGCTTGGTGGAATTCTAGCTGGATATGAGCTAGCTCGCGCTGGCAACAAGCGCTTTATTTTTACAGAGCGAGTAGATGGGCAAATGACTCTGCGCCGTGGCTTTGAGGTAAAAAAAGGCGAGAAATTCATTATCTGCGAAGACGTGATAACAACTGGTGGCTCAGCAGTGGAGAGCGCAAAAATCATTGAAAGCCTTGGCGGAGAGGTAGTAGGATATGCTGCCTTAGCAAGTAGGGGTTTTTGTAAAATGGTGGGTGGCTTAGAAAATCCAGCTCCAAATGCCAAATTACCTAGCGATAAGCCATTTTTTGCCCTTGGTGAGTTTGGTTTTGCTATGTTTACGCCTGATGAGTGTCCGCTGTGTAAAAGTGGGTCTAAGGCTGTAAAACCAGGAAGCCGTGGCAACTAAAATCTAGAATTCCTAGTATAAAAAACTAGAATTCCTAAAATAGAATTTGGAATTCCATAAAAACAAAATTGGAATTCCTAGGACTTTTTAATAAACATTTAGAATTCTTAAAATAGAGTTTAGAATTCCTAGAACGGAATTTGGAATTCCGTAAAAGCAAAATTTGGAATTCTTAAAATGGAATTTAGAATTCCCTAAAAGCAAAATCTAGAATTCCTAGCAATAAAACGAGAATTTCTAAAAGCAAAATTTTGGAATTCCCTGAAAGCAAAATCTAGAATTCCTAGAATAAAATCCTAGGAATTCTAGATTTTTAAAACCATTTTAAAGGGCTAAAATGAACAAAACCAAAAGCACGCAAAACAGCCCAAAATCAAGTCAAAAAGCAAAACCAGCCCCACTTATTTTGCGCTTTAAAGCTTTTATTATTGATATGTTTTTAATAGCTGCGCCGCTACTTTATTTTACTGCTTATATCGTGCTAAATGGCAAAGATGATTTTCAGCAAAATCAGCTTGCGATTTTTGTACTTTGGGCTGTTTTTGGGCTGATTCAATCGCTGTTTTTTGCCAAAACTGCCGCAAGTCCTGGATACAAAGCCCAAGGCATTTACGCAGTTGATAGTAGCGGCAAAAAGGCAGCCTTTCATCAGTATTTGCTGCGTTATATTTGTTTTGTGATGCTTTTTGTAGTTGGCGGGACGATAATAGCCTTTTTTCGCAAGGACAAAAGAGCCTTACACGACATTATTTCTCGCACAATTGTAGTGATAAAAACCGAGCAAAAAAGCTGATTTTTAAGCAAAATTTGGCTAAAATCAGCCCCTAAAAAATCAATAAAGAAAGTTTTTAAAGATGTTTACTTCTTTGCTTAATAGAATAATAGTCGCAGCCTTGCTTATAATAGCATTTAGCGTGCTTGTTGTGCTTGATAGCTTTTGGCTAAACTTCGCAGTTTTTGCCCTGCTTTTATGCGTGGCGATGTATGAGAGTTTGCCGCTTTATGGGTTAAATCAAAAGTTTTTAATCATCATTGCCCTTGTGTTTTTTAGCTTTTCAATCTTTTTAAATCCGCTTTTTGCTATGCTTACTATGCTCTGTCTTGTAGCTGGCGGCGTAGCTTTTGTAAAAAGCCCTGAACCAAAGCTGATTTTGCCTTTTCTCTATCCAGCTGCACCTGTTTTTGCGCTATTTGCGCTATTAAACGAGTGTGGCATGCTCTGCCTTGTCTGGCTTGTGATCACCGTAGCCACGAGCGATACAGCAGCCTTTGCTTGTGGCAAAATTTTGCGCCTTAAAAAGCCTGATATCTTGCGCTCATTAAGCCCAGCAAGTCCAAATAAAAGTATCCAAGGTGCCTTGGCTGGCGTTATTTTGGGCAGTTTTGCAGGCGCGCTTTATGCTAGTATTTTTGTAGATGTTAGCTTTTTTGTAGCACTTGGTGCTAGCGTGCTAGCGTGCGTGTTTGGTGTGTTTGGCGATTTGTTTGAGAGTTATTTAAAGCGTCTTAGCGATGTCAAAGACAGCGGCAAGATTTTAGGCGAGCATGGTGGCGTGCTTGACCGCTTTGATGCGATTTTCTTTGGTGCGATTGCTATGTTGGTGGTGCTTGCTTGATAGTCTTAGGAAGCACCGGAAGCATCGGCAAAAACGCCCTTAGCCTAGCCGGGGAGTATGGACTTAGCGTAACAGCCCTAGCCTGCGCGTCAAACTACAAGCTTTTAAATGCGCAGATTAAAGACTTTGCGCCAAAGCTAGTTTTTATAAAAGATAAAAAATTAGCAAAAAATGTAAATCACAGCCGTGTATTTTGTGGCGATATAAAAGAGTTTTTAAGGGCTTGTGCTAGCGAGTGCGATTCTAGTAAAACCACGCTAATAAACGCACTTGTGGGCTTTGGGGGGCTTGTGCCTAGCAAGCTAGCGGGGGAGCTAGGCTTTCATCTAGCCTTAGCAAATAAAGAAAGTTTAGTAGCTGGTGGGGCTTTTTTAGATACTGCTAAAATCACGCCAATTGACAGCGAGCATTTTGGCTTAAAGTTTTTGCTTTCTAGTAAGCTAGCAGAGCCAAAAAAGCTTATTATCACAGCATCAGGTGGGGCAGTAGTAGATATAAAAAGCCCCAAAAAAATAGCTAGTCTTAGCCCTAAAAAAGCCCTAAAACATCCTAACTGGAATATGGGCGCAAAAATCACAATTGATAGTGCTAGCATGGCAAATAAGCTTTTTGAGGTACTTGAGGCTTATCATCTTTATGGTATAAAAAACATAGATGCGCTTATTGAAAGGACGAGCAAGGTTCATGCAATAGTTAGCTTTGATGATGGTTCTAGCACAGCGCATATTAGCTTGCCTGACATGCGCTTAGCTATTGCGCATGCGCTTAATTTGGCTGGGAATTCTAGAATTCCTAGCCAGACTAAGCAAGTTTTGCCTGATTTTGATTTTTTGGGGGCAAAATTTACTTTTGAGAAAATATCTTTAAAAAAATATCCTATATTTAGCCTAAAAAATGAAGTGCTAAAAAAGCCAAAATCAGGCGTGATAATAAATGCTGCAAATGATGTAATGGTAGCTAGGTTTTTAGCAGGCAAATGCGCCTTTGGCGATATTGCTAAAAATATTTTAAAAATATATGAAAAATATAATAATATAGATATTTCATCATTTGAAGATGTCTTAGAGGCTGATTTGATGATAAGGAAAGTTTTAAAATGATAAAAAATATATTTTTAGCTCTTTTTGCTTTTAGCTTAGTTTTAGCTGAACCTAGCTTTTCGCTTATTAAAAAAGGCGAGGAAAACAAAGAAGCCGTGCTAGTAATAGGCGGCATACAAGGCGACGAGCCAGGCGGGTTTTTTAGCGCAAATCTGCTAGCAACCGAGTATAATGTAACAAAAGGCGCACTTTGGGTCGTGCCAAATCTAAACTTTCCAAGCATAGTAAAAAATAATCGTGGCGCAGCTGGAGATATGAATAGAAAGTTTGCTAAAATCAGTCCAGAAGACCCTGATTATAAAGCAGTAAATTTCATCAAAGATATCATCACGCACAAAGAAGTAGCTTTTGTCGTGCATTTACACGATGGCAGCGGCTTTTATAGACCAGAGTTTATAGATGCTAAACACAGCCCTGCTAGGTGGGGAAACTGTGCTATAATAGACCAAAGCGAGCTAAAAGGCGTTAAATACGGCGAGCTTGAAATAAACGCAAACCGCATAGTAAAAACAATAAATGAAAAAATCAAAAACAAAGAACATATCTATCATCTAAAAAACACGCACACCGCTCAAAAAGGCAGTAAAGATGCCGAGCAGCTAAACTCTCTAACCTACTTTGCTATCACAAAAAACAAGCCAGCTTATGCAAATGAAGCTAGCAAAGAACTAGATGTCTACACTCGCATCTACTATCATCTTATCGCCCTTGAAGAGTACATGCGTATAGCAGGGCTAGAGTTTGAGCGTTCTTTTGAGCTAACTCCAAATGGCATAAAAGAAGTAATGAAAAAAGAGATTAGGCTAAGCCTTTTTGATGATAGGTTCTTGCTTGCCCTAAAAGATCCAAGAGCTAGTATAAACTACATTCCAACGCCGATAAATCAGCAGTTTTCAAGTAATTATCAAAGCCAAAATCCGCTTGTTGCTATCGTAGATGAAACACGCAAAGGCAAAAAGGGCAAAGAGACAAATATTTATTATGGAAATAGACTGCTTACAAGCATTAGGCCGCAGTATTTTGAGTTTGGTCATAGTTTGCCTGCTGCTAGTGTTAAAGTAGATGGGCGAGATGAGATTGTTACCTTTGGTAGCAAAATCCATGTAGATGATAATATAATCATAAACTCACAAAAAAATGTGCGTGTAAATGTAATAGGCTATGAAAATCCTAGCAAAAAAGAAACTGATGTAAAAATCACCAAAAAAGATATACAAAGAAATTACAGCATTGATAAGGCTGGTAAGATTTTTAGAGTAGAGTTTTATGAGCAAGAAAGCGGCAAAAAAGACAAGTTTTTAGGTATGTTTTTGGTAGAATTTGCTAGGCTTGAAGCACTAAGTATCAAGCAAGGCTAAAAGGAGAAGTAAATGTCTATAATTGAAGGTGCAATTCGCTTTATGCACACAGGCTTTAACGAGCACAAAGAGCTTTTTAATGAGCTAAAACAAGCTCAAAATCCACACACGCTCTTTATTGGCTGTTCTGATTCTCGTGTGGTGCCAACTCTTATCACCCAGACCCTGCCAGGAGAGCTTTTTGTCGTACGAAATGTAGCAAACATAGTGCCAAAATACCGCTTAAAAGATGAGTTTTTGGCTACAACTAGTGCTATTGCTTATGCGATAATTGCTTTAAATGTAGAAAATATCGTGGTTTGCGGGCATAGTAATTGTGGTGGTTGTGAGGCTATCTGGCATCCAAAAAAGCTAGAAAATATGCCAAGCGTAGCAAACTGGCTGCGCCAGCTAGATGATGTAAAGCACGAAATACAAAACTCTGATGCTCCACTTGAAGAGCGTGCGTGGCTTACTGAGAGGCTTTGTATTCTACAAAGCTTAGAGAATCTTCGCACCTTCCCGCAGGTAAAAGAGCGTGAAAAAAAGGGCGAGCTAAAGCTCTTTGGCTGGCATTATATAATAGAAACTGGCGAGGTTTTTAGCTACAAAAATGGCGAGTTTATACTACTAAATGAGGAGCAAAAATGAGAAATTATGATGATTTTGATGAGGATATAGAGGGGCAAGAAGACAGCCGTTATAACGAGGATTACGAGGACGAAGACGACGACTTTGATGATGATTTTAGCAGTGGCAAAAGCTATAATTACGACGATGATGACTACGAGTATGATGATGGCAGCGACGAAGAAGATGAGTACTAAATAGATTAAAATTACTTTTTTTGCTTCGCATCCGCTGGTTGGGGGTTAGGGGGTATTTTTTATCTTTGGAATTCTAGATTGAGAATTCTCTTTGGGAATTCTAGTTTAGGGAATTCTAGTTTAGAGAATTCTAGATTAAAGAATTCTAGATTAAAGAATTCTCTTTAGGAATTCTAGAATTCCTAGAAAAAATACCCCCTAACCCCCAAAACTAAGCAACCAGCGGATGCGAAGCAAAAATAGGAATTCTAGTTTAGGGAATTTTAGTTTAAGGAATTCTCTTTAATGAATTCTAGTTTAGGAAATTCTAGAATTCTTTTTAGCCAATTCTAAAAGAGGTTAGGGAATTCTAAATTATTTTATATCTATCATCTTTGCGCTTTGGGGCTTTTGGGGCTTCATCAGGGACGCCAAGGGTTAGCATCGCTAGCATTTGACCTTTATCCTTTGCGTAGCGGTCTTTAAAAGTCTGCGCAAAGCCCACATTTATAGGCGCCCTCATCCAGCAAGTCCCAAGCCCAAGCCCACTAGCAGCTAGGCACAGATTTTGCACAGCTGCTGCGATGCTTTGTGTAAGGGCACTTTCGCTACTCTCATCATAGGGCTTTTGAGAAAAAACCAGCACATAAACGCTAGCTGCACCAAGACTTTTTATAAAGCTTAAAGTCTGCGCTGCTACATCAGGATGCTCCTTAAAATACTCTTCAAGCGGTGCTTTCATCTGCGCTGCGACTTGCTGCATAATGCCCAGAATATAGCTTTTCTCGCTCTCATCGCAAACCGCCACAAAATACCACGGTTGCGTGTTTTTTGAACTTGGTGCCATACAAGCAGCATTTAGGATTTGCTCTAAATCAGCCTTAGAAATTTCAGTATTTTTATATTTTCTAATTGAGCGACGAGAGTTTATAGCTTCAAAAATATCCATATTTATTATCCTTTTTCTGCCAAGCTTAAAAACATAGTCTTTTTGCGCTTTAGCGTGGGTAAATGTGCTAGGAGCGAGCGAGCACGAGGCACAGATAGAACAAAAGTTCATCAAGCGAAGTGCGAAGTGAGCTACCAGTACAGATGCCTACGCAAAAGCAGTAAAAAGCTGTGGCTATAAGCCGAGTTCTGTTTATGTAGCCATTTATCTCGCCCCAATGTCACCAAAGGGGTCTAGCGAAGCGTAAAATCTCAGAGCTTTACCACCGCTTCTTGCTGCAAGCTGGGTTTACATAGCTGCGTGGCTTGTTCTTGCCTGCGCACTGGTGGGCTTTTACCCCGCCGTTTCACCTGTACCACTGCTGGTAGTTTGCTTTCTGTTGCACTATCCCTAGGCTCTCGCCCGACGCCTGTTAGGCGTAGCTTTGCTCTGATGCAGCTCGGACTTTCCTCTACTTTTGTAGCGACTACTTGCCACAGCAAGCGCAATTATAGCACAATTTTAGCGAGCTTGGCGAAATTTTATATACGCAAAGCTGCCAAGTGCTACAATAGGCGCAATTATTGCTAGTTCAGCATTTAAAGTCCCAGAGCTGCTAAGGCGAGATAGCGCATAAAGCAGACCCCACACGCACAGCGTAGATATCACAAAGCCAAAGCCTAGTAAAGCAAGATTGCTATACCTTGGTATAGCAGGGGCGTAGTAATAAAGTGCTAGCAAGCCAAAAGGCGCAAAAAATGGGAAAAATATAGAAAGATACAGCGAGGTTTTAATAAGTGCTATATTTATATCATCGCCTATTGTTTGATATATCGTAGCTATAGCGTGGATGATAGAATACGAAGTAGCTGAGCGGTTTAGGTTTGAAAGAAGCCTAGGCTCAAAGCCCTCAAGCACCTCATAATTCATACTTGCCTCATAGCTAAGCGCAGTTTTACCAAGCGCTAGGTCTGTTGGCAAAATTTGAGTGTAGGCAGTTTTAGCTATCCATTTATCTTTACTAAAACTCACATCCATAGCTAGCACTTTTTTTACAAGCTTAGCATCTTCAATCTCAAAAATATAGGCAAAAGGTGCGGTTTTATTCAGTTCATCTATGGTGGCAAAATATATAAAGTTATTTTTGTTTTTGATAAAGGCTGAGTTAAAAGAAAAAAAGTTTTTTGAATTAAGCTCTAAAATGGAGTTTTTTACATCCTTTGCATAGGCTGCTGGAGTGCATTGAAGTAGTACAAAAAGCCCTGTAATCACACAAGAGATAATAAAAACAGGTTTAATAAGAGCGTTTTTACTAACCCCAAGGGCGTAAAAAGCCACTAGCTCGCCACTTCTAAGCAGCAGTATCAGCGAAATAATAAGCGCAAAAACAAGCGAGAGCGGAAGCAAAAAAGGCACCGCAGAAGCAGCAGAAAACACCACAAAAAGCACTGCTAAGTTTGCGCTTTTTGGTAGTAGCGCAAGATTATTTAGCACATCAATAGCTACAAAAAACAGCTCTAAGGCTAAAAAAACGATAAAAAAATACTTTAAATAAATAAAACTAATATACTTTATAAAAACTTTCATCTTAATTTCTTTTAAAAAATAGAGCAAATTCTAGCTAAATTATTCATAATTTTGGCTAAAATTGCGAGCAAATTTCGCTAGATTTCTAGCAAAAAGGCACATAATGACAATTATTCTAGCTAGTTCAAACGCAGGAAAACTAAGAGAGTTTAAAGATTTTTTAAAGGACTTTGAGGTGCGAAATTACAGCGAGTTTATCGCCCCTTTTCATATAGAAGAAAACGGCGCTGATTTTAAAGAAAACGCCCTTATAAAAGCACGCGCTGTCTATAAAGCACTAAAAAGCCAAAATCCTGAGGCTTTAAAAAACGCTATTATTCTAAGCGATGATAGCGGCATTAGCGTCAAAGCCCTTGATGGCGCGCCTGGGATTTACTCAGCAAGATATAGCGGCGACATAGTAGAGCATCCCACAGAAGCTAGCAACAGAGCCAAGCTAAAAAGCGAGCTTGATAAAAAAGGCGTTTTTAGCTCGCCTGCCTTTTACACAGCCGCAATTGCTGCTATTAGCGATATAGGTGGCTTTAGCGAGCATGTGGAGCTAGGCTTTATGCACGGAAATGCTATTGCTGATGAGCGTGGCGAAAACGGCTTTGGCTATGATTTTATGTTTATACCACAAGGCTATGAGCTTACCATAGGGCAGCTAAGCACACAGACAAAAGAAGCCCTAAGCCACCGCACGCAAGCTCTAAGAGCGATTTTACCGCATTTAAAAGCCCTAGCAAAAGGCTAAAATCTAGAATTCCTAGGAATTCTAGATTTGCGGTAGCGGCAGTAAAAATAAGGCTCTAAGATTTTTTTGCTGCGCATCCGCTGGTTGCTGCGCACCCGCTGGGTGAGTGATTTTTAGTTTTAAAGCCGCAGCGCAAGGGCGCCGTAGCGGTAGCGTTGGGGCGAGTTTCGTGCTGATTTGCGAGCTAGCCGCTGCTGTAACCAAAAATAGCTCAAATCCAGCGGCTAGCGACGCAAACAGTGCGAAAGCTCGCTTGTAAGGCGCTGGGCTGCGCAAGGCTTTAAGGCTAAAAAGCGCTTACCCAGCGGGTGCGAAGCAAAAAGCTGAGCCAGCCTAAGAAAATCTAATGTTTTTTCTAGAAAATTACTTTTTTGTGCTACAATTTCGCAAAAAATCTTAAGGTAAAAAATGAGCACGCTAATAATAGTAGAATCCCCAGCCAAAGCAAAAACCATAAAAAACTTTCTAGGCCGTGGCTATGATGTAATCGCTAGTCTAGGACACATCCGCGACCTGCCAAAATCAAGCTTTGGTATAAAGATTGAAGATGGCGAGTTCATCCCAGAATACCGCATTACAGCAGACCATAGCCAAGTAGTAAAAGAAATCAAAGAAAAAGCCAAAAGCGCAGATAAAATCTACTTAGCAACGGACGAAGATAGAGAGGGTGAAGCCATAGCCTTTCACATCGCAGCAGCCATTGGCAAAGACCCGCTAAAACTGCCTCGCATAGTATTTCACGAAATCACAAAAAGCGCAATAGATGCAGCACTAAAAAACCCACGCAGCCTAGATATGGCAAGCGTAAACGCCCAACAAGCACGCCGCTTGCTTGACCGTATCGTTGGCTACAAGCTAAGCCCACTTCTAAGCCAAAAGATCCAAAGCGGACTTAGCGCAGGCCGCGTGCAAAGTGCTGCGCTAAAAATCATCGTAGACAGAGAGCGTGAGATACAAGCCTTTGTGCCACAAAGATACTTTAGCATTGAAGTTCTTTTTAAAACTGACCTTGAAGCCACGCTTGTATCCTTTAAGGGCAAAAAGCTTGATAAGCTTGATATTTCAAGCGAAGAGCTGGCTGATGAGATACTAGCAAGCCTTAAAAAATCAAGCTTTAGCATAAGCAAAATCGAGAGCAAAGAGCGTAAAACCACAGCAAATCCGCCTTTTATGACTAGCACACTACAACAAAGTGCGAGCAACCGCCTTGGCTTTAGTCCTAAGCGCACCATGGCACTAGCCCAGCAACTCTACGAGGGCGTAAACACCCCAAATGGACAAATGGGCGCAATCACCTATATGAGAACAGATAGTCTAAATATCGCAAAAGAAGCAAGAGAGGCTGCAGCTAAGTTTATTGAGCGTGAGTTTGGCAAAGAGTATTTACCGCCTAAGCCAAATATATACACTAGCAAGGCAAAAGGCGCACAAGAAGCCCACGAGGCAATCCGCCCTACAAATGTAGAGTTCACCCCACAAATCGCTGCAAAATACCTAGAAAAAGACCTTTTAAAGCTCTACACGCTTATTTATAACCGCTTTGTCTCTAGTCAAATGAGTCCGCAAATCACGCTAAATCAAATGGTAAGCGTAGATGGAGGCGAGTGCGAGCTAAAAATATCTGGGCGAAAAACGCTATTTGATGGCTTTGCTAGACTCTGGGCTAGCAGCGAAAAAGATGTGATCTTGCCTGAGCTGTCTTTAAAAGAAGAGCTAAAACTTCAAAAATCAAGCAAAGAAGAGCATTTTACCGAACCGCCAGCCAGGTATAGTGAGGCAGGTCTTGTAAAAAAGCTTGAAAGCCTAGGGATCGGCCGCCCTAGCACCTACGCCCCAACCATCACGCTACTAACAAGCCGTGAGTATGTCACCACGCAAAACAAGCAACTAGTGCCAAATGAAATCGCCTTTAAAATCACAGCTATGCTAGAAGCAAACTTCACAGACATCGTAGATAGCGACTTTACAAGCAATCTTGAAAAAAAGCTAGATGATATCGCTGAAAAAGGTGCCAATTGGCAAAAGGTGCTTGGCGAGTTTTACGAGCCCTTTATAGCCAAAATCAGCGAGGGCAAAACCGCAATTGAGAGCCAAAAAGTGCGCGAACTAATCGGCGAAAAATGCCCGCAGTGTGGCAAAGACTTACTAAAACGCTCAGGCCGCTTTGGCGAGTTTATTGCTTGTTCTGGCTTTCCAAAGTGTAAGTACTCAAGAAACATTGCTGGCGAGCAAAACAGCAGTCAAAGTACTAAAAAACAAGCCGCCAGCACAGGCATAAGCTGCCCAAAATGCCAAAAAGGCGAGGTCGTAGAGCGCAGTAGCAAAAGGGGCAAGTTCTATGGCTGCTCGCTTTATCCAAAGTGCGATTATACTAGCAACTACAAGCCAGCAGGCGTATCTTGCCAGCAGTGTGGCGAGCCTATGGTGCTAAAAGAGCTAAAAAAAGGCAACTTTCACGAGTGCCTTGCTTGTAAATATAAAACGCAGATTTCATAAGAAATTCTAGAATTCCTAGAGTTTTGGGGGTTAGGGGGTATTTTTACCTTAGGAATTCTAGTTTTGGGGAATTCTAAAATTCCTAGGGAATTCTAGTTTAGGGAATTCTAGTTTAAGGAATTCTAGAATTCCCTACTATGTCATCCTCGGGCTTGACCCGAGGATCTCTGTGATGAGATCCCCCGATCAAGTCGGGGGATGACACAAGGCAGATCGGGGATCTCTATATGGAATTCTAGATTAGGGAATTCTCTTTGGGGAATTCTAGATTAGGAATTCTAAAATTCCTAGCGTAACTTCTCTAAAAAATCTAGAATTCCTAGGGAATTCTAGATTAGGAATTCTAGAATTCCTTAAAAGACGCCCCCTAACCCCCAGAAAATCTAGAATTCCTAGGGAATTTAATATGGGAATTCTAGATTTTAGTAGTATAAATTTGCTTATAAAATTTCTTGGATGATTAGTTGAAGGCTTTCTTGGCCTCTAAAATAATTTCTGCCTAAGGTAAATAAAACATCTATCCTAACGCCCATAGCAGGTCTTTTCTCAAAGTTAAAATACACCGCCTCAAAGCAGCGATTATCCGCCTTTAGCACAAGGCGCAGGTGCAAGCCCTCAGAGCCTATGGTGTTTACGCTCACTACAAGCGCAGAACGTAGAGCAAAAACTGGCTTTGGATTTTTGCTGCCATAAGGCGCAAAACTATCGATGATATCCATAAGCTCGCTATCAATACAATCAGCTTTAATATCGCCTAGCAAATCATCGTGGCTAATTTGATTAAAATCCACATTGCTACAGGCTTCATTTAGTGCTGTTTTTAGCTGGGCTAGCTTGCTAGGCTTGGCCACTAGCCCAGCAGCGCCCTTATGCCCACCAAAACTACTAAGAAAGCTCTCACACGATGAAATAAGCGCTAAAATATCAAACTTTCCTACGCTTCTAGCAGAGCCTTTGGCTCTTTGCCCATCTATGCTAAATACAATCGCAGGTCTTTTATACAGCCTTGCTAGGCGAGAAGCCACGATGCCAATCACCCCCTCATGCCAGCCCTCGCCCCAGACTACAACCACCTTATCATTTTCGCTCACGCTTTTAGCACAAAGCTCAAAAAGCTCTTTTTCACGCTCTTTTCGCACGGCGTTACACTCGCTGATTTTTGCTAGCAAGCCCTCAGCACAGCGCAAATCTCTTGATCGCAAAAACTCAAAGCTAACAGTAGCATCATCCATGCGCCCAGCCGAGTTTACAAGCGGCGTAATAAGAAAGCTAATATCATCAAAAGTAAAGCTTTCTTTAAAAGCTTTGCTTTCTTTAAAAGCTTTACTTTCTTTAAAAGTAAAACTTTCTTTAAAAGCAAAGCTCTCTTTACCACTTAGCCTAGCAATAGCACGAAAGCACGGACGCGCAAAAGAGTTTATTTGCCTTAATCCAGCTCGCACTAGAACCCTATTCATATCCTTTAGCTCCATCATATCAGCGATGATGGCAAGTGCTAGCAGGTCAGTAAACTTGCCAAGCTCATAGCCTACTAGCCCAAGCTCGTCTTTTAGCGCAGCTACTAGATACCACGCTACTTGTGCGCCGCAGATTTCTTTGAAGGCAAACTCATTATCTTTACACTGCGGATCAACTAGCGCATCGGCACGCGGCAGCTCATCAAGTGGCATGTGGTGGTCTGTGATAACTAGCTTTATGCCACGCTTTTTACACTCATTTGCAGCTTCAAAGGCAGTTATACCATTATCTACTGTGATGATAAGATTGACGCCCAGCTCGCCAACAATGCTCTCATTTAGCCCATATCCGTCTTTGAAGCGATTTGGTATTTTCACCTTGTGGTTTTTATAGCCTATATCACAAAAAAACTCGTCCAAAATCGCAGATGAGCAAACCCCATCGCAGTCATAATCCCCTACAATAGCGATTTTTTCATTATTTTTAATGCTAGCAGCGATTATGCTAGCAGCATTTTTTGCTCCACTCATAGTGTGTGGCAAGGGCAGCTGTGAAAGGCTAGTGTGCTTGTCGCCCAAAAAACGCTGCGAGAGTAGCTTGGCTACTGCTATTTTATCTAGCACAACAGGCCTTTATAAAGCCCAAAATCGCTGGATTTGGCTCTTTTAGACGAGAGGTAAACTCTGGGTGAAACTGAACACCTAAGAAAAACTTATGCTCTGAAATTTCAGCAGCTTCTATTAGCCCATCGCTCTCACCGCTGATTTTCATACCAGCGTTTTCAAGGCGTTCTCTATACAGCGGATTTGCCTCGTAGCGGTGGCGGTGGCGTTCTTTTATAAGATTTGCGCCACCATAGCATTTGCTAAGTAGCGAACCAGGGGCGCAGTGACACTCATAGCCGCCAAGGCGCATAGTCCCGCCTAGTGGGCTTACATGCGTGCGGATTTGTTTTGCGCCACTTGCGTCAATGAAACTATCTATTAGATAAATCACAGGCTCGCTACAGCTCTTATCAAACTCAGCTGAGCTAGCATCTTTTATGCCAAGCACCGAGCGAGCAAACTCAATAAGCGCGATTTGCATGCCAAGGCAAATGCCAAGATAAGGCGTGTTTGTTGTCCTTGCGTATTTGGCTGCCTCCATCATACCGCTAACGCCTCTAAGTCCAAAGCCACCAGCTACTAAAATGCCGGCGCAGTCTTTTAGCATAGATTCTGCTGTGTTTGGCTCTAGTTTTTCGCTATCTACCCATTTTAAATTTACTCTTGTATCAGTGGCTGCACCTGCGTGGATGAGAGCCTCGGTTAGGCTTTTGTAGCTTTCTTTTAGATCTGTGTATTTGCCTACAAAAGCGATTGTGATTTCATGTGCTGGGGCTACTACTCGTTTAACAAGCTCGTTCCACTCACTCATATCAGCTCTAAGCTCACCAAGAGCTAGCTTGCCACTAATAGCATCTAGAATTCCTTGCGCTTCAAAGCTAAGTGGGACTTGATAAATGCTAGGTTGGTCACAGCTTTCTATAACGCAGTTTTTTGCCACGCCGCAGCTTGCAGCTAGCTTGTCTTTTAGCTCACGGCCTAGACTTTGTTCTGAGCGGCAAATTAGCATATCAGGGATAATGCCTATGCGGCGAAGCTCGCCTACGCTGTGTTGGGTGGGTTTTGTTTTTAGCTCGCCGGCTGCTTTTATGTATGGCACTAGTGTGAGGTGAATAAACATAGCATTTTCATGCCCTAGCTCGCCGCCTAGCATACGGATTGATTCTAAAAACGGCAAGCCCTCGATGTCGCCTACTGTGCCACCGATTTCGACGATTAAGATATCTTTGCCCTCGCCTGCGTCTTTTATGCGACTTATTATCTCGCCTGTGATGTGTGGGATTACTTGGATGGTTTTGCCAAGGTAGTCGCCTCTGCGCTCTTTTTCTATAACTGAGCTATAAACTCTGCCTGTGGTGAAGTTGTTTAGCTGGCTAAGGTTTTCGCCCAAAAAACGCTCGTAATGCCCAAGGTCTAGGTCAGTCTCAGCCCCATCATCAGTTACAAAAACCTCTCCGTGTTCAAGTGGACTCATTGTGCCTGGGTCTACATTTATGTAAGGGTCGCATTTAAGTATGCTTACTTTTAGTCCTGCGCTTTTTAGCAAAGTTGCGATAGAGGCTGCTGCGATGCCCTTGCCTAGTGAGCTTAGCACGCCGCCGGTTACGAAAATGTATTTTGTTTGCATGGATTTTCTCTTTGAATTTTTGTGTGAAATTATAGCAAAGCAAACTAAAATAGACTTAAAAAGCAGGGAATTCTAGATTTGTAGGAATTCTAGAATTCCCTAGGGATAAAAAACTTATAGGAATTCTAGATTTAGGAATTCTAGAATTCCTAGATTTAAGGCAATTCTAGCAAAAAGGTGCTGCTGTACTGCAAGAATTAAGCCTTTATGTATTGTTAGTCTAGGTCTTTTAGCCCGATCTCTCTCATCCCACTCTCAAATGCTGCTGCGCTTGCTTGCTGAAGCAAGATAGCAAGGTCATTTGGCGTAGTAGATGAGTTCATCGCCTCTTCACGGGTGATGATGTTATTTTTGTATAAATTTAGCAAGGCTGAATCAAAGGTCTGCATACCGCTATTTGCGCCAGCTTCTGTGATGGCTGTTAGAATTTCATCTTGGCGGCCTTTTAGGATTAGCTGTTTGATACGAGGGGTTTGGAGCATGATCTCTACAGCTGCTACGCGGCCTCCGTCAATCTTTTGGCAAAGGCGCTGAGAGATGATACCTTGAATCGCTGAGCCAAGTGCCATTTTCGCACGCTCTAGCTCAGAGCCTGAGAACATGCCTAGCACACGGTTTACAGTCTCTTGTGAGTCTCTGGTGTGTAGGGTGCTAAGCACCAAGTGTCCAGTCTCGGCTGCCATAAGAGCGATATTCATAGTCTCATAGTCACGGATCTCACCTACTAGGATGATATCAGGGTCTTCACGCAAGGAAGCTTTTAGCGCAGTTGCAAAGCTAGTGGCGTCTTGGCCAACGCTGCGCTGATTTATAAGGCAGTTTATATCCTTGTGGATAAACTCAATTGGATCTTCAATCGTGATAATGTGAGCTTTGCGCTTTTTATTTATGCGATCTATCATGCTTGCTAGCGTAGTTGATTTACCTGAGCCTGTTGGGCCAGTTACTAGCACGATGCCACGATGTACTGTATCGCAGAGCTTTACTACACTTGATGGAAGCCCAAGGTCCTCAAGGGCTGGAAGCTTAACTGGGATAGTTCTAAACACAGCCGAGACGCCATCCATTTGAAAGAAAATATTTACACGAAAGCGGTAATCTTCGTTTAGCTTGTGGATAAAATCTGCGCTTTTATTTTCAACTAGCTCATCAAAGCGTCCACGAAGTAGCTCTTTTGCTAGAGTAAGTCCTTCTGGGGTAGAAAGAAAGCGAGAGTTTTCTACTGGCACCATTTCACCATTTACACGCTTGCGGATAACTGAGTTTGATTTTACATGAAGGTCGCTGCCACCATCTCGCACTAGCTCCTCAAGGTAGCCATTTAGCTCATCACGAAGTTTAAAATCTAATTTTGAAATATCTACTGCCAAAACTTTACCTTTTATATATTTTTTAATCTAGGAATTCTAGAAAATTTTAGGGAATTCTAGAATTCCTTACTCTAAAATTCCTTATAAAAATGCCTAGGCTTGTAAAGCGTTAATGCTTTGTGCGTAGGCTTCTTTAAAAGCACTTATGCCATCACTAAATAGCTTAGCGCAGACTTTTTCGTGGTTTATGCCAGCTGCAGCTGCTTTGGCAAAATACTCTTCAATGACCTCTTTTGAGGCTGGAGCTATTACATTTATGCTATTTGCGGCTTTTAGCGCATCAAGTGGGGCTGTGTTTATCGAGCGTTCAAAAGCTAGTTCTTTGATGTAATAATCAGGGCTTGCCTTGCCACCTTTTACACCCGTGCTAGCAAAAAGCGTGCGAACATTATTTAGCCCATAAGTCTCTATCTCATAATAGATAGAAGTAGCATTGTAAATGCCGTATTTCATGTGATCTAAGCCTGCTTTTTTAAGGTTTTCTTCAAGCTCTCTATCAAAACGGCTTACAAACACGCTGATTACGCACTCTGGCTCTTTTGTATTTGGGAATTTTTTCTTATAGCTTTTTAGCCCTTTTTCAAAGGCTTTTAGGCATTCTTTTGCTTGCTCTAGGCTAAAAACTAAGGTTGCATTTACATTTATACCCCGTTTTACTAGTTCACGCATTGCGTAGTAGCCTTGTTCGTTAGCTGGGATTTTCATCATGACATTTGGCATTTTTATAGTATTAAAAATACGCTTTGCCTCATCTAAGCTGCCCACCTCATCATCAAAAAGCTCAGGTCTAACTTCAATGCTAACAAAGCCATCTTCACCATTTGCGTAGTTTGTAAGTAGTTTAAAAGCAGCGTTTTTGACATCATTCATAGCTAGAAGCTCGTAGATTTTCTTTGCTTCTTTTTTACCTTTTAGGCTAGCGATTTGCTCACTATATGCACCACTTTCAAAAGCAGTTTTGAAAATCGCTGGATTTGTCGTAGCACCTGAGATTTTGCCCTCTTTTATCATGCTAGCAAAATCACCATTTATAAAATCTTTTTCTAAATAATCACACCATAATGAAAAGTTCATTTAATGTCCTTCACAGGGAATTCTAGAATTCCCTATTTAAAAATCAAATTGTTTATAAAATCTTTTTAAGCTCTGTTAAATCTTTGATATCTATGATATGAGTAGCGGCTGATTTTAGCACAGCATTTGCACAAAAGGCTACGCAAGTGCCAGCCTCTTTAAACATAGAAATATCATTTGCGCCGTCGCCTATGGCAGCTACTTGCTTGCTATCAAGCCCCAAAAGGCCTTTTAAGCGTTTTAGCATTTTGCCTTTTGAGTCGCCAAACATCATCTCGCCGCCTACTTCGCCACTTAGCACTCCGTTTTTTGAGTGAAGTTCGTTTGCGAAGTTTATATCAAAGCCAAGCAAGCTTTGAGCGTGGTCTGTGGCTATGTGAAAGCCACCTGAGAAAACAGCTACTAAAATTCCTTTTTCTTTTAGATATTTTATGATTTGCTCTGCGCCTTTGATAAAAGGTAAAGAATGAGCGATTTGCTCTATTTTTGCTACCTCTACGCCTTTTAAAAATTTAACTCGCTCTTTTAAACTCTCGTAAAAATCAAGCTCGCCAGCCATAGCACGCTTTGTGATAGCTGAAATTTCATCCATTTTGCCCACAGCTTGGCCAAAAAAGGCTATAGTCTCGCCATCCATAAGTGTGCTATCAAAGTCAAAAACACAAAGCTTAATCACTTAAAATCCTTAAAAATCACGCTTTAAAAGCCCTTCGGCTTTTAGGATAGTAAGGATATTATCATCCCTTTTGCCTATTCCAGCGATCATACCTTTTGCGTGTAGCAAGGTCTCTGGCGGAGTGTCTATCTTGCTTTTTTTCATTCTTATTGCCTCAGTTAAGCGGTCAATCACAAAGCCCGCGACATTATCTTCATATACCATTACTATATAGCGAGTGGTATCTGTCATTTTTGGATTTTGGACGCCAAACATAATGCGCAAGTCTATTAGTGGTGTTACATTTCCACGCATATTAAACACACCCAAAACAAACTCAGGCACACCAGGTACGCGAGTAAACTCAATAGGCTTTATAATCTCTTTGATATAAAGAATTGGAATCGCGTATTCCTCCTCTCCAACAATAAAGCCTACTAATTGCTCAACCTCGTCAGGGTCTACTTGGACGGGGTTTGTGATTTGTTGTTTTTGCTTTTGTAAAACTTCGTTTAATTTGTCCATTTTGCTTCCTTATGGTAGCTTGATGTTCTTGCGAACAACATTTTCTAGGTACTCACCTGAGTATGGTTTTGTGATATACTCAGTCATGCCGACCTCTACGCCTCTTAGGCGGTCACTCTTGCTAGTTCTACTTGTAACAGCAATAAGCGGTAGATTGCGGTATTTAGAATACTTGCGAATCTCACCTGCAAGGGTATAGCCGTCCATTTTTGGCATTTCGATATCGATAAGCACAGCATCAAAGGCATGCTCGCCACTTTTGATGATATTAAGCGCTTCTAGACCATTTGTAGCTTCTATTAGCGTGATACCAGTTGGTGCTAGAGCCTTGCTGATGATGGTTCTATCCATTTTTGAGTCATCGACAACTAGCACTTTGTAATCAGCTGGGCTTTCTTTTGCTTTTTGTGTAGCTTCTGCGCTCATGCTTGATTTGATATCTACTTTAACTTCTTTTGCCATATCCATGATAACGCCAACATCTACAATCAGTGTTACTCTACCATCACCACGGATTGTACCACCTGCGATACCATCAATATTTGCTAGGTAGCTACCAAGAGATTTGATAACGATTTCTTCTTGTCCTATTAGGTTATCAACGATAATTCCTAGCTTAGTCTCAGCCACACTGATAACTACTACATAGGTTTGATCGCCACTTTCAAGCACTTGTTTTACGCCAAAAAGGTCGCTTAGACGCACAAGGCTAAGAACCTCATCTCTTAGACGAAGAACATTTTTGCCCTCGATTGTGTAGATATTATCTACTGGCACACGAACTGTCTCATTAACATTTGCTAGTGGAATAGCATAGATTTCTTCTTGTGTTCCTACTAGTAGCGATTGAATAATTGCCAAAGTTAGAGGAATCTTTAGTTTTAAAGTAGTTCCTTTGCCAACTTCGCTATCAATGTCAATTACACCGTGAAGCTTCTCAACATTTGTTTTAACAACATCCATACCAACGCCACGCCCAGAGATATTCGTAACCTTTGCCGCCATAGAAAATCCTGGGCGGAAAATGATAGAATAAATCTCTTTATTGCTCATAGTATCAGCTTCGTTCTCACTAATCAGTCCACGCTCAACAGCCTTGATACGAATAGCATCAGCATCAATTCCCTTACCATCATCTATGATTTCAATAACGATGTGGTTACCTTCATTATACGCTTTTAACTCTATGGTTCCTTTTTCTGGCTTGCCAGCTGCTTTTCTAGTAGCCGGATCTTCTATACCATGGTCGCAAGAGTTGCGGATAATGTGAGTTAGTGGATCGCCGATTTCTTCAACGATTGATTTATCAAGCTCGGTTTCTTCACCGCTTATAATTAGATCTATTTGTTTGTTTAGATCACGACCTATATCACGTACCACGCGAGGGAATTTATTAAACACCTTTGCGACTGGCTGCATACGAGTTTTCATCACAGCTAGCTGAACATCAGTTGTAACTAAGCTTAGGCTTGAGACAACTTGGTTTAGCTCTTCTAGGAACTGCTCACCATCATAACGCTCTTCAACATCGTTGTAGATAGTTAGCAAGCGGTTTTTGCTAAGAACTAGCTCTCCAACAAGGTTCATTAGATAATCTAGTCTGCCAACCTCAACACGAATTGTTTGATCAGAAGCATTTGCGCCTGCTTTTGCTGGTGCATTTGCCCCATCACCTGCTGGTTTAGCAGCAGCGGCTGGTTTATCAGCCACAGGGGCTGCAGGTGCTGCAGGGGCAGCGGCTGGAGCTGTAGCTGGTGCAGCTGGCGTAGCTGGTGTGGCTCCACCGCCACTTCCTTTTGCAGCACGACGCGCTTCATCTTCTGCTTTACGGACTTTTAGCAGTCTTTCTATCTCAGCATTTACTTCATCTTCACTTAGAGTGTTTGGATCAATGTCATCTGGTATAGCAGATGGTGGTATATCAGCAGCGGCTGGCTCAGGTGCTGGTGCTGGCTCAGGCGCGGCAGCTGGCGTGGCAGCTGGCGTGGCACTAGCAGATGATTGACCCTCGCTAATAGCAGTTAGTTGCAGACAGATTTGAGAAATATCAATGCCTGAGCTTGAGTCGTTGCCGTTATCACGGATACTAACAAGCAGTCCTTTCATCATATCTACTGATTTTAGCACCACATCCATTACATCAGCGGTGATTTTTAGCTCGCCGTGGCGTGCTTTGTTTAGCACGTCTTCCATATGGTGAGTAAGCTCAGTTAGTGTATCAAAGTTTAGAAATGATGAGCTTCCTTTTACGGTGTGCGCAACACGGAAAATTCTGTTTAATAGCTCTAGATCATCTGGATTAGACTCAAGCTCGACTAGGTCGTGATCGATCTGCTCAATAAGCTCAAAGGACTCAACCAGAAAATCTTCTAATAGTTCTTGCATATCATCCATCTAGCACCTCCTTATTGTTGTTTGTGATTGTTAATCACGCGCGTAACTTCGTTGTAAAGCTGAGTGGCGTTAAACTTAGTTAGATAGCCCTCGCCACCGACTTGCTTACCTTGTGATTCAGAGAATTGATTGCTAATAGATGAGTTAAAGATAATAGGAATATTAGCAAATCTCTTATCTTGCTTGATAACAGAAGCAAAGTGAAAGCCGTCCATTTGTGGCATTTCAACATCTGAAATGATGATTTTAAGGACATCTGAAAGCTCATCTTTATACATAGCATAAAGGTCGTTTAGTTTTTCGATTCCATCAGAGCCGTCTTTTGCTTCAAGGACTTTTAAGCCCATTTTGCTAAGAGCGTCTCCTACAAGGTGGCGAGCTGTCATGCTATCATCAAGCACTAAAGCAAAGCCGTCAATCTGCTGAAAATCAGCGATATCAATTTCCATCTTAGGCTGATAGATACCAAGTTCTTGAACAATGCTCTCTAGGTCTAAAATCAGCAAAACATCGTCATTTTCAATGCGAGTAACACCTGTGATTTTGCTCTTATCCAAGGCACCGCCACCGCCAACACCGCCAGAGAAGTTTGCTGGTTCGATGTTTTTCCAATTAATTCGGCGAATTCTCTTTGCTTCATGGACGATAAAGCCGATGTAGATATTTGAAAACTCAGATATAATTACACGAGGCTTTAAAACCATCTGGGCTGGTGCTTCTATGCCCATCCAGCGAGCAAGGTTAACTACTGGAATCACCACGCCACGAAGGTCAAAAATTCCCTCGATATACTCAGGTGTTCCTGGAAGCTCAGTGAGGTTTGGCATCTTGATGATTTCTTTTACTTTTGCGACATTTACGCCATAAATGCCCTCGTAGTAACTGTCGCCTTCTTTGCCTTTTTTAAAGATGCGAAAATCAACAAGCTCCATCTCACCAGAGCCTGTTTTTAAGACATTATCATCAAACATTTAGGCTCCTTTTTAGGATTTGAATTTTATAATCGCGGTATTCTAACATAAAAAAACTTCGCTTGCACGCAAAACTAGGTAAATTTATATAAAATTTATTTTTAACCTCAAAGCTCATGCCTTGATGCCAGTGTCCCTCGATGATGATATCTGCGCTAAAATTAGCTATTCTTTGCTCTATTTTTTCTTTAAAATTATCAATTTTAAAATCTAGTTTTTTATGCATTTGCGAACGCAAAATATTTTTTGAGAGTTTTCTAGCACAAAGTTTATCAAAAAAATCTAGAATTCCTAGTAAAAAAGGCTTTCTAAGCAGTGCTAAAGCTCTTTGCGTAAGTGGGGGCAAAAAAATATCTCCATGAGCGATCTGGACGCTTTTGCCAGCGAATTCTAGTTTTAGCGGCTGAGCCTCTATCGGCACGATTTTCACATTTTTAAAAATATCTTTTAGATAAAAGTCGTGATTGCCCTCAAAGTAGATTATTTCAGTTTTTAAGGCTAGTTTGTTTATAAGCTTGATTTGCCTAGCAAAAAAGCTAGCAAACTCGCCCACACCCACGAGTACATCAAACATATCGCCTAGCAAAAAAAGCTGACTAGGCATAGAAATCCTGCCATCATCAAGTGCTTCTAAAAACTCTAAAAAATGCGTTTTGTTCGTATTTTCGTGTGCATCGCTTAGAAAAATAGCATCAGTATTTATTTTCATAGGGAATTCTAGATTTTATTAAGGAATTCTAGAATTCCTTAGCCTTTTTGCTTATTTAAACTAGCAGCTACTGCTTCTATAAAAGCTGAGCGAACGCCCTTTTCTTCAAGCTTTGCGATGCCTTCAATAGTCGTGCCAGCAGGCGAGCAGATGCTTTCTTTTAAAAGTGCTGGATGAGAACCAGCCAGCAAAACCCTAACGCTATCAAATACTCCGCTAACAAGCTCGTTAGCATCCTTTGCTCTAACCCCACCTCTAATGGCTCCATTTACGAGTGCCTCAGCCACAAGTGCTAAAAAAGCAGGCGCACAACCTGAGATTATCCCAGCTGCGTCAAACTCGCTTTTGCTAGCCATTTTTACCGCCTTGCCAAAGCCTGAAATTATCTGGCACAGGCTCTCATCGCCTAAAAACGGCGTTATACTAGCGTTTTTAGCAGCTGCTAGATTTGGCATACAAATAGCGTAATCTGCTGATTTTACTGCTGATTTTACCGCCTCTAAATCCGTGCGAGCCAGTACGCTAAGCACTTTTTTTGCCTTGCCACTTAGCTTTTTGGCAACCTCGCCTAAAGCATAAGGTTTAAAGGCTAAAATAATATCCTTGCCCTCTATATCAAAATTTTCTCCATAAAGCTCGTTTTTTACGCCATCAAGTAGCTCGGGGGATGCGCTAAAATCAATTTTTTCCCTACTTACCAAAACCACGCTAAAGCCGCTGTTTTTTAGCCCATGAGCCATAGCCTTTGCCATAGCCCCAGAGCCTAAAATATAGATTTTACTCATATTCTATCCTTTGAATTAAGACTGAAATATCATCGCTAGGGCTGATTTTACCATCTTTTGCAAGCTTTTTAATCTGCTCTAGGCTAAATTTTTTGTGATTAAAGGCTATGATATATACTTCATCGCCAGCTTTGAAGTATCTATTTTCCATATTTGGCTCGTATCTTGTAGCCCCAAGTGCTAGCAAAATCTGCTTAGGCTTATGCTCTAAAAATACTGCCAAATGCTCCAAAACAGCCTCGTCTTGTTGCGTATTTAGCGTGATTTTAATCCATTCTAAAAGCTTTTCATAAAAATAGCCGTATTCACTAAGCCTTGCGCACTCGCCATAAGCCAAAAACTCGCCCCCAGAGCGCAAAAAGCTAGCAAGACTAAAATCATCGCAAATTCCGCCACTGCTAAACTTGTCAATAGCTATTTCATTGCCTGCGCCTCTGCTTGCGCCTGAAAAGTTCTTTTTGTGCGAGATTTTTGGTGCTTTTACGCCTCGCACGCTAGCGTCATTAAAGCTCATAAAGCTAAGTGGCTTTAAAGAGCAAATGCCCTTTTCATCGTAGTTAAGACCCAAGCGCAAGGCGATTTCAGGCTCAGCTTGAACCTTGGCATTTTTAGGGATTTTTAGACGCTCATTATCAAGCGGATAACGCCCCAAAAAACTAGAATTCCCAGGCACATAAAAAGGAAAAATCCCCTTTGGTGCGCCCTGCTCTCTAATAAGCCCAGCAAAGTCGCTGGCCTCACCTGCTTGTTCTAAGTGCTGGGCGAAATTGCCAGCTATACCAAAACAGGGAATATTTTTAAACATTTTAATCCTTTATTTTATATTTTAACGGCTTGCAAACGCTTTTAGGGAATTCTAGAATTCCCTAATTACGGAATTCCTTAAAGAGAATTCCCTAAAACTAGAATTTCTAAACTAAAATTCCTAAAACTAGAATTCCCAAAGAGAATTCCCTAAACGGCTCTAAAATTACAAGCCGTTTTTGGGCGATTCTAGTATCGTGGTGCTAGTGTGCCAAAAGCCTGCGGTGCGTACGGCGTAGGTAGAACATGAAGTTCGCCGAGCCGTGCGCATTTCCGCAGGATTTTAGTATAATAGTGCTGCGAGACGAATCGCCACTCAAACTGTCTTTGAAAAGCTTTGATCATTACCTACAAACTTCTTCATATACTCATCAAAGCACATCGCAATATTGCGTATTAGCAAGCTGCCAGTTTCATTTACGCTGATTTTTTCAGGGCTGATCTCTACAAACTCGCCCAAAGTGCTTTTTAGTACTTCAAGCTCGCTGCTAAAATGCTTAGCAAAATCCACATTATGCTTAGCCTCTAACGCCCTTATATCAAGCGCAAAGTTTGCCATAAGGCTCATAATAGCGTCTTTTCTTAGCCTATCTTCGGCGCTTAAAAACACGCCTTTATTATTTGGCAGTTTGTTAGCATCTATTGCATTTTCATAGCCATCTAAGTCTTTGAAGTTTTGCGCGTAGTAGTCCTCGCCCTCGCCTATGCTAGTTAGCCCTATGCCGATTAAATCGGCTCCACCTTTTGTGGTATATCCTTGGAAATTGCGGTGTAAAGTGCCATTTTTAAGTGCACCAAAGAGCTCATCATCAGCCTTTGCATAGTGATCCATGCCTATCATTTTATAGCCACAGCTTGGTAAATACTCCATAGTGTGTTTTAGGATTTCAAGCTTGATATTTGGCGCAGGCAGTGTGGTCTCATCAAACTTTCTCATTGATTTTTTGATCCATGGCACATGAGCGTAATTAAATATAGCAAAGCGGTCAGGATCTAGGCCTACAGCAGTTTCAAGCGTAGTCTTAAAGCTCTCAAAGCTTTGATAAGGAAGTCCGTAGATAAGATCAGTATTTATACTTTTAATTCCAGCATTTCTAGCGATTTTGATAGCGTTTTGTGTGATTTCGTAAGGCTGAATGCGGTGAATTTCTTTTTGGACACGCTCATCGAAGTCTTGAATACCAAAGCTAACTCTATTAAAGCCACCATTTTTTAGCACTTCCATGTGGCCCTCTGTAAAAAAGCGTGGGTCAATCTCACAGCTAATCTCAGCATCGCTTGTGAAATTGCCAAAATGCGCTCTAATTGCCTTTATAATGCGCTCCATTTGCTCTGGGCTATAAAAAGTAGGTGTGCCGCCGCCAAAGTGCATTTGAACCACTGGTCTAGAAGTATCCAAAACTGAGCAAAGCAAGTCTAACTCACGCTCTAAATACTCTATATACCTTTCTTTTTTGCCCTCGTTTGTAGTATAGATAACATTACAGCCGCAAAAATAGCACGCCGAGCGGCAAAAAGGCATGTGAAAATATAGCGAAAGCGGCTTTGTACCAGTCTTTAGGCGCGTAATATAATCATCATAGCTAAAATTCTCGCTAAACTCCAAAGCCGTAGGATAGCTAGTATAGCGTGGTCCTGGCTTTGAGTATTTTACAAATGCGTTAAAATCTATCATTTTTTATCCTTTTATTTTAGGGAATTCTAGAATTCCAAGCTTAATTTATCTTTAACAATTCTAAAATCACAAAATCACACTAAATATTAAAGCGCCGATCACCAAAGGTATGTTAAAAAACAAAAATGTTGGCACGCAGGTATCATAGATGTGGCTGTGCTGAGAGTCAGCATTTAGTCCAGAAGTAGGTCCTAAGGTGCTATCGCTTGCTGGGCTGCCAGCATCACCAAGCGCTGCGGCAATGCCAATTAGCAGTATCGTAGCCTCTACGCTAAATCCAAGGCTCTGGCAAAGTGGTACATAAATCACCGCTAGTATCGGTATAGTGCCAAAGCTAGATCCTATACCCATAGTAACCAGTAGGCCCACGCCAAGCATAATGATAGCCCCGCCTAGCTTGCCACCAGCAAACAAGCTAGCTACATTTACTAGCTCTTCTATGCCACCAGTGCTTTTTAGCACCGCTGCAAAGCCACCAGCGATTAGTATCACAAAGGCTACAAAGCTCATTATAGTAAGGCCTTTTAGCATAACATCATCGATGTGTTTATAGCTAATGCCTCCAAAAATAATCATAAAAATAATGCCAAAAAAGCCGCCTAGCGCCATAGAATTCGTATAAAGCTGAACGCCCAAAGCCACAGCAAGTCCGCCTAAAATCGCCCATTCTTTAGGGCGCATTTTAAGCTCGGTTTTATCCTTATGCTCTTGCTGGCTTTGCTTGTCTAGGGCGCGGTGCTCATAGACCCTTGGCTTGCGGTAGAAAAAAACTGCCAAAATAAGCCCAACAAGCATACTAACCCCACCTATCCACATAACAGAGCTAATATCGCTAATGCTAACATCCACGCCGTTACTGGCAAGATTGTCCTTTATAATCGTGTGAAAAATAAGCCCAAAACCCACGCTAAGACTAACATAAGGCGCCTTTAGCCCAAAGGTTAGCGCACAAGCAATCGCTCGCCTGTCAATTTTAAGCGAGTTAAAAAGTGCTAGAAGTGGCGGGATAAGCACGGGGATAAAGGCTATGTGAATAGGCACGATATTTTGCGAACAGCACGCCACACCAGCGATAGCAAAAATGAGCCAAGTGCGCTTTTTGCTTAGATAGTGGCTGATCTTTGTTATGATGATATCAGCTAGGTTTGAGTGCCAAATAGCAACCGCAAGGGCTCCAAGCAAAATATAGCTAAGTGCGGTCTCAAGGTTTGCGCTCATGCCAGAAATGAGCGTGCTAGCAGTCGCTTCTATGCTAGCACCGCTAAGCACGCCAGCAAGCAAGGCTGAGGCGATGATAGCCAAAATCACATTAAAGCGAAGAAGGCAAAGCACACACATAAGCAACACGCTAAGAACTACAGGATTTGTAAGCATTTTTGAGCCTTGGTTTGTAAATTTGCTTGTAATTATAGCAGAATTCTAGGAATTCTAGGAATTCTAGAATTCCGTATAAAATTCCGTCATTACGAGGGAGCAAAGCAGAGGGAACAATCTCGTTTAAAATTCCGTCTAAAATTCCTAAGCCTTGTGTCATCCCCCGACTTGACCCGAGGATCTCATCACAGAGAATTCTAAAATTCCGTCCAAAATTCCGTCATTGCGAGGGAGCAAAGCAGAGGGAGTAATCTCTAGGAATTCTAGAATTCCGTAAGAATGAATTTAGAATTTCTAGAGATTGCTTCGCTTCGCTCGCAATGACGAATTTTAGGGAATTCCAGAATTCCCTAAAAAAAGATACCCCCTAACCCCCAGAAAATCTAAAATTCCTAGCAATTAAAACTAAAATTCCTAGAGATTGCTTCGGTCGCTTTGCTCCCTCGCAATGACGAATTTTAGGGAATTCTAGAATTCCCTAAAAAAAAGATACCCCCTAACCCCCAGAAAATCTAGAATTCCCTAAGGATGAATTTAGAATTTCTAGAGATTGCTTCGCTTCGCTCGCAATGACGCAGGGAATTCTAGATTTTATTCTCCAGCAATAAAGCTTGTCATATCCACAAAAAGATTTGGATGTTCTTGCTTGATTTTAGCAATTAGCTTCTCAAGGTCTGGTTCTTTGGCAAAATTACCGCGCGCTAGCTCGTCCATCGCCACACGCCAAACATCACCAAAATCAATAGGCATATGCTGCCAAATGCTGCGCTCCAAGCGTAGCTCAAAGCTTTCTTTTTGAGCTGTGCGTAACATGCGAAAAACCATATCCAAAATCTCAGCTGGCATAAATATATAAGGCTCTTCGTTTTTTATCGCAAACCACGGAGATTTAAAGTTTTTCGTGCCATTTACGATGCGAACTCTAAGCTCATTTGAGCTAACTTCTTCTATATCAAAAGTGATGCGCTCTCTATCGCTGATGCCAAGAGTGTGGCTTATGTTTTCAATGATTTTTAGCGAGTTTATGAGCTTTTTGCTAGTGGAGTCGCTTTTTGCTAGTTCTGTGCTTTTTTGCTTGTTAGTTTTTTTTACGCTATCAAAAGCCTGAGCGCTACTTGCTTTTTGGCTTTTGGGGCTAGTTTTTTCTGTCATACTTTGGCGTTTGGCTTTGGCAGGATTTTGCCTAGGTGTGATTTTTGGCTTTTTTAGCTCTTCATTTTCCACGCTAGTAGGCAAGCCAAAAGTGCTAGTTAGAGCCCCTATATTCTCAGCTTTTTTAGCAGCTCTTTTGCTCTCAGTTTTGCTAGCTGGCTTTTTAGTAGCAGTTTTTGTGGCTGTTTTAGTAGCAGGCTTTTTAACAGTAGTTTTAGCTGCTGTTTTAGCGGCTGTTTTAACAGCAGTTTTTGTAGTTTTTTCGCTCATTTTTTCACCTATTTTGATCGCACCAGACCATGATGCCTTTTTGGGCGTGAAGGCGGTTTTCAGCCTCAGCAAATATCTCATCAGCGTGGCTTTCAAACACCTCTTCGCTCATCTCATATCCACGATACGCTGGCAAGCAGTGTAAAAACACGCTTTTTTTGCCACTCATCGCCATTAGCTTGCTATCTATACAAAAGCCCTTAAAATCAGCGATGCGCCCTTCTTTTTCATCTTCTTGCCCCATTGAAATCCAAGTATCAGTTACTACTACATCAGCGTTTTTTATAGCTTCTTTTGGCTCATTGCTTAGGCTGATTTTTGCGCCACTTTGCTTTGCCCAGCTCTGCGCCATTTCAAGCACTGCGCTACTTGGCTCGTAGCCTTTTGGCGTAGCGATTGCTAGCTCAAATCCTAGCTTGCCAGCAGCTTCAATGAAGCTATTTGTCATATTATTTCCATCGCCTATGTAGCACATTTTCATCTTTTCTATATTTAGGCCAAGCTCTTGTAAGGTTAGTAAATCAGCCATGACTTGAACCGGATGAAAATCATCGCTAAGCCCGTTTATCACAGGCACGCCTGAGTATTTGGCAAGCTCTTCAAGGTCGCTTTGTTTATAGACGCGCGCCATTATCATATCCACCATGCGACCAAGCACACGCGCAGTATCTTTTACTGGCTCACCTCGCCCTAGCTGGATATCCCTTGAGCTAAGAAAAAGCGGATGCCCGCCAAGCTCAATCATACCAACCTCAAAGCTAACTCTCGTTCTAGTTGAGCTTTTTTCAAAAATCATAGCTAATTTTTGATCTTTTAAATAAGGCTTAAATTCCCTTGCCTTAGCTTCTTTTTTTATCTTGCTAGCAAGCTCTAAAATGCCTAAAATTTCGGCCTTGCTAATATCTGCGAAGTTTAAAAAATGTCTCATAGTAAGCCTTTTAGTTTATAATCATTGTCTTTTAACTCATTTAAAATTTGAAAATTATTAGAAAAAATAATTTTCATTCGCCACTTGCTTTTTTGTGTAGCTGCGTGCTAAAACTACAAAATTTTTGCCACTTCTTTTGCGTGATAGCTTATTATCATATCAGCTCCGGCTCTTTTTATGCCTAGCAGGGTCTCCATCATCACTTTTTCATAATCAATCACGCCAAGTTTAGCCCCAGCTTTTAATAAAGCATACTCGCCACTTACATTATACGCACAAAGCGGCAGCAAGCTATGCTCTTTTATATCACGGATGATGTCTAAAAAAGCAAGTGCTGGTTTTACCATTAAAATATCAGCGCCCTGAGCTTCATCTTCTAGGCTCTCTCTTATTGCCTCAAGGCGGTTTGCGCTATCCATTTGATAGCTTTTTCTATCCCCAAAGCTTGGGGCTGACTGCGCCACATCACGAAATGGACCATAATAAGCACTAGCAAACTTCGTAGAATACGCCATCACAGGCAAGTTCTCAAAGCCACCCTTATCCAAAGCCTCCCGCAAACAAGTAATAATTCCATCCATCATACCACTTGGTGCTATCATATCTGCGCCGTTTTTTGCGTGGATTAGGGCTTGTTTTGCGCTGATTTCTAGCGTGGCGTCATTATTCACGGAGCTTTCACCCAGAATTCCGCAGTGTCCGTGGTCTGTATATTCACAAAAGCAAAGATCAGTAATAACAAGCAAAGAGCTGCCAAACTCAGCCTTTATAGCCCTTAGCGTGCGAGCAATTATCCCATCATTACTTAGAGCGTCACTGCCTACGCTGTCTTTTAAGCTTGGAATTCCAAAAAGCAAAATGCTTTTTATCCCAAGGCTTTTTAGCTCGCAGCATTCTTTTAAAATCTCATCAATGCTAAGCTGGAAAACGCCTGGCATGCTTGCTATTTCATTTCTTACGCCCTCTCCTTCAACCACAAAAAGCGGATAAATAAAATTATCCAAATCAAGTCTAGTCTCACGCACTAAATCACGCAGCAAAGGATTTAGCCTAGTTCTGCGAAGTCTATTAAACATTTTTGCTCCTTTTTATAATTATAGCAAAGGGAATTCTAAAACTCCCTAGTTTGCGCTAGCATTTTCATCGCCATTTTGCGCTATATTTTGCGCTGAATTATCTTTGCTAGCATTTTCATCAAAAATCTTGCCTTCTTTTATAAGATTTGTTAGCTCCACAGCCTTAGCAGCGTCCATTTTAGCTAGCACGGCTGAGATTTTCTTTGCTTCCATGCGGTATAGTAGCTTTGCAGCGTCTGTGGCATCCATAGCGCCAAGCACCTCAGCGATTTTGCCATCTTTCATTTTTACATAGGCTTCAAGCATTTTGTCGTTATTGCCCTTTTTTAGCTCGTTTAAAATCGCTTCATTTTTGGCTAGCATATCGGCTACTTTTGCCTCGCTTTTAGCATTTGCCTCACTTATATTTTGCTCTTTTTGAGCAATTAGCGCAAGTGTGGCATTTAGCTCGGCTTCTTTGGCTAAAAGCTGAGCTTGGCGCTCATTAAATAGCCGTTTTGTAGCCTCCCTGTAGCTATCAAGCTCTGATTTTGCGGCTTCTAGTTTTTCATATTCGCTTAAAATCTGCTCCCTTTTTTGAGCTGTGATAATCTGCTCATCTGCGCCAAAACTAAAACTAAAAGCACAAAATAACAAAAATAATCTAGAATTCCCCAAATTAAAAAACACCTTAAAACTCATTTTCTTTATTCCTTCTAAAATAGCCCATAACAGCGATTTCATCAAGCTCAGCTTGATTTTTCTTTTCAATCTTTTTTAGCATATTTTTTACTTCTGTATTGTGTAAAAACTTTATTTTCTCGCATTCTTTGTAGGCTTCTTTATACTCGTTTTCTAGCTCTGTGATTTTGCCATTTGCTACAATGATTTTTTGTTTTAAAAGCTCGCTTTCATCAATGCGCTGTGCGTGAGTAAAGCTAAAAAGCTGCATAGTGCCAAAATCGCCTGAGCTAGGGAATTCCTCGTGCGCTAAATCATCTTTTATGCTAGCAAGCTGGGCTTCAAGTGAGCTTTTGTGCGAACGAGCATTAAAAAGGCGAATTTCAATATCGCTCATTTTTTGCTCTTTGATTTTTAGCACGGGGCTATATTTGCTTTTCATCTTATTATAGTGTCGTTTCGCTCTGGGCTAGTTGAGATTATACCTACTTTTACGCCGGTTAGCTCTTCAATTCGCTCTATGTATTTTTTAGCATTTGCTGGTAGCTCATCGTAGCTGCGAATGCCTGCTATACTATCCCAGCCATCCATTTCTTCATAAATAGGCTTAGCATTTTCTAGATCACTTGGGAAGTAGTTTATGCGCTGTCCTTTATACTCGTAGGCTACGCAGATTTTAACCTTAGGCATACCATCAAGCACATCAAGCTTCATCAGCGCAAACTCATCGCAACCATCTAGCCTAGCTGCGTATCTGGCGCACACAGCATCAAACCACCCAGTGCGGCGACGCCTGCCGGTTGTAGTGCCAAACTCCCTGCCTACTTCACAAAGTCTATCGCCATCGCTACCAAAGTCCTCGCTAGGAAAGGCTCCATTGCCCACTCTTGTAGTGTAGGCTTTTACTATGCCTATTACTTTGCCGAGGTCTTTTGGGCTTAGCCCAAGACCTGTACAAGCCCCAGCAGCAATAGTGCTAGAGCTAGTTACACACGGATATGTACCATGGTCAATGTCAAGCAAAGTGCCTTGCGCTCCCTCGCACAGCACCTTTGCGCCGTTATCTAGCTTGTTCCAAAGAAGCTGAGTGGTATCAGCGATAAATGGAGCTAAGATATTTTTATACTCGCTAAACTCTTTTTCTAGCTCGCTTTGATTTGGGAATTCTAGATTTAACGAGCTAAAATAGCCCTTGTTTTGCTCAAAATCAGCTATGATATCGCTAGCTAGCTTAGCTGGGTTTAATAGCTCGCCTACTCTATGACCTGTGCGGCTGATTTTATCGCTGTAGCTTGGTCCTATGCCTTTTAACGTGGTGCCTATTGCGTTTTTGCCTTTGGCTGCTTCTTTTGCCTTATCTATTTGAGAGTGGAATTCTAGATTTAAATGCGCTCTATTTGAGATAAAAAATCTGCCCTCAAACTGCGAAATATCGCCAAATTGCTTTAACTCTTCAATTAGCACGGCTGGATTTAGCACAACGCCGGTGCCGATTATATTTGTGGTATTTTTGTGTAGAATTCCACTTGGCACCAGATGAAGTGCGTATTTTTTCTCGCCTACTACGATAGTATGACCTGCGTTATGTCCGCCGCCACTGCGACAAACTACATCGTAGTTTTGGCAGAGCATATCTACGATTTTGCCTTTGCCCTCATCGCCCCACTGGATACCTATTACTAAATCAGCTTTGTTCATTTCTTATCCTTATAAAGTTATTAAAATTCTAGAATTCCTGGGAATTCTAGAATTAGGAATTCTAGAATTCCATGAATTCAGTTTTAGGAATTCTAGTTTTAGGAATTCTAGAATTCCTTTGTCAAACTCTCTATTAAATTATCACAATGCACAGCAAAACCTGCGCAAGTAAGAGCTTCTATCTCATACACGCCACCACTTGCTAAAATGCTATTTTCTTTTAAAAATCTAAAAAACAGCCCCTCATAATAGCGCATTTTTGAGTAATAAATAGGCGCATAAACAGCGTTTTTATAGTCTTTGCCAAGGCTAAGCATAAGCTCTAAGCTATCTTTTAGCTCTGCTGGGACTAGGCTTAGAAGTGCTTTTATATCGCTTTTTGTGCTGGCTTTAGCAAGACTGCTTAGCCAAGGGATATTTTTAGCTAGCAAAATCTCTATGCGACCTTGTTCAAACACGCTCATATCAAGCCCTAAAAGCTCGCATAAAATATGCGGAATTCTCATATTTGAAATCTGTAAATGTGTGCTAAGCTCAAGCTTAGAAAGTAGCTCATCAGCAATGCTCACACAAAGCCCAAGCTCACTGCTGCCAAGCAGCTCAGCGCCGATTTGATAAAATTCCGTGCTAGGATAGCAAAAAACAGGCTGGATATAAAACCACTTGCTCTGATTTTGCCCTTTTAGACGGCGCGTGGCTATACGAACGACATCAATGGTAGAATCACCCCTTAGGCTTACTTCATGATTGCTCTCATCGCTTAGGCGAAGTAGCTTTTGCTCTTTTAGCCCAAAGCGCTGATGATAGCTAAAAAACGGCGTGATAATCTCGCTAAAGCCCTTTTCTTCTAAAAGCTCACTAGCAAGTCTTTCAATGCGCCTTTTTATCTTTGCGCTTTTGCCAAAATACAGCCTTGAGCCGCTGGGAATTTCATGCTCGTATATTTGCATTTACTCTCCTGATATTAGGTTTATGAGCCTGTTTTGCTCGTTTATGATCTGCTGTTTGATTGCGCTGATGTCTATATTTTCATCAGCTTTTAGTGTGGTTTTAAGCTTTAGGGTGTTTTTGATTATTTCATTTGCATCATCACAAACAAAAGCTAAATCCTCATCTTGCGCTTCACGCAAGCTAGCAAAGGCATTTTCATACTCATTTTTGTTAAATAATTTTAGGTTTTTGTCATTTATTAGCTGCAAGATACTCTCAAGCTCATAAGACATAAATATCAAAAATTTAAACAAATTCATCATGCTTTCTTTGCTTTTTGAATCACTGCTAGCAAGTTGTGTGAAAATATTTTCTTTTTTTGATAGTTCAAGGGTAGCTTTATTAAGCTCCCCACCACTAACAGCCGGATATATAAAATCACCTGTCATAAACTCAAATCCTATCAAAGAAAGAATTTTAAAGATTTGAGCATTTTCTACATTTTTGGTACAAAGAATTTTATTTTCAGCCTTACAAGTAGCTAACATATCGCTTAGCTTGTCTATGATACCAAGTTCTTTTAATAGCCCTTTTGTATAAGCTCTAGTTACACGCATATTGCTTACTTTTAGCTCGCTTGCTAGCTCTATTGTCTTCTCATCTAGCTCATCTACCATAAAATCAATGCCAAACTCTTTATATCTATTTACCACCTCATTTACTTCGTTTGCAGGATTTCTCATAGTAAAGATATCATTAACTAGAATTCTCATATTACCAAGGTATTTATCCTTAGCAAATTCTTTAAACTTTCTATAAAAAGCATTTGAGTTTAGCTGAGATATAGGGATGTTTATATAAATATTTACATCATATAACCCATCTTTTCTAAATGCTTCATAAGCAGATTTTATAATCCAGATATTTAGGTCTACAAACCAGTATTTTTGGCTTAGCAAGTTTGAAAGATCGCTTGCACTTAGTTTGGTTTTAGTATCTTTTAGATTTATATTAACTTCAAAAGCAGACACTTTTTTTCTTGCTATATCATAAATTGGCTGATAAATAACGATAAAGTTTTCTTCATCAAAGGTCTCAAAGCGAGAAAGCAGGTCTTTATACTCTTTAAATATCATAGCACTAGTATCGTTAAACTCATAATAGCGGTTTTTGCCAGCAAGTTTGGCTTGATACATAGCCCAATCAGCTTGTTCTAATAAAATATCAGTATCTACAATATTGCTTTGCGGATAGTAAGTTATTCCTATGGTTGCGCCTATGTAGACATTGTAATTACCTATAATAAAGGCCCTGCCTATGCGGTCAATTATTTCATTTGCTAGCTTGCGGACATCGTTTAGATCATCAAAGTCTTTTATAATAAGCACAAACTCATCACCACCAAGGCGAGAGACTATATTGCCTTTATGCTCCATTATTGATATCATGTCGTTTTTCTTGTGTACTATGGTTTCTAGTCTATTTCCTACAAGCTTTAGCACCTCATCGCCACAGTTGTGTCCGTAGGTGTCATTTGCTGCCTTAAAACCATCAAGATCCATAAAAAACAAAGCAAATTTTTTATTATTTATGGTAGCTTCTTCTATATTTTCTTCAAGCAGTTTTAGGAACTTTCTTTTATTTGGAAGTCCTGTTAGTGCGTCGTAGTAGGCTATTTTTTCTAGCTCGTTTTCTTTTTGTTTTAGGTTTGTGATATCAGTTGAGATACCGATATAGTTTGTGATTTTTCCGGTTCTATCACGCACTGCTGAGACACTTAGGATTTGTGGGAATTCTGTGCCGTCTTTGCGGATATCGTAGATTTCGCCTTTCCAAGAGCCTGTTTTTTCTATAGATTTCCACATGTTTTTAAAGAAATCTTTATTATATCTGTTTGAGTTTAGCAGTGTTGGGTGCTCGCCAAGCACTTCAGCTTCGCTATATCCAGTAGTATCTGTAAATGCACTATTTACTTGTATGATATTTCTTTGCTCATCAGTGATTAGAATGCTTTCTTTTGAGTTATCAAAGATAGTTGCTAGTAGATTTAGTCTGGCTTCTTCTGTTATTTTATCGCTGATGTTTTCTAGTACGCCTAAGACGACTTCTTTTTCTTCTTCGTCTTTGGTTTTTATCTTAGCAAAGTGCCCTTTAAACTTCAACCACACATCTACTTGTAGCCTTGAAGTAGCTTTTAGTTCTATATCTATGGTGTGTTTGTGGTTTTTTATGGCTTGTTCGATTTCTTCTATTAGCAAATCTACATAGTTTTTTTCTATGTATTTTGGCAGGATTTTTGCTGTAAGAGCGGTATTAAGCTTATCTTGTCCTAGCAAGTCAAAAAAGCTAACAGGCAAGTCAAAAAGCCCAGTTTCGACATCGTATTGCCACGCCATGAGCGAGCTTCCTTGCAGCTGTTCTCGCTGCAACTCTAAATCGCTTTTTAAAGCTCTTAGTTCTTTATATATGCTTGAAACATCTCTAAAATACGCATAAGCCCAAATATCCCCACTAGCTCTTTTTTTATCATCTAAAGGCTCAAACCTCATTATATGCCATACTTTTTGTCCATTTTCTCTATTGATTTGTAAAACATCATCAATCACAGCATCTGAGTGAGAGTTAAAGTGTCTCTCAAGGTCAGCTAGCTTGCCTTTGTCGCTTATAATATCACTTAAGCGCAAGGTTTTTTGGATGATATATTCTCTATTATATCCTAGGGTATCTATTATATTTTGCGTTGCGCCGATTACTTCTAGTTTTTTATTTAGGCTTAGGATTAGACAAGGCCCTGTTTGTGCTATATTTACCATATCTTTGATCATAGAGTGCAGGCGAATAATATTTGTTAAATCATTTATCACATACACATGAAAAGCCGCTAGGTCTTTTATCATATGTCCACGGCTAATGCTTACAAATCTGCGCTCGCCAAAGCGAGTTTTATGAACATGAACAACATCAACCGAGTTTGTAAAATCAGCCAAATACGATGAATACAGGCTCTCATCTTCTAAATCAAAGAAGTTTTTAGTAAGAAACTCATCTTCGCTGTATTTATAAAACTCCAAAGCAGCGTTTGAACAAGATACTATTCTATCATCCTTAGCATTTACATAAATTATTATCAAATCACTGCTTTCAAACAAAAGCTTGTGTTCGTTTTTGTAAAAACCTAGGTCTTGTTCTAAGTTTTTGATATTATAAAAAATCCTAGATAAGCGGTCATAAAACTTTAAAAAATCGCTATTTTGCCCAAAGTCTTGGACGATAAATTTGCCTTTTTCAAAGTTTTTTAAGAAAACCTTAAATTGGCGCAGTGGCACAATAATGTAGTTTTTAATATAAAAAAACAACTCAGCCAAAATAAAAAACAAAAGAGCTAAACAAATAAATATTAAAATGCCAACTAATAAATATTTCTTAAAAATCTCAGATATTTTTACATCTGAAAACACAGCGATTTTTAGATTTGGTAGGTAATCTACTGTGTAATACACCCACGCATCCTTGCTTTTAAAGACGCTAAAATCAGCATGGGAGTTTTTCCAATCATCATCAAAACTAAGCTCGTCATAAATATTTAACCAAGCATTATCATTTACTCCATCATAGATAAAGCCATCTTTATCCACCATATAGCTATTTTTAGATCCATCAAGCACCAAGCGAGCTATTTTTTTGATATTTAGTAGCATGATTGCGGTTTTATCACCAAGATTATAGGCTACTAGTTCGTAGACTTCGCTATCTTTGTTATCATCGTAGGCAAATTTATCTATTAGAATTTCACCACTATCTAACTTGCTTAGCAAGAAGTTTGGCTCTACTATATAATCATCATTTCTTGTATAGGAGTTTAGTATTTTATGATTTTTATCTAGCAAATAAACAGCATGCAAAAACTCATGATTTTCAAAAAGTATGCTAGATCTTTGCTCTAAAGTATCGCTAGCTAAACTTGCTTTTAGCTCGCGAAGTGCGCTATCTATGCTGCTTACTAGCAAGGTTGAGTAGTGCTCATTTTTTAGTTTTAGCTCGTTTTTTTCTTGGTTTATTGCCATATAAATTACTATCACAATAAAAAAGATAGTAAAAATAGAGCTAAGTACAAGAGTGCTATAAAATCTTTTTAGCAAGTTGTGTTCTATTATATTATTCATAATTTTGCCTAATTATTTAACTATAAAAAATGCCTTAATTTTAGCAAAAAAATAATATTTTGTAGCTTAAATGCTTTATAAGTTAAAAGTGAATTTTTTAAATATTTATGGGAATTTTAAAAAAGGTTCTAGGGAATTCTAGAATTCCTTAGAGCTTAGGGAATTCTAGAATTCCCTAGAATTTTAGAATTCTAGAATTTCTTAGGGCTTAGGGAATTCTAGAATTTATTTGCTAAATAATTTTAAAATCTTTGCGCTTATGCGTTTAAATAGTGATTTATTTGTGGTTTTTTCTAGCAAATACTGCGCGATATCACTGCGCTTAAACATAAGAGCAAAGCTATAAGGCGTTAAGCCCATGCCGTTATTTGCATCAATATCAGCTCCATTTTCTACTAGCAGTTTTACCATCTCAAAATTACCCTTAAAGCACGCGCCAGCAAGCGGAGTTTGTCCTCTGTCATTTCGCTCATCCACATTTGCACCATGATTTATCAGCATTTGCGTGGTCTTAAAAGCACCATTGTAGCTAGCAAGCATTAGCAGAGTATTGCCTTTGTGGTTTTTTAGATTTACAGGCAGACCTGCGTTTATCATTTTTTCAAGTTCTTCGCACTCATCAGATCTTGCCATATTAAAAGCCATTTGGCAAAGCTCTTCGTAGCGTTTTTCTTCTTCTTTTGTGATTTTGTTATTTATTTCTTCATTCATTTTTGCTCTTTTATGCTGTTTTTGTCTTTTTTGTGTCAATTTTCATTATAGCCACAAACACCCCAAAAAGTAGCAACATACTAAACATTAAAAACACAAATTCCATCTATCTTTCCTCCAAAACATAAATTCTAGCTATAATAAACAAGAGTATAGAGATAAAAATCTCACCTACTACGCCCAAAATAATCTTAGTCACGCTAAGTGTTTCAAAATTTGTGAAAATATACGCTATAGCACCTATCCACGCTACCAAAAAAGTATTAAAAACATTTTTACAAAGTTCTAATTTTCTTGTTTCGTTCATTTTTTGCCTTTTTTGAGATTATAGCAGATTTGAGTCAATAAAAGGGGAAATTTATAAAATTTGGAATTCCAAAGCTGGAATTCCAAAGCCTAAGGAATTACGCAACTCCTTAGAAAAAATTATTTTTTAAGCGCTTTGCGAACACCCTCGGCATACTCTGGGCTAATTTGCTCAAATAGTCCAAGTGCTCTATCAATTATTTTTTGCTCTACGCCGTCCATGCTCTCAGCGATGTTTGAGTATAGTCTTTCTTTCTCATCGCTTGGCAAGATTTTATATAGATCGATTGCACCCATGAAATCATTATCATGTTGATCGTATTTATCAGCTGCACCCTCAATTGCCAAAGCTGGCTCAAGGTATTTTTTATCCTCAGTAGGTCCATTATAACTATTTGGCTCGTAGTATACACCGCTTTCTACATTGTAGCTGCCATTATTCATGCTACCACCACGGTAAGAGTTATTTACCTCTACAATTGGTTTATTGACTGGCAATTGTTGATAATGCACGCCTAGGCGGTAGCGTTGTGCGTCTGGGTAGCTAAAAGTTCTAGCTTGTAGCATTCTATCAGGGCTTATGCCGATACCTGGGACTATATTACTTGGGCTAAATGCTGCTTGCTCTACTTCGTTAAAGTAGTTTTCAGGGTTTTTATTTAAGGTCATCACACCAACTTGAATTAGTGGATAGTCTTTGTGTGGCCATACTTTTGTTAGATCAAATGGATTAAATGGACACGCTTTTGCTTGTGCTTCTGTCATGATTTGAATTTTAAAATCCCATTTTGGATAATCGCCTTTTTCAATGCTCTCATATAGATCTCTTTGGTGGCTCTCACGGCATTTACCGATAAGCTCAGCAGCTTCTTTGTTTGTTAGGTTTTTGATACCTTGGCGAGTTTTGAAGTGGAACTTAACCCAAAATCTCTCACCTTTATCATTTATAAGACTATAAGTGTGAGAGCCAAAGCCGTGCATATGGCGGTAGCTAGCTGGAATTCCACGATCACTCATTAGAATCATTACTTGATGCATTGTCTCAGGATTTAGGCTCCAAAAATCCCACGCTGCGTTGTTTGAGCGAAGGTTTGTGCGAGGGTCACGCTTTTGGCTATGGATGAAATCAGGGAATTTAAATCCATCACGGATAAAGAAAGTTGGAGTGTTATTTCCAACTAAATCCCAGTTTCCTTCTTTTGTGTAAAACTTAAGGGCAAAGCCACGAACATCACGCTCAGCGTCCGCTGCGCCAGCCTCGCCTGCTACTGTTGAGAAGCGGATGAAAAGTTTAGTTTTCTCGCCTTTTTTAAATAGACTTGCTTTTGTGTATTTGCTGATGTCTTCTGTGATTTCTAGCTCGCCGTATGCGCCAGAGCCTTTTGCGTGAACTGTGCGCTCTGGAATTCTTTCTCTGTTTTGAAATGCTAGTTTTTCAAGTAGCATGTAGTCTTGAAGCAATACTGGACCTCTAGGGCCTGCTGTAAGGCTGTTTTGATTGTCGCCGATTGGATTGCCGCTTGCTGTGTTTAAGATTTTACTCATCTTGTTCTCCTTTAAATTTGATTTGCGAAATTATACTAAGCTTTTATAAAATATTTTCTAAATAATAATTTTTATTGATAACAATTTATGCTTATCTAAATGTTTTTAAAATTCCGTCATTGCGAGCGAAGCGAAGCAATCTCTATAAAAATCCCCGCCTTGCGTGTTCTGTGTTATCCCCAGCTTGAGCTGAGGATCTCTATACGGAATTTTAGAATTCTCTAGCACTGAGATCACCCGGTCAAGCCGGGTGATGACACAGACTTGGGAATTCTAGAATTCCTAGGGAATTCTAGAATTTATTCTAGGGAATTCTAGATTTTTGCTAGGGAATTCTAGAATTCCTTAGCTGAGAAAATCTCATAATGCTGCCCTCTAAAATCAAAAACCAAGCCCTTTGCGTGTAGCATTAGCCTTTTTGCGCCTGTTTTTGCCACTCGCTCAGGCTCACTCATTTTATTATCTAGAATTCTCTCTATATCGCTTTTTTCTAGATTATAAAGTGGATCGCCTAAGATTGCGTGTCCCACGCTGTGTAAATGCAGCCTGATTTGATGCTGTCTGCCAGTAAGCGGATAGCACTCTACAAGCGTGGAGTTTTCTAGGAATTCTAGAATTCTTAGCAAAGTAACAGCCCTTTTGCCTTTTGGATTTATCTCCATTTTTTGCTTTGTATGCCCAGCTAGAGGCCCAAGGCTCATACTTTTATCGATCACAAAGCCATTAAAATCACTTAGGAATTCTAGTTTGCCAAAAAACTCGTCAAAACTCTCGGCGCAAAACTGCCTTAGCCCTGTACTGCGCAGATCCCCACGCACAAGAGCAAGATAGCTTTTTAGCACTTTTCGCTCTTCAAAAAGTGCTTTTAGCTCTTTTGCCGAGTTTTTGCTCTTTGCTACAAGCAAAAGCCCGCTAGTCTCAGCGTCTAGGCGGTGCGCCACGCAAGCCTCCCGCCCATATAAATGCCAAATCTCATCATACATATTATAAGGGCTATTTCTGCCATTTGGGTGCGAACAAATGCCGCTGGGCTTCTCAAACACGGCAAAATCATCTGTCTCAAAAACTGGCTTTAAACCTTTGGGATAGCAAATATAATCAATCATAAAAAGCTCGCCGCTAAAAAGCTCATTTTTTGCCAAAGTGCGAGCGCTGCTATCCAAAATTCGCCCTTTATCGCAGAGATTTTGCGCTTTTTTCATGCTAAAACCAAGGCGGTTTAATGCGCTAAATACTCGCTCGTTTTTGGCAAAGCCGATTTTTACAAGTTCGTAGCCCAAATTCATCCTTTAAAAGTAAAATTAAAGCGTGATTTTAATATAATTTTAGCTAAATTTTAAAAAACTCAGCACAAAAGGGGCAAAAATGGTAGAAAGATACGCAAGAGAAGCTATGAAAAGCAAGTGGAGCATTCAGGCAAAATACGATGCTTGGCTAAAGGTAGAGCTAGCAGCCGTTAGAGCGTGGAATAAGCTAGGGCTTATCACGGACGCGGACTGCGAGAAAATCCAAAAAAACGCTAAGTTTGACATAGCACGCATTGATGAGATAGAAAAGACCACAAAGCACGATGTGATCGCTTTTTTAACAAGCGTGAGCGAGAGCTTAGGGGATGAGAGCCGTTTTGTTCACTATGGCATGACTAGCAGCGATTGTATAGACACCGCCGCCGCACTACAAATAAAAGAAAGCTTGGAGCTAATTTTAGCTGACATTAACGAGTTTTTAAAAGCCCTAAAAGAAAGGGCAATGGAGCATAAAAACACGCTCATGGTGGGCCGCAGCCACGGAATCCACGGAGAGCCGATAACCTTTGGGCTTGTAATTGCTATCTGGCATGATGAGATAAAAAGAGCAAAAGAGCTGCTAGAACACGCCAAAAAGATAATCAGTGTAGGCGCAATCAGTGGAGCGATGGGAAACTTCGCTCACGCACCATTAGAGCTTGAAGAGCTAGTCTGTGCTGAGCTTGGGCTAGGCTGCGCCCCAGCCTCAAATCAAGTAATCCAAAGAGACCGCTACGCTCAGGTAATGAGCGCTCTAGCCATCCTAGCTAGTAGCTGCGAGAAAATCGCTGTGGCTGTGCGCCACTATCAGCGCACCGAAGTTTACGAGGCTGAGGAGTATTTTAGCCCAGGGCAAAAGGGCTCATCAGCTATGCCTCACAAACGAAATCCAGTTCTAAGCGAAAATATAACAGGGCTTTGCCGTATGATACGAAGCTATGCTACGCCAGCGTTAGAAAATGTCGCTTTGTGGCACGAAAGGGATATCAGCCATAGCTCAGTGGAGCGTTTTATCCTGCCTGATGCTTTTATCACCGCTGATTTCATGCTTGGGCGTATTACAGGGCTAATTAAAAACCTAGTCGTATATCCTGAAAATATGATGAAAAATCTAAATTTAACCGGTGGGCTAGTGTTTTCTCAGCGTGTGCTTTTGGAGCTGCCTAAGCGTGAGATAAGCCGTGAAGATGCCTATAAAATCGTCCAAAGAAACGCTATGAAGGTCTGGGCTGATTTGCAGCAAGGCAAAAGTGCTTTAAATGACAAGGGCGAGAGCTTGTTTTTACAAAACCTGCTTGGCGATGAAGATTTGCGCTCTAAGCTTAGAGAAAATGAGATTAGAGCGTGTTTTGACTACTCTTACTATACCAAAAATGTAGATAAAATCTTTGCTAGGGTGTTTTGCTAGGCGCTTTTTACTGCTGCGGCTGTGGGTGAAGATGCGTTTATTTTCAAGCCCACAGCAGCAAAAGCACTAAACTCAAGCTGTTTTTATATCTTTTTTTTCTAAATTATCATAATACTTAAAAGCAAACGCCAAAATACCAGCAGCAAAAAACAACACGCCTAAAAGCACAAATCCACTCATTTTTATCCTTTGAGAAAATTATAGCAGTTTTGGATAAAATTTTGGCGCAAAATAAAAAATTCACAGCTAATTCTAGAATTCCCTAAACTTTATTTTTTTTTGCCGATATATAATCTAGAATTTGCTAAAAAGACTAGAAAATGGCAGAACTAGGATACTACAACTACTACAATGTAAAAGGCAGGCTAAATGTAGACAAGCCCCTTGATACCTACGCTAAGCGCATGGAGCTGCGAAATGGCGATGAGCTAAACGCTAATAGCACCGACCCAAGCAAAGGCATAGAAGGGCAAATCCGCAAATTACAAGAGCATTTAAACGACACAGCCGCCGCAAACCGCGCGATATATAAGGACAAAGAAAGCTTAAAGCTTGGATTAAAGAAAAAATACTTTGGCGATGAGTATAACGCTGTAACTTTCAAATGGCGTTGGGACGAACATAAAGAGCTTTTTGCTATGTATGAAAACGAGCTTAGCATGAGTATGTTTGGGAAGATCTCAAACCTAGCTGACCCACGCATAGTCCAAGGTGGCGAGAGCTTTGAAGAGGAAGAAAATCGCCTAAATAAAGAGCGCCAAAGTGCTATCTCAGCGCAGTTTGGCAAACTTCTAGCAAATAACGGCGTAGAAAATAACGGCGCTTTGCTAATAGACTTTGATATTTATGAAATGAAAGCGGTGGTAAGTGGCAGCGAAAATAGCGATAATAACGGCAAAATAGCTAGCCTTTTAAACGAGCTTGGTGGTGGCAAAAACGCAAGGCAGCTATTTTATTTTGCGCTAAAAAATAATGGAGTTTTAAGCTATGAGAGCCAGCAAGAAAGCCTACATAAATGGCGAGCTGTGAGTAATTTTGCTGATTTTACTGGGCTTGATTTAAGGGATTTTAGCCTTAAAAATGGCGAGTTTGTAGGTAAGGACGGCACAAAAGCACTTGATTTGCTTAAAGTTGGCGTAGCAAATAGCTCTACGCCAGCTGATTTTAAAGGCGTGGCGTATGAATACGCAAAGGGCTTTATAGATGAAATGGCAAGCCTTGGCGGACTTGAAAAAGTACCAGATCTAAAAGTATCTATCGCCTATGATAAAGAAAGCGGCTTTTACGCTCCAAAGAGCGATTTTTACGCTTAAACGCTAGGGAATTCTAGAATTCCCTAAGTAAATTCTAGAATTCCTAAATAAAAAATACCCCCTAACCCATAAAAAAATCTAGAATTCCCTAGAATTTACTTTTAAAAAAATCTATTATTTTAAGGCTGGTTTGAACAATTCTTGCTAAAATTGCCAAAATTTTTTTCAAAGAAAAGTTATGCAAAAGTTTGATTTTAGTGCTATTAGCGATATGTGCGTCAAATGCGGTAAGTGTAAGCCAAATTGCACCATTTTTAAAATCAGTGGCGATGAGGTGCGAAGTCCAAGGGGATTTTTAGACCTCATCGGTACGTATAATCGTGGCGAGATGAAGCTTGATAAGAACGCAAAGAGCATATTTGAGAGCTGTTTTTTGTGTACAAACTGCGTGGAGGCCTGCCCTGCTTCGCTACCAGTGGATGAAATGATAGAAAATGTCCGCTTTGATCTAGCGCAAAAATACGGAATTTCGTGGTATAAAAGGCTGTTTTTTTACCTGCTGCGCCACCGAAAAATCATGGATTTTGCCGCTCGCCTTGGCTATGTGTTTAAAAGCTGTGGATTTAGAGAGCATGATAATGATACAATGCAGCCAAAGTTCGCTCTACCTATGCTAAAAAAAGAGCGCCTTTTGCCAAATCCTAGCAAAAAATCTTTTCTAAACTCTCACCCTGAGATTATAAAAAACGGCGAGCGCCAAGTTGGCATTTTTATAGGCTGCATGGCAAACTACGCCTACACTGATACCGGAGAGGGTCTGCTAAAAATCCTAAAAGAGCTTGGCATCTCAGCGCATCTTATGAAAAAGCAACTTTGCTGCGCTGCGCCTGCGTATTTTACCGGCGATTTTGCCACTGTGGAGGCAAATGCGAAAAAAAATATTGCGTATTTTGAAAAAGTGCTAGAAAGCTGCGAGGCGATAATCTGCCCAGAGGCTACTTGCTCTGCTATGCTAAAGGTAGATTACGAGCGGTTTTTTGAGCATGATGAGCACTGGAAAGAGCGGGCTAAAAGGGTGATGAGCAAGCTCTATTTGGCGACTGAGTATTTTGTGAAATTCACTGATCTAGAGCAGATTTTGGAGCAAAAGACAGAGGGCAAAGAAAAACTCGCCCTAGTCTATCACGACCCTTGCCACGCAAGAAAAATGCAAGGCGTGTGGCGCGAGCCAAGAGCGCTACTTTCACGCATTTTCACGCTAAAAAACTCTGGCGATGAGACTAGCTGCTGTGGCTTTGGTGGAGTAACTACGCAAAGCCAGAATTATCACCTAGCAAGGGCTGCTGGGCTAAGCAGGGCAAATACACTAAGCAAAGCTGGCGCAAATGTCGTAAGTGCCGAGTGCTCAGCGTGTAAAATGCAGCTAAACAACTCGCTAAATCTAGCTAGCAGCGAGCTAAGATGCAAAAACCCTATTGAGCTAATTGCTTCTGCGCTATAAGCTTTGGGAATTCTAGAATTCCCCAAAATTCCGTCATTGCGAGGGAGCAAAGCAGAGGGAGCAATCTCGTTCAAGGTTTAAGCCTCGCAATGACGAATTTTATGGAATTTTAGAATTCCTAAAAAGAAACCCCCTAACCCCCAGAAAAACAAAGGAATTCTAGAATTCCCAAGGATAAATCTAGAATTCCTAAGGCAAAATCAAGCTAAAAAAGGCTAAAATCCGCACTCATTTTTTCAAAGAAAGGTGGTGAGTTCTTTGCCAGGTGTAAAGGTTCATCAAAACGAGAGCTTCGACGAGGCTTATCGTCGCTTTAAAAAGCAAACTGACCGCAATCTTGTGGTTACAGAAGTGCGCGCACGCCGCTTCTTTGAGCCTATGACTGAGATTCGCAAAAAACAAAAAATCGCAGCTCGTAAGAAAATTCTTAAAAGGCTCTATATGCTACGCCGTTATGAAAGCCGCTTCTAAGGGGCTTTTTGCTTAGTAGCAGGGGTAGATTTTTCTACCCCATTTTTTATTTTACATTAAAAAGTAACTTTATTACAACAAAATTAGTCTTTTTTTGCTACAATGTCAAGATTTTTTTAAAAGGATTTGCTATGACTTACGCAAAAAAACGCTATTTTACCTACGCCTTAATCACGATTATAACGCTAGTTCTGCCCTTTATCCGCATTGATGGCAACCACTTTTTCTTGCTAAGCTTTGATCACAAAAAGCTAAACATTCTCTTTACTAGCTTTGATATGCAAGAGCTGTATTTGATGCCGTTTTTGCTGGTGATTTTCTTTCTTAGTATTTTCTTTATGACTACGCTTGGTGGTCGTGTGTGGTGTGGCTGGAGCTGTCCGCAGACGATATTTAGGGTGATTTTTAGAGATTTATTGCAAACTAAGATTTTTAAAATCCGTGGCAATATAAAAGACAAACAACGCCCAAGCAAAAACTATCCAGTTCGCAAGGCTCTAAGTGTAGCGATTTTTGCCCTGATTGCCTTTGTGGCTGCTAGCAACCTGCTTTGGTATTTCGTGCCGCCTGAGGATTTCTTTGCTTATCTTCAAAACCCAGCCGAGCACAAACTGCTTTTTGGTATAGTAACTGGCTTTGCGCTATTTCTCATCTTTGATGTGTGCTTTTTGGCTGAGAATTTCTGCATTTATGTCTGTCCTTATGCCCGCATTCAAAGCACGATGTTTGATCACGATACCATACAAGTAATTTACGATGAGAGGCGTGGCGGACGCGTGTTTGATGGTGCCACGAAGCTTGGCAAAAAGCCAATAGCTGGCGAGTGTATAGGCTGTGAGGCCTGCGTGGCTGTGTGTCCTACGCACATTGATATTCGCCGTGGTATGCAGCTTGAGTGTATAAACTGCCTTGAGTGCTCTGATGCCTGTGCTGCTGTAATGGGCAAAAAGGGCGAGCCAAGCCTGATTTCATGGACTTCTGCACACTCGCTAGATACTGGAAAGAAAGTTCAGTATTTTAGATTTAGAACTATTGCTTATATGGTGATTATTTTAGCATTTGCTATAGCTCTAGGCCTTATGAGTACTAAAAAAGAAAACATGCTACTAAACATAAACCGCAACACCGAGCTATATCACATCGTAGCTGATGGCGAAAAAATAAGAGTGCAAAACGCCTATACCTTCCTTATCCAAAATACAGATAATAAAGCGCATTCTTATACATTTAGCCTTAGCGAGCCAAGAATAGAGTTTGTAAGACCAAAAAACGAGATCCAGCTAGAAGCAGGCGCAAAACGCAAAATAGTCGTTATTTTGGAGACAAAAGAACGCCTTATAGAAGAGAGTATGCATGATACGCCTATGGATATTACTATCACAGCAGTGGCTAGTGATGAGCCTGAGAGAGTAAGAGTAGAGCGTCATACTCGCTTTGTCTATCCAAAAATGAGCGAAATAGAAAAGGCTATGAAAAAATAGTTTAGCCACTTTTGGCTAAGGAATTCTAGAATTTAGCTTAGGAATTCTAGAATTCCATCTAGAATTCCATCTAGAATTCTTGGGGGAATTCTAGATTTTACCCTATAAATTTTATTCTTTATTAAAGTTATAGATAGTAAAATTTATCAATACACAATTTTAGGTAAAATCATGAAAAAAGAAGTATTTTTAATAGCAATTAGTGCTAGTATAGCCCTAGGGGCAAATAATCAAAAAGATTTAGACTTGATAAACGCAAGCGCAGCTTATGATCAGGGCATAACAGGCTTAGGCGTAAAAATTGGCGTTATAGACGGTCCAGCTAGAGATGATGTAAGTCTTTTGCAAGGCAAAATAAACGATCAAATGTTTTCAAAATATAAAGGAAGCACTTATAAGCCAGATTACACAGTAGATACACATGGTACTCATGTAACAAGCATTATAGTAGGAAATAACTTAGGAAATAATGCTCCGCATGGTGTGGCTTACGGAGCTACAAGCTATAACTTACAAGTTACTGGTAGAAATACAACTGGAAGCAACTCTGCCTTTGAAGTACCTTCATCAAATGAAATATATTCTTATTTTATGAATAATGGAGTAAGTGTTATAAATAATAGCTGGAATTCTAAGCTTTATCCATTAGTTGGCATGGATGAAAAAATGGCTTATCATCCATTGCATCTATCTGCTGGGGCGGATTACTGGATAAATAAAGCTTTTGAGACAAGAGAAGTGGTAAGTTTAGCAAAAATGGCAGAAGAAAATAAAGCTCTTGTGGTTTTTGCTGCTGGAAATGAAGGCATGAACTCTCCTGGTATTTTTGCTACACTACCTTCTTATAATGAAAAATTGCGTTCTTTTTTAGTTGTTGGAGCTGTTGATAGCGATGAAATCATAAAAAATAACAATGAACTGTTCTTAAGAGGGGTAAGCGTCCCTTTATTTAGCAATGGATTTAAAGGCTCAATAAATTATGCTTTAATGGCACCTGGCAATAATGTCTTAGCAGCAAATTCTGCTTATAATTTGCGTGATGAGCTAGGCATAAGAGATAAAAAAGAATTTATTAAAATTAGTGGAACAAGTCAAGCCGCGCCTTATGTATCAGGGGCAGCAGCTTTGGTGCAAGAAAAATTTCCCTTTCTTAAACCAAACCAGGTTGCCGATGTTTTGCTAAGCACCGCAAATCAAAATTTCAAAAAGCCAAAAGTAATAGTAAAGAAAACTACTGGCAGAGGTGTAAATGATGATCTAACAGCAGTAGTAGATAAAACTTATTATACAGTATTCTATCTGGATGATAATAAAATACCAATGAAGGATGGTAAAGTAGATACGGCTCAAGTTAGAAAAGACTTAGACGCAGAGGGTTATTGGAGAGTAGCTGGGGATGCTGTTAGCAATAGCAATATAAATCAATTTAAAGACAAAGAATATAGCTGGATTCAACAAGCTAGCTGGCAAGAGGTTTTTGGACAAGGAATTCTAGATATCAAAAAAGCCTTAAATGGTATTGGCAGGCTTGATGCAAACCGCATGGATGATGATTATATAGATCCAAACAATGACAAACAGGCTCTTTATCCCTTAGAAATAGATAAAAGTCATAATGAAGTTGTATTTAGCAATGATATAAGCGAGCGTTTGTGGGAAGAAGATACGCATATAGAAGACGCTCAAAATAGACCGACAAAAATACCTAGCGTTACACAAATAGGCATTAAAAAAACTGGGGATGGCTCGCTTACTTTAAGCGGTAAAAACACATACACGGGGGACACCATAGTAAGTGATGGCACATTAAAACTTACTGGGTCTATAACAAGTAATGTAGATATAGCAAATAAAGCTAAATTTATACTAGGAGACTCTGCTAAATCTAGCGCAGCTACAATTACTGGAAATGTACTAAATAATGGCGTTTTTGCTGGAATTGGTGTGATTAAGGGTGATTTTGACAACCAAGGCCTTGTAATGGCTGGTTTTTATGACTATGTTAGCCCTATTACAGATGGTTCTAGCTTGGAAGTAACCGGAGCATACAAACAAAGCTCTAATGCTAAACTTCAAATCGCTTTTAGCAGTGATGGCAGCAATAGTGCCAATACTCAGTTTAAAGCTGGGAATTTTGAGATAGCTAGTGGCGCAAAGCTAGAGTTTGTGCCTATACACACAACAACAAAGCTAATAACAACAGGTATAATAAATATTAAAAATGATAGCAGTATGCAAGCAATAATAGATAGTTTTGATAGCAGTGTAGTAGACATGGCAAAGACGAATTTGCTTGATTTTTATTTAAACAACGATAAGACAGAAATAGCAGTTGTAAACAAAGGAGAAAAAAATCCTTTTAATAATATTACGCCACCGACTAATCCAAACAGTGGTCAAGGTAGCGGTTCTGGTGGTCAAGGTAGTGGCACTGGTGGTTCACAAGGTGGCGGCAGTTCAGGCTCTGGTTCGCAAGGTGGTTCAGGTAACACACCAACTAACCCAAGCCAACCAGCTCAGCCAACTCAGCCAAGTACTCCAACTCAGCCTAGCCAACCAACCCAACCAGAAGAGCAGCCTAACCAGCCACAAAACCCAAGTGGCAACACCAGCGATAACAACCAAAATAATAACACCGGCGCAGGTAACCAAAACCAAAACAACCAAAACAACCAAAACAACCAAAACCAAAACAACCAAGCAGAGCAAATAGCTGCCCAACAAATAGCAGGGCAACAAGCAGTAGCTGCTGCTATTTTGGCTGCTGCCCCAGTCGCTCCAAGCAGTCCTGATGCTCCTATAAAAGCACTTCAAAGCTTGCTCGAGAGTGCTGCTACTCTAAGCCCACAGAGCACCGCTGCCCTAGCCCAGCTAGACAACTTGCCTAGCGAGCAGTTTAGCGACGCTATAAATGCTATGAAAGACACGCCAACAAACACAAACATAGACTCTATTGATACAATGCAAAAAGATCTAACTATCAAAAACGCTCTATTTTTAATGGATCCAGCTAGCTCGCTTGGGTCGCTAAATACTTCTAGTTCTGTATTTGCGCCAACAGCAGCCTTTGGCGATGAGTATCTAGGCAAGGTTGATGATGTGTTTATAAAAACAGAACTTAGCGCAGGTATAGCCTACCGCCGCACCGACCACGATAATTACAAGCAAAACTCTTATTTGCTAGATTTACAAGCCAAAAAAGCTCTTAGTGATAGCACCTTGCTAGGTGGCTTCATCGGTTTATCTAACTCAAAGACAGAAGATGATCTAAGCGACACTAGATCAAATATGTTTAGCCTAGGACTTAGCCTAAATCACAATTTTGATAGCTTTGGCGTGCTTTTGGGGGCTAGTGCTGGTATGAGCTTTAACCGCTATGAACAAAGCATAAAATATCTAAGCAACGCAAAAAGCGATGCAAACTACAAAAACTACTTTGCTAACTTTCAAGGCGGCGTTTATAAAAGCTTTAAATTAAGCGAGAACCTTAATTTTACGCCTATTGCGCTATTAGATTATAGCGTGATAAGGCAAGATAGCTTCTCTCAAAGTGGAGCTCTGGCAAAAAACTACGAAGCAAAGACCACGCACTTTGGCAGGGGCTGGCTAGGCGCAAATCTAGTTTATAACACTGAGCTAAATAATAACTGGCGCTTTAATGCTAGCCTTTTTGCCTTTTATTGGAGAAAGTTTAATAACAAAGATATAAACCAAAATCTAAGCTTTGTTGAAGCTAGTAATCAAAAGTTTTTAGCAAATACAAGCAGAAGCGAGAAGCAAGGCTTTTATGGTGGCGTTGCCTTTGGTGCTAGCAAGGGCAATAAGTTTTTTCGCATTAGCATAAGTGATGAAAAAGCAAGAGCTTATAATCAATATGAAATCATGCTAAGGGCTGGGATAAGCTTTTAAAGCTTTGGTGTAGGAATTCTAGAATTCTATCTAGAATTCCTAGGGAATTCTAGAATTTAGCTTAAGAATTCTAGATTTAAGAATTCTAGAATTCCTAAGGCTTTTTTAAAACACGGTTTGAAAAAATCTAGAATTCTATCTAGAATTCCTAGGGAATTCTAGATTTTATAGCACAAAAGCGCAAGCCGCTTTTAGCTTGGCAAAAATCTCTAGTCTTTCATTTTCGCTTCGCACTAACAAGTTTAGCTTAAAGCTTTTATATTTAGCGTTTTTATTGCTTGCTGTAAGCTTATGCTCGCAGATACCAAGCGTGCTAGCAATCAGCTCTTTTTCATCTCTATCAAGTGGCACAAAAATCGTATACTCCCAAATAAGAGGATAATCAATCTTTGGCTTAATATCAGCTAAGCAAGTACTAATGGGAATTCTAGAATTCCTTGCTAAATTTTTGGCTAAATTTTTAGCTGTTTTAGCGGTATCGGCTGAGTTTTTGGCTGTTTTACTCACGGCGCCACTCCCCGCTTTTGCCACCACTTTTATACTCCAAGCAAATATCCAAAATCTCCATGCCTTTTTCAGCCGCTTTTAGCATATCATAGAGATTTAAAAGTCCTATGCTAACAGCGCTAAGTGCCTCCATCTCCACACCTGTTTGTCCGCTAGTGCTAACCTTGACCCTTAGCTCAAAGCCAGGTAAATCAGGCAAAGCTATAAGCTCTGCGTCCGTACCTGAAATCAAAATAGGATGAGCCATAGCAATAAGCTCGCTGGTTTTCTTTGCTCCCATTATAGCTGAGATTATAGCGATTTGTTCTACTGGGCCTTTTTTGCCCTGACCGCTCAGGGCTAGCTCAAAGGTGGTTTTGCTCATTTTTATACGCCCAGAGGCGATTGCTAGACGCTCGGTGATATTCTTTGCGCCGACATTTACCATTTTTGGATTGCCATTTTCATTTATATGTGTTAATTTCATAAGCAAAATTATAGCAAAATTATGCTATTTTTACTCACAAAAGAGTAAAAAATGATAGAACAAAAAAGTATAGAGCATTTAAGAAATTCCATTGATATAGCTGATGTGGTGGGTGCTTATGTAAGCCTAAAACGCTCAGGCTCGTCTCTTGTGGGGCTTTGTCCTTTTCACGATGACAAAAGCCCTAGCATGCATGTAAACTCAAATAGAGGTCTTTATCACTGCTTTGCGTGTGGGGCTGGAGGCGATGCGATAAAGTTTGTCATGGAATACGAAAAGCTAAGCTATCCGCAGGCCATAGAAAAGCTTGCTAGTATGTTTGGCATAGAGCTTGAATACAGCAATGAAAAAACGCAAAAAAAAGATAATAGCCTAAAAGAGATTTTAGAGCTTTTAAATAATTATTATAAAACCGAGCTTTTTAACCCAGCAAATGCTGCTGCGTTTAATTATCTAAAAGAGCGTGCTTTAAGCCCTGCAATGATAGAAAAGTTTGAGCTTGGCTGGGCACCGCCTAGCCAAAATACCATAAACTTACTCAAAAAAAATGAAATAGAAGCTAGTAAAGCCTTTAGCGCTGGCGTGATAAAAAACGGCGAGCGTGGCGTATACGCAAGCTTTTCAAACCGCATAACATTCCCCATCTATAATCATATAGGCTCTATTGTGGGCTTTGGTGGACGCACCATCAGCGACCATCCAGCAAAGTATATAAACAGCCCACAAAGCGAGATTTTTGATAAAAGCCGTGTGCTTTATGGCTATGATAAGGCAAGAGCGGCTATTTTTAAAAGTGGTGAGGTAATCATCTGTGAGGGCTATATGGATTGTATTATGCTGCATCAAGCTGGCTTTTTTAACGCTGTGGCTGTGCTTGGCACCGCTCTTACGCCAAAGCATTTGCCGCTGTTAAAAAAAGAAAATATAAAAGTAATTTTAAGCTTTGATAGCGATACAGCAGGTCAAAATGCCGCACTTCGCTCAGCTGAGCTGCTAAGTCGTTCTAGCATAGATGGCAAAGTGGTGTTAATAGAAGGCGGCAAAGACCCAGCCGAGCTAGTAGCAGCAAATAGACAAAGCGAACTAACAAGCCTTTATAAAGGTGGAGTGGAGCTAGTAGAGTTCGTGCTAAGGAAAAAAGCAGCTGCAATGAGCCTGCAAACGCCCATGGATAAAATAAAAGCCCTTGATGTTTTGCGTGAGTATTTAGGGGCTTTAAGACCTGAGATTATCAGCTTTTACGAGCCTTTGGTGGCGCAGATTTTGGGTATAAATCCGCATGAATTTTCACTTAAAAAAAATGTTAAAATTCCGCAAAACAATCAAAACTGGGACATAAATAATAATTTTAGAAGCTTTAAGCCATTAAGGAATTCTAGATTTAAAGCCCCACAAGATGAAATTCCAAACCCCCAAGCCTATATCCAAAACACAAATAAGCGTGATATCCTAGCCCTTAGCGTGCTAAAAAATATCTTGCTAAATAATGAGTATAAAAAAATTGCCTTGCCGCTTCTAAATGCGCAGATGTTTAAGGATGTTAGGTATTATAACGCTTTTGTAAACGGCGATGAGAGTGTTTTGCGCAGTTTGGAGCTAGATGAGAGCTTGGAGCTTTACGACGCAAAGCAGTTTAAATCAGCTCTTAATAGGCTGGTTTGTTCTTTTTTAGAAAGTGAGAAAAATCGCATCGCAAATAGTAGCGAGGATAATAAAGCTGCTAAAATAAGAGAACTAACCATAGCAATAGATAAACTTAAAAAGGAAATGTAGATGAAAGCACTTGCGCTTTTTAGCGGTGGACTTGATAGCATGCTAGCAATTAAGCTCATTACAAATCAAGGCATCAAGGTTCATGCCCTGCACTTTGATATAGGATTTAGCAGGGATGAGAATATGCTAAAGACCTTAGAGCGTAGGGCAGCTGAGGCTGGGGCTAGTTTTGAGCGAGTAAATATCACAAATAAATATTTGCGCGATGTGCTTTTTAGCCCAAAATACGGCTACGGAAAGGCGTTTAATCCTTGTATTGACTGCCACGGATATATGTTTAAGACAGCTATTTGTCTGCTTGAAGAGCATAAAGCTAGCTTTGTTATCTCTGGTGAGGTCTTAGGACAGCGGCCTATGAGCCAAAGAAATGAAGCGATGAATCAAGTAAAAAAGCTCTCAGGCAACGGCGAAATTATTTTGCGCCCACTTTGTGCTAAGCTGCTGCCACCAAGTCTGCCTGAGCTAAGAGGCTTTGTAGATAGAGAAAAGCTTGAAGCAATAAATGGTCGCTCAAGAGCTCGCCAAACCGAGCTAGCCACGCTCTTTGGCTTTAGCGAGTGGGCTAGTCCTGGCGGTGGCTGTCCCTACACAGATCAAGGATTTAGCGCTAGAATTCAAGACTGGATGGCACACGAGGGCAAGGGACAAGACATGGACGAGCTTGACCTTCAAAGTCTGCGCTATGGCAGGCACCTGCGGCTTGGTAGCGGCGCAAAGCTGATTATAGGACGAGATGAGAGCGAAAATAACGCACTTTTAGAGCTATTTAACTCTGGACTTAATAAGCAGTATATGAAAGCGCAGATTGATAACTTTACAGGTGCTTTTGTGCTAGTATCAAAAAGTGCTATTAAGAGTGAGCGTGAGCTCTCGGCGCGCTTTGCGCTTACTTATGGCAAAAGCGAAAGCGGCAAATGCTACGAAGTAAAAATTGGTGATGAGCTAATAAATACTAGCGCATTTGCTAGCAAAGATGAGGCAAAAAAATATCTAGTGGGCTAGGGAATTCTAGAATTCTTAGCATTGTGTCATCCTCGGGCTTGACCCGAGGATCTCTATAGGGAATTCTAGAATTCTTAGCATTGTGTCATCCTCGGGCTTGACCCGAGGATCTCTATAGGGAATTCTAGAATTCCTAGTCTTGTGTCATCCCCCGACTTGATCGGGGGATCTCATCACAGGGAATTCTAGAATTCCCTAAATAAAGGCAGAAAATGGACTTTTTATTTATTGATGCAAGAGATCCGATTTTTGGGCTGATTATACTGGTGCTAAGTGTCGTTGTGGTGGTGATTTTTAGCTACTTTTGGGGCGTGTTTTCTCGCAAAAGCAAAGACGCTAGCATTGATAAGTTTTTAGCCAAATTCAGCCAAGATGATAGCAAAATTATAGAATCCCTAAGCAGCCTAGAAAGCCCTGAATTAGCAGTGATTGCCAAGGGTTTTGCCAAGCTTGGCGATTGGCAAAAAGCAGCTAATTTTTACGAAAAAGCTATCAAAAAAGCAGGGCATGATGAAAAAATGCTCTTGCTAGGCGACCTTGGGCTTGCCTACATAAAAACCGGCCTATTAAAAAACGCCAAAGACTGCCTTGAAGAGCTACTTGGCGCAAAGCCACGAGATGAGAAGGCACTATTTCATCTGCTTTTTGTCTACGAAAAATTAAAGGATAAAGCTGGGATTAAATCCTGCCTTGATGCGCTTTTTGCTTTGGGGTGCTGTGATGATGATTTGCGTGCTTATATCGGTGCTAGCGAGCTTTTAGCTGCGGCTCTTAGCACACAAGATAAAATCACAGCCCTAAAAACCCTGCCCCAAACAGCACTTGTTAAAAGATATATTTGCGAGCTAAAAAGCAAAAACTACGAAAAGCCAAGTGCTGATGAGTTGCCACCCTTACAAATGTGCGCTGATCTCTTTGATCTAGATACTTTAAACGAGTTTTGGAGCGAGTTTTTCACAGATGAGCAAAATGGATGTGAAAATCTTAGCTTTAGCATAAAGCTAGCTAAACTTGCCAAAGAAAATAACTTAGGGGCAAAATTGGAGTTTAAATACACCTGCTTAGCTTGTAAAAACGAGCTTCCGCTGTTTTTTGCGCGCTGTCCAAAATGCCTAAAAATCGCTAGCGTTAAGCTAGATGCTACTTTGAGACAAGATGAGAGTTTTTCACAGCAAAAGGGGGATATGTGAAAAAAGTGCAGATTTTTTGTGATGGCAGCTGTCTTGGAAACCCTGGAAATGGCGGCTGGGCGTATATCCTACGCTACAAAGAACACGAGAAAAAAGCAAGCGGCGCAAAGGCTAATACCACAAATAATCAAATGGAGCTAAGTGCTGCAATTAACGCTTTAAAGGCACTTAAAGAGTCTTGTGAAGTGGAGCTTTTCACAGATAGTAGCTACACGGCAAAGGGCATAAACGAGTGGCTAGCAAAATGGCAAAAAAATGGCTTTAAGACTACTAACAAACAGCCTATAAAAAACCAAGAACTATGGCAAGAGTTAGCAAAGCTGCTTGCTTTTCACAAGGTAAAAGCGCAGTGGGTAAAAGGGCACGCAGGACACGCAGAAAACGAGCTTTGCGACCAAATGGCTAGAAGCGAAGCTCTAAGCTTGAAATAAAATTTGCTAAGGAATTCTAGAATTCCTTATTTTTTTTGCTTCGCATCCGCTGGTTGGGGGTTAGGGGGTATTTTACCTAGGAATTTTAGAATTCCCTAAGCCTTGTGTCATCCCCCGACTTGCGTTTTCTGTCATCCCCCGACTTGATCGGTGGATCTCATCACAAAGAATTCTAAAATTCCGTCCAAAATTCCGTCATTGCGAGGAGTGAGTAAAACGAACGACGAAGCAATCTCGTTCAAAATTCCGTTCAAAATTCCGTCTAGAATTCCCTAGAATAAAATCTAGAATTCCATAGCAAAATTACTTTAACAAAAAAAAAAAAAACGCTTAATAAAATATTAATAAAAACAAAAAAATAGCTTATTTTAAGCAAAATTTAATAATTAAGATAGTAAGATTGCGTCACATTTAACATTTAAAGGAGTTAGCCATGAAAAAGGGCTTTACAATGATTGAGCTGATCTTCGTGATCGTTATCTTGGGAATTCTAGCTAGCGTAGCTATCCCTCGTCTTGCTGGCACAAGAACTGACGCTGAAATCGCAGCTGCTGTCGCCAACATACGCACACTAATAAGCGACGCTGCTGCTTACTATGCAGTAAAGGGCGAATTTGATAGTACTGTTAAATGGAGAGATATCACAAATGTGCCTTTATACAAGGATTGGACCGGTGTTCCTATCGACTCTAGCGATCAAGCTGTTAAAGCTGTATACTTAGGCGTAGCTGACGATAAGGAATGCATTCTTCTTGGGTTGGTAGATAGAAGTGGCAATACACCAGCTCACATTAAATTTTGGCCAAAAAGTGGAGTACTTGGTGATGTTTGCAAACAAGTTCGAAATTCAGATGCTATAAAAGCTTATATTGAGTCAAAAATAGATGCTAATACTAATGGTATAGCTATCGGCTCAAGCACATCAATTTATTAACAAAAATCATAAGCTAAAATATTTAGCTTAAAAAGCTAGGGAATTCTAGAATTCTAGAATTCCTAAGATTTGTGTCATTGTCCGCCTTGACCGGACAATCTCTATAAAAATTCCCTCGACTTGTGTTTTTTGTCATCCCCCGACTTGATCGGGGGATCTCATTATAAATAAATTTAGAATTTCTATAGAGATCCTCGGGTCAAGCCCGAGGATGACAGGGAATTCTAGAATTCCTAGGATAAAAATCTAGAATTCCAAGAATAAATTTAGAATTCCTAGAGATTGCTTTGCTTCGCTCGCAATGACGAATTTTAGGGAATTCCAAATTCCCTAATCTAAAATTCCCAAAAAGAAACCCCCTAACCCCCAGAAAAAACAAAGGAATTCTAAAATTCCTAGTGCTTAAACTTCCTTCTGTGCGCCTCAAAATCTATTTCTATAAAGCGGTTTTGCTTTTTGCTTTTTTTAAAATAAAAATACACAAAAACTCCAAGCAATACAGGCAGCGCAAAAATAAACAGCCAGCTAAGCGCAAAAAACACAAAGGCTAGCAAAGCAAAAAGCCCTATAAGCACAGCCGTGGGCAGCGAAAATGCCAGTAAAAACGCAAAAAAGTTTCTCAAATATCTACCTAAAATCTGCTTAAATTCTATCAAGTTTAGCTAGCATTAGCACCCACAGCACGCAAAGTGCGAGCATAACATAAGGCGCAAAATAACTAGCCCCAAGCAAGCTGCCAACAAAGCTACCGCCGTATCCACAGGCATTTAGCACGCCAAGGGCCACGCCTCGTTTTGCTTTTGTTAATTTACTCATTTGGCTTTGTAAAATCGGCTCCCCAAGACTAAATGCGATGAAAAATAGCACCGCACCAACAAAGGCAAAAAGTATATTCTCAAAGCTTGGCGAGATCAAAAACACAAGCAAACTAAGCGCAAAAATAATCACGCTAGCAAAAAATAGCTCTTTTGCCTTGCCCTTAGCATCGCCCAAAAATCCAGCCACTCCCATAGAAAAAAAGCCAAAAACCGCACACAGCGCATAAATCTGCCACAAACTAGCACGCTCAAAGCCCATTTGCCCCACAAGCACAAGCCCTATGCTTACAAAAAAAGCATTTAAAAACATTTTTTGGAAAAAATTGCTAAGGCTTAAAATGCGAACATTTTTGTTTTTAATAAGCTCGTAGGTGGTAGTGCTCTCATTATGCTCGTGTTTTTCTGGCTCAGCTAAACCTAGCAAGATAACAGCACTGATCACGCAAAGCAAAGCACAAAGCCAAAATAACGCACTAAGTCCCAAATAGCTAGCTATAATAGGACTTGAAATCATAGCAATCACAAAGGCCATACCAACGCCCATGCCAAGAAGCGCCATGTATTTTGAACGGGAGTTTTCTGGCACTATATCAGCGATAAAGGCGCTTGCTACAGCACCAACTGCGCCAGCACCTTGGATAAAACGCCCCAAAATCAGCAGGTAAATACTATCACTAAATATAGCGCAAAGCACACTGCCAAGGCCGTAAATAGCGATGCCTAAGGCTAGGGCTTTTTTGCGACCGATTTTATCGCTTAAATGCCCAAAGGGTGCTGCAAATATTATCTGGCTTAGCGCATACGCTCCCACAGCTAGACCTATTTGCCACGCCTCTCCGCTAGCATAAGCACTAAGCACAGGCAAAATCACAAAAAGCCCAAAAAACCTAGCCCAAACAATGAATATCAAACTAAATACTTGTCTTTTCAAAACTCTACTTTCTTTCAAATAATTTATAAATTCACTAAGGAATTCTAGAATTCCCTAAATAGGCTCTAGAATTCCCTAGAATTCCTCACTATGTCATCCCACAGCCTACATTGTGTCATTTTCGGGCTTGACCCGAGAATCTCGTTCAAAATTCGTCATTGCGAGCGAAGCGAAGCAATCTCATTTATTAAACGCCCAGTGAGATTGCTTCGGTCGCTTTACTCCCTCGCAATGACGGAATTCTAAAATTCCCTAAATAACTCTAGAATTTCATAGAATTCCCTAAAGAGAATTCCTAAAAAATAGGCTAGGGAATTCTAAAATTCCCTTTAAATCTAGGCTTGCTCGGCGATTCTAGTATCGTGGTGCTAGTATGACAAAAGGCAGTGAGCGCGCCGCAGGGATAGGATACGAAATCCATCCCAAGGCGCGCGTAACTGGCTTTTTTTATAATAGTGCTGCGAGACGAATCGCCAAAAAAAGCACTCACAAGTTAAAGCCTAACAAAACCCTATTTTCCTAGCCAAATAGTATAACTCGAACTATTTTGCCTAATAGAATACTTATACTTCCTATCTAGCTCCAAAACCACTCTATAAAACTTACCGTGAGAACCCACGGTTGCACGGCGCAAAGGAGTTTTGTTGCCAAACTCACGACTATGGGTTAAAAACTTGCTTTTTTTCTCAAAGTCCATCACAATGCGTGAGCCTTTATCATAGCTTTTTAGCAACAAATCAGGCGTGTTTATGACGATTTTATTAGCATAGGCATTTATCCTGCCAGCTACGATATCAGCACTTGCTAGTGGCGTCTTTTGACTTGGTGTGGCAAGGGCTTGTAGTGGTGGGCCTTCTGTGAGATTTGTTATCGCTCTTGCTTCTGTGCTGTTACCTTGGGCTGTGACTGAGACATCGACCACTTCGCCGTTTTTTGGCATGGCTTGGCGGCTGATGTAGATAGTATCACGCCAGTCAAAACTAGCCCTAATCTCCACACGCTTTTCTTTTAGCGAGCCATCCACGCTTTTATAGACTACAACCACGGCTTCTAGCTCTCTTGCATCACTTGGCAAATTCACGCTTGTTTGGCTAAAACCTGCTAGCTTTGTAATGATATTTGTAGTATTTGAATCAGCCAAAGTAGTAGAGATAAAAGGATTGTCCCTACCAAAAGCTAAAAGCGGCAACAAACACGCCAGCAAATATAAATATTTCATCATCTCCTCAGTTTCTCTCAGGATCAAGCCCGATGAGCTCAAAATAGTCTTTTTGAAGTTTTGCGTTTTCTTGTTGTAGCTCGCTTACTTGTTTGCTTAGCTGTTCACGCTTTGCGTGTAAATCAAGCATCACATCAAGCCCACGCGCGCCAAAAAGTATATTGCCTATATACCAGCCAGCAAAGATTACGCAAACTGCCATTGCGCCGTAAGCTAACAAGGCTTTTGTGTTTTTTTTGCGCCTTTGCTTTGGTAAGTGGTCTAAAATTTCGCTCATTTTGTTACTTTTGGCAATACTCTAAACAGAGGAATTCTAGAATTCCTAAACTAAAATTCTAGGAATTCTAGAATTCCCAAAATAAATCTAGAATTCCTAAAATTCCTAAAATAAAAATCTAGAATTCCAAGTTAAATTCTAGAATTCCAAGGTTAAAAATCTAGAATTCCTAAGGCTAAAACTAGAATTCCTAAACTAAAATTCTAGAATTCCTAGAATTCCTAAACTAAAATTCTAAGAATTCTAGAATTCCTAGATTTCATGTCCCAAATACTCGCCATCGCTCTCATGCTCGATTTCAAGCAAGCGGTTGTATTTTGCCATGCGGTCACTGCGAGCAGTTGAGCCTGTCTTTATCTGCGCTGTATTTAGTGCCACAGCAAAATCAGCGATGAAACTATCCTCGCTCTCGCCGCTTCTGTGGCTCATTATCGTGCGATATCCGCTGCGTTGTGCTAGGCGCACAGCACCCATAGTTTGGCTTACTGAGCCGATTTGATTTGGCTTGATTAAGATAGCATTTGCCACGCCTGCCTTGATGCCACGAGCTAGGATTTTTGTGTTTGTTACAAAAAGATCATCGCCTACTAGCTGTGTTTTTGTGCCAAGGGTTTTTGTAAGCTTCGCCCAGCCCTCCCAGTCATCCTCACTAAGTCCGTCCTCAATAGAAAAAATAGGATATTTTGCTACTAAATCGCTATAAAGTGCGATCATTTCATCGCTTGAGTGGCTTTTGCCACCGAAGTTATAAACGCCATTTTCGTAAAATTCGCTAGCTGCTACATCCAAAGCGATTTTTATTTGCTCGCCTGCTTTGTAGCCTGATTTTGCGATTGCTTCCATGATGACTTTGATAGCCTCTTCATTACTAGCAAAATTTGGTGCAAAACCGCCCTCGTCGCCTACAGCTGTGCTTTGACCACTAGAGCCTAGAATTCCTTTTAGATTAGCATATATCGTAGCTGCTGCGCAAAATGCATCTTTAAAGCTAGCAAAGCCAAAAGGCATAATCATAAACTCTTGAAAATCAATGTTATTGTTTGCGTGTGCTCCACCATTTATGATATTTAGCATAGGCACAGGCAAGATTCTAGCATTTGCGCCACCAAGGTAGCGATATAGTGGGATATTTAGCTCAGATGCTGCTGCCCTTGCTGCTGCCATAGATACGCCCAAAACTGCGTTTGCGCCTAGTTTGCTGTAATTATCTGTGCCATCAAGCGCTAGCATTATGCTATCTATTTTTGCTTGATTAAACACGCACTGGCCTTTAAGTTTATCAGCAATTAGCGTATTTACATTTTCTACTGCTTTTAGCACGCCTTTTTTGTTTAGGCGGTTTGCATCGCCATCACGAAGTTCTAAAGCCTCTCTTTTGCCTGTGCTTGCCCCGCTTGGCACGATTGCGCTTGCGCTTACGCCGCTTTCTAGCGTGATGCGAGCTTGCACGGTTGGATTTCCACGGCTATCAAATACCTCTAAAGCACTTATATTTGCTATTTTACTCATCATTTTCTCCTTCATCAGGTTCAGCACTACCACTTAGCGCATCGCCTATATTTTCTCTGATTTTGTTTTCTATTTCAGTTGCTATGGCTTCATTTTCTTTTAAGAAAGCTTTTGCGTTTTCTCTGCCTTGACCTAGCTTGGTGCTGCCGTAGCTAAACCACGCACCGCTTTTATCGATTATATCAAGCTTTACGCCATAATCCATTAGCTCGCCCTCTCTGCTTATGCCCTCGCCAAACATAATGTCAAACTCAGCTTGTTTAAATGGCGGTGCTACTTTGTTTTTTACGACCTTTACACGAACTCTATTTCCCACTGGATCTTCGCCTTGTTTTAGCGTGGCGATTCTGCGCACATCTATACGCACAGATGAGTAAAACTTTAGCGCATTTCCACCTGTGGTAGTCTCTGGAGTGCCATAGCCCATTGCGCCGATTTTCATACGGATTTGGTTTATGAAAATCACGGTTGAGCCCATTTTGTGAACTACGCTTGTAAGCTTGCGCAAGGCTTGGCTCATAAGGCGAGCTTGAAGTCCTACATGCTGATCTCCCATGTCGCCATCTATTTCGTTTTTTGGTGTAAGGGCTGCTACGCTATCTACGACTATTAGATCCACAGCACCGCTTCTAGCAAGGGTTTCAACTACATCTAATGCCTGCTCGCCAAAATCAGGCTGAGAGATATAAAGATTATCAATGTCTACGCCAAGATTTTTAGCATAATTTGGATCTAAGGCGTGCTCAGCATCCACAAAAGCGCACACTCCACCAGCCTTTTGGCACTGGGCGATTAGATGAAGGGTAAGCGTGGTCTTACCACTGCTCTCAGGCCCATAAATCTCTACAATACGACCTTTTGGCACTCCACCTATACCAAGGGCAAGATCAAGCCCCAAAGAGCCTGTATTTATCGCATCTATTGGCTCTATTTCTCTATCGCCCATGCGTAAAATCGTGCCTTTGCCAAATTGCTTATCAATCTGCTTTATAGCAAGTTCTAAGCTTTTTTTCTTATTTTCATCCATTGTTTATCCTGTGAGAATTAAAAAAATTTAGTGCTAATTGTAGCAAAAATGCTTAAAAATTTTGCGTAAATTGCTTAAAAAATTTTTTAAATATGTTATAATCTTTGCTAAAAGGCAAAATATGAAAGAATGGCAAAAAATTACTTTTAATGCTTTGGCAAATGTTGCTGTGGCTCTCATCGCTGGTGGTTTTTTAAAGGTATTTTACTACCAAAAAGACGAAATAAGCGGTGTTTATGTAGCTATTGTCGGCTGTATTTTTTTAAGCTTAGTTTCTTATATAGCAAAAAGGATAGAAAAATGACTTTTACTTTTGATACTTTTACTATACTAGCTACTGTTGTAGCGGTTTGGGGTGTTGGCTTTGCTTACTGGGTTTCTATCGCTGAAAAAGGCAAAGACAAAAAAGACTTAAAAACAGCACATTAAAGGCAAAATTTTGAATAAATTTAGCAAAAACATTAGCGTAGCGCATTCGCCTGATGCTGATGATATTTTTATGTACGCGGCTATTGCTTTTGGCTGGGCTAGTGATGAGAGATTAAAGCTTAGCGCAAAGGCTGATGATATAGAAAGCCTTAATCTTTCGTGCTTAAAGGGCGTTTATGATGTTTGTGCCATAAGCTTTGGGCTTTATCCGCACATTTCTAGCGACTATGCCCTGCTTGATACTGCTACTAGCTTTGGGCGTGGCTATGGGCCAAAGCTAATTGTCAAAAAAAACGCCGTTTTAAAGCGCAATTTCAAAGTCGCCCTTAGCGGCAAGCACACGAGTAATGCTCTGCTTTTTTCTATCGCTTATCCTGATGCAAGAGCTGTTTATATGAACTTTTTAGAGATTGAAAAGGCAGTTTTATCAGGGCAGGTGGATGCTGGTGTGCTGATTCACGAGAGCATTTTGGACTTTAGCGATGAGCTTAGGGTAGAGCGTGAGCTTTGGGATATTTGGTGCGAGCTTGCTGGCACTGAAAAGCTGCCGCTGCCACTTGGTGGCATGGCTATTCGCAGAAGCCTGCCTTTAAATGACGCGGTATCCACGCAAAACCTGCTTAAAAAAGCTGTTATTTTAGCAAGAGCGCACAAAAACACTCTAAGTGCTATGCTACTTGAAAGAGGCGTTTTAAGAGTAGATGATAAAAACCTAGCAAAATACTTAGAACTTTACGCAAATGATGAGAGCATAGAGCTTAGCGAGATTCAGCTAGAAGCTCTTGATAAGTTTTTTGAGCTAGGATACACTCACGGCTTTTATAGCCAAAAGATAAAAACTAGCGATTATCTCGTGCCTAGCGAGTATTTGGATATAAGGAATTCTTAATGCAAAATGATTTAGTAGGACTTGGGGTTGAGACCTTTAAGATTGCTTTAATGCTAGCTTTACCTATGCTTTTAGCTGGACTTGTGGCTGGACTTATTATTAGCATTTTTCAAGCCACCACGCAGATAAACGAAATGACACTAAGTTTCGTGCCAAAAATCTTGCTTGTTGTTGTTATTCTTATCTTTCTCATGCCTTGGATGATGAATGAAATGATGGATTTTACTCGTGGCGTGCTAAATAGAATTCCAACCTTTATCCAGTGATGAGAGTAGATTTTAGCAAGTTTAGCTCTGTAAAAATCGGCGCAGAGCTTGAAGTAGCAGAGCTTAATGAAGTTTGCGACTTTGATGGTTTTATCATCGGTAATGCTTGTAACTTGCTAGTTGGCGAGCCAAAACAAGCCCTAGCAATGCTTGGTGGCAAGTTTGATTATATAAAGCTGGATAATGATATTTTGCGAATAGGCGCAAAAACAAGCGCAAGAGAGATTTTTGCCTTTGCTAAAAAGCATGATTTAAAGGGCTTTGAGCTTTGTGGCTCAGTGCCTGGCAGCCTTGGTGGATTAATTAAAATGAACGCAGGACTAAAAGGACACTCTATTAGCGATACCTTGCTTGAGGTGCAGACTAGCGATGCTACTCTTAGCAAAGATGAATGCGGTTTTGCTTACCGAAAAAGTGATATAAAAGGCGTGATTTTTGAGGCTGTTTTTAGAGCGGTTAAGGGCTTTGATAATGGGCTTTTGGCTGAATTTAACGAGGCTAGAAAAAATCAGCCAAAAGGTGCTAGTTTTGGCTCAATTTTTAAAAATCCGCCAAACGACAGCGCTGGCAGGCTAATAGAAGCTGTGGGCTTAAAAGGCTATAAAACCGGTTATTGCGAGCTATCAGCTAAGCATGCTAATTTTCTTATAAATCACGGCAAAGGCAGTTTTGATGAGGCTTTTTGGCTAATAAATCTGGCCAAAAATAAGGTAAAAGAAAGTTTTGGTATAGAGCTAGAAACTGAGGTTGTAATCTTGAACTAGAATTCCGTCTAAAATTCCGTCATTACGGAATTTCGTCATTGCCGAAATTCCGTCATTGCGAGGAGTGAGTGAAACGAACGACGAAGCAATCTCGTTCAAGGCTTAATAAATAAGATTGCTCCCTCTTTTTTCAAAGCCTCGCAATGACGGAATTTTTAGGGAATTCTAAATTTTAGCGGGGTTTTAGGGGCGGCAGCCCCTAAGGGTTTAGGGCGTAGCCCTTATAAAACTAGCGAGCTGGGCTAGATTTATCTAGCCTAAAAGCGAGCTAAAATTTAGAATTCCTAGAGATAAATTTAGAATTCCTAGAGATTGCTTCGCTTCGCTCGCAATGACGGAATTTTGGGGAATTCTAGAATTCCATAGAGAGATCCTCGGGTCAAGCCCGAGGATGACATAGCAGGGAATTCTAGAATTCCTAGGATAGAATTCTAGAATTCCTAAGATAAAATCCCTAGGAATTCTAGTTTGGAATTCTAGTTTTTATGCTAGCAGCAGTAAAAAAACAGAATAGAAAATTTTACAAAAAGAGAAAAAATGACAACAGAAGAAATTTTACAAATCGGCAAAGTTGAGAGAAATGATGAAAATATCGCTATCATAGAACGCTTTAAAGAACAAATTAGCTCTTGGCTTAAAAGCGAAAAATTCCAGCAAATCGCCGAGGGGGGGGGCAGCAGCACCTATGCAGCTTTGCCTTATCCGCCACTATTAGATCCAGCAAGCATAAACTACGAAACCAGCGATATCAAGCTTTGCTGGTGCTTAAACCTACCTTTGCCGCCTTTTTATGACTTTATGATTTTTGGCTCGCATGCTGTGAGTTTGCACTCTGGCGTGCCTGCGTTTTTAAAGCTGTGTAATTGCGGCACAGCAGGCAGGCAGGGCGAAAAAGAGAGTTTTCGCATCTACGAGCAGTTTTTTACGCAGTTAAAAGCGCAAAAAGCTGCCAAAGATAAAGGCAAAATCAAAAAAATCGCCCTTATCGTAAGCGACCTAGCACTTGATAGCCAAAATGACAAGCTCTATAGCCTAATGCCTGCAAGGCACGCTATAAATATCGTGCGTGATCCTATTAGCAATATTAAAGGGCTTTGTAATCTAGCCTTACAGCGCTGCACGAATGACGAGGATGATTTTAGCGAGCTTGATACTAGCGATGAGAGCATAGCGAGGACTAAGCGCAGAGCCATAAAACAGCTGTGCTTTAGCCTAAATGACGAGCCTAGCAAAACTCTAAGCGAGCTTGTTTGGTATGTAAGCGGTCATGATGGAGAGCAAGTAACGCATGAGCTAGCTCCCACGCCAGCGGCGGTAGAGTATTGGATGAGAGAGATTCATCAGGCTTTTCACGATGGAATTTTTGCTAGAATGCTTGTAAGGCTTGATGAAATTCACACCTTGCAGACCAAAGACTTTTTGGGACAAAATGCGCTTAATACTATGAGAACTCTTGCGGCAAAGTTTGGTTTTGATGAGCCAAAAAGTGAGCAAGAGTGGCTCTTTAAAGAGCGTGTTAGCGACTATAAATACTTCTTACCAGCACCTATCATGCTAAATCCATCTGCGCTAAATGCCAAAGATGGCAAGGCAGTAATGGCAGATGAAAAAGATATAATGGTGCTTTGGCTTACATCGGTTTTTAAAAGTGATGATAACCGCAAAGATATAACAAAGCATTTTGATTTGCCTGAGTTTTTTAGAGTGGAGACTGACCCAGCCACAGCCTACACTCTGCTTACTAGCCACATGGCAAGCAAAGTAAAACTCTATATCAAAGACTTGGCCGCTGCTATCATAGAACAAAGCAAAAAAGAGCGTGCTAAGTTTATTAGCGAGGCTGATATTTTAGAGTATTTTAGGGAGCACGAGGACAGCGCTGAGATGTTTGATGGGCTGCTATTTCAGCATTTGCGCCGCTTAAGAGAGAGTGAGCCAAAAGTGCTAGAAAGCTTTGGCTTTTATAAAGAGTTTTGCCAGATTCTAACAGAACAAAGACAAAAAAGAGGCGATGATGGCAGCAGATATCGACTAGTAAGAAAAGGCGATGATAAGAGCTATGCCTTTGCTAAGTTTAGCAAAGAGCAGCTAGAGGCGATGAAGTAGGAATTTAAGTGTTTTTAATATCTTTTATGATATAAATTGCTATGAAAAATAATATTTGGATAATAGAGTTTGTTAACCAAAAGGCTTTTGATTAATTTCAAGACTTGCCGCTAAAAATAAAAACTAGGCTATCGCACATAATCAAAATGCTTGAAATCTACGGCAACGAAGTAGGTGAGCCACACACGGCTAGTCTTGGGGAGGGATTTTTTGAAATACGAGCTAAGTCCAGCGAGGGTGTGGCTAGAAGTATATACTGCTATCAAAAAGGCAGAAAAATACTCATCTTAGCCACCGCTATAAAAAAGCAAGACAAACTACCAAATAGCGTTATACAAATAGCAAAACAAAGATTAAAGGAATATCAAGATGTCAACGATTAGTTTTAACAAAGCCTTTGAAAAAATGATGCAAGACCCTGAGTTTAAAAAAGAATACGAGGCACTAGAACCTGAGTTTGCACTCAAAAAACAGCTCATAGAAGCTAGGATAAAAAGCAAGCTAACCCAAGAGCAAATCGCTACTAAAATGAATATGAAACAAGCAAATTTAGCTAGATTTGAAAAGAGCTTAGATGCTAGATTTAGCACCATTATCAAATACGCAAGAGCACTTGGGCTAAAAGAGTTAAAAATCGCTCTATAAAAAGACAAAAAAGGACAAATATGACCGAAATTCTTCGCCAAAATGGACTAAATCTACACGGCAGCTGTTCTATAGATAACTTTTATTTTGAAAAGCCTTTTGATCTTTGGGGCGGCAGCGAGCTTATGGGCGTCATAGGGGGAGGGTATACCTCGATAAATGGTAAAAGCCGCCTAGAAAAAGTCAAAATCGGTCGCTACTGCTGCGTGGCGCATAATGTCATGCTAGGCGTGGCAAGTCACGATAAAAACAGCGTTATGATGGCGTATTTGGAAAACTTCGATGGCTTTAGCCAAAAGGGACTTGATGAGAGCCTAAAAAGTCCGTGGCGCAAACCAGATATCACCACGCAAACTACAAATATCGGTCATGGTGTGTGGATAGGCGCTGGGGTTTGCGCGCTTAGTAGCAAGGAGCTTTTTATCGGCAATGGCGCGATCATCGGCAGCTGCGCGGTCGTCACAAAAGACATCCCAGCCTACGCTATAGCAGTAGGCAATCCAGCAAGGGTGATAAAAATGCGCTTCAAGGATGAAATATGCGCTGATTTGGACGCTAGTAAGTGGTGGGAGTATGACTGGATGGAGGCAGCCAAGGCTAAAAGAGAGCTAGCTAGCATCGCACCGCTAAATGACGCAAAAGCCTTTTGTGCGTGGTGGAGTGATGGTGGCAAAGAGCTTCTAGCCCCTTTTAGGCTAGATGGAAAAATCTCACTTATCACAAAAGAAAACGGCGAAATGGTGCTGAAAAAAACTACAAATAGCTTTGATGAGCTGGGTTTTGATTAGGGAATTCTAGAATTCCATAAAAGTAAAAACTAGAATTCACTGCGTCATTGCGAGGGAGCAAAGCGACCGAAGCAATCTAATCAAATCGCCGTCATTGCGAGCGAAGCGAAGCAATCTCTAGAAATTCTAAATTCATCCTTAGGGAATTCTAGATTTTTTGGGGTTAGGGGGTGTCTTTTTTTGGGAATTCTAGAATTCCCTAAAATTCGTCATTGCGAGCGAAGCGAAGCAATCTCTAGAAATTCTAGATTTTTATCTAGAATTCCCCACTATGTCATCCCTCAGCCCCTTTGGGGGATATTTCTAAATACAGTAGCGCTAAAACCATTAGCAGATTCTGTTTGGGCTATAACTTCAAAACTAGAATTTGTAGCAGGGTTGGTGATTACTCCATTTTTTAAAATTTCAGTTTTGGAATTTTCACTAGCCAAAAAGGCACCATTTTTTACTTCGTTTAATGAGATATTGTTACTCATTGATTACTCCTTAATTTAAATTTTATATATTCAAAATCACCTACACTATATTCTAAGTAGTAATTACTTGGCATAAGATATTTTAGCAAACGGACAATATAGCTATTTTTATAGACTACCGCATATTCTTTTGCGATATTTTTTTTAGTTCCATTATACTCAGCGTATATGTCAAAAATAGGATATTCTAGGCTAAATAAAGGGCAAAATTCTCCCCTCTCGTTACAAAGCAAAAATTCCCTTGTATCTTCTCTAGAAAAATCGCTTTCTTTGCTAAAATTTTTATCTACAATTTCAAATCTAGAACCATTTTGATTTAATAGCAAATTGCCTATATTTAAAAAAATATTTTGAGGAATATTTATTTGCCAAGCAGTATATACAAACACAGGAATTGATAAAGCAAATATAGCATTACCTAATAGCCACTTTAGACGAAAATAAATAGCCTTACTTTTAAAATCCTTAATCCATAAAATTATAAATATATCAATAAAAAAACCCCAAATACTAAAAGCAAAATAAAAAATAGCTATGTAAATAAAAAATCTAATAATTTTATCTCTTTTACTATCTGTGCCAAAAAGCCTAAATATAATCACAGCCCAACAATAAGAGAAAATCAAAATTAAAAAGATAAAAGAACCTAGAAAAAATAAAAAAATCAAAACTAACAAAATACTACCTTTTAAAAAGAGTAATCTAACCATTTATTATAACTTTATTCTAAATTTAGAATTGAGTCTCACATTGCCACAACAAAAACAGAGCAACAACCCACGCATTGTCATTGTCCGGCTTGACCGGACAATCTCTATAAATTCTAGAATTTAACCAAACAATCATTTTCTAAAAAACCAAAACCCGCATTTTAGCAAAAAAGAACTTTTTAAGCTAAATTCTATAATTTAGCCCTCGCAGTCATTAGGGGGGGGGCTCTATATGAAATTCTAGTTTTTTGGGGGTGTGGGGGTATTTTTATCTTAGGGAATTTTAAAATTCCGTCATTGCGAGCGAAGCGAAGCAATCTCTAGAAATTCTAAATTCATCCTTAGGGAATTCTAGAATTCCATAGAGATTGTTTCGGTCGCTTTGCTCCCTCGCAATGACGGAATTTTAGAATTCCTAGTGCTTTAAAGCGTATTTTGTCCAATCAACGCGGTAAAAAACATAAAGCATAAGTGCTGTTTGGATAACCTGAGAGATAAGCATAGCTACAAAAACCCCAGTTGCATCTCCCCATACAAAATGCCCTAATGCATAAGCTAGCGGTATGCGAATAACCCAAAAGCTAAGCCCAAAAATAAGTAGGTTAAAATGCGCCGCAGACGCTCCTATCATCACCCCAGCAAAAATAGTAGAAATGATAGAAAATGGCGTGCTTAAAAAGTTGTATTTAAGATACTCTACGATGTAAAACTGCACCAAGCCATCATCACTCATGAAAGCCGCCAAATCGCTCATAAACCACCACAAAATTCCTGCTACCACGCTCATCACAGCCGCCCCGCTAAATACCAAAATAGCAGCAATTCGCCTAGCTTCAGCCGCTCTTTTTGCACCTAAGCAGTTGCCAACGACCACGCTAGCACTCATGTGAAATGCCACGCCCACCATAAATATAAAGCTCTCCACCCTATGCCCTGAGGCAAGTCCGCCCAAAGCCTCGTTTGAGTGCAGTGGCAAAAAGCCCACAATAGCATAAAGAGTAATATAACCAGCTTGCCAAACTATGCTAGTTGCCCCTGAGTGAAGTGCTGTTTTTAGCAGTTTTGGCATGGCAAGCCGTAGCCAAGCAAAAGGCAAAAAAGAAGCACTTATATGTCCTTTTGCTATTAGCGCAAAAGCACCTAGCAATGCCGCGATGCCCTGAGAGATGAGATTTGAGTAGGCTAAACCCATATACTCACGCCCCACAAAAAAATGAGAAAAACTAAGCTTAAATATAAAAAATAAATAAAAAGCACAAACAATAATAGTAATGATAAGTGGTAAAATCACCTCTCTAAACGAGCGAAATACCACCATAGCTGAGTTAAACAAAAAGCTACAAGGCAGGCTAAAAAGCAGCACCGCCCACAGCTCATTTGCGATATCCAGCGCAGCACCCCTTAGCCCCAAAAGCGCAAAAATCTGCCCAGAGAAAATATAAGCTAGCACGCCCACGCCTACGCCAAAAAGAGCGTTTAAAAGCAAGGTGATAAAGACATAAAACTTAGCTCTATCAAGTTTTTTAGCACCTATGGACTGGCTGATGACTGCGGTAGCTCCTGAGTTTAAGGCTATATTGATAACGCCTAATAAAAAGAGCATTTGCATACTTACTCCAAGCGCAGCTGAGACATCAGCGCTCATCTTGCCAGCTGCCCAAATGGGTGCTACATTCATCACGCAGATAACATACATCATCAGCACTTGCGGCCACAGCAGCGCAAAAATCGCTTTAAATGAAGTTGAAATATCTGGATGCTTACTCATTTGCTTTCTTTTATTTTTAGGGAATTCGGGTGCGCAGCAAAAAAGCTGAGCCTAAAATCAAAAATCTAAGCCAAAATGCTCTTTAAAAGTATCACAAACCGCCTTAAAATCCACTCCCTCGCAAGTGGGGCTCTCTACAAATTTTTTATAAGTTTGCTTAAAGCCCTCTTTTAGCTCGGTGGTTTGAACACCGTAGCTAATCGATAACCCAGCTTCAATAAGCGCAGCTAGGCGGTCACAGCATTTTAGGGCTTTACCATCAATTGCGTTGTATTCGTTTGTATTATACTGACTTAGCGCAGCACTTAGGCTAAGGCTTTCATTATTTGGCATTATGCGGTTTTCAAACTCGCTTTTTATGCGCTTATTTCCATCTTTTCGCACGCCTAAAATGTAGGCAAACTCTGAGCGAATTCTAGATGGAGCAAGGGGGAGAATTTGCTCTTCAATCAGTCTCATTTCATACTCGCTGATGATGTCATCAAGCCCCTTTACGCCGTATTTAACAGGACTTATAATATCTCTTGTAAGAGACTCTGGCAAGTCGTGAAAAAGAGCGCAATAAAAGTTATTTTCAAGTCTTTTATCACAAGCTTTTACTTCAAGGCTGTAAAAATACGAAAAAATCGCTACTACAAGCATATGTCCTAGAACATTTGTTTGCGGAATTCGCTGTGTTTGCGCCCAGCGCCTTTGAAAGCGCAAGCGACCACACAAATCAATTAGCTTTGAAAGCTTTGTGCTAGCTAAAAGCTCTTTTATGCTAGCTAGCTCAAAATAATCTTCAATCTCTTCATCTACCTTTGCTTTTAGCTCATCAATACCTTCTAAAAACTTACTAGTTTGATATACTATCGCAAACTCCCATTTTGTAGCCAGGTAGCTAGCAGCTTTTAGGATAAGACGCTCTTTTTTATAAGTCTCATCGCCTTTAAAAAAGTTATCAAGCCGCTCTTTAAACAGCTCATTTTCGCTATCAATGATTTTATCAAGTTGTGTTTTTATCCACGAGTTTAGCTCGCTAGCCTTGCTTTTTTGGATGTAGTGAAGTACATCTGGGCGAATATCAGTTACTACAACACGGCTTAAAAACTCAAAAACGCCGTATTCTACGATAACTCGCATGTTAATATCCCCTTCAAGCTTGGCTAGAAAATACGCAATTAACACCTTATGGGCTTGTTTATCAAGCTCGTTAATATCAACCATTTTTGGATAGTCATTCCAGCGACTTATGCTTGCGGCTTTGAAAATATGCTCAATTAAGCTAGGATTTATCATTTTTGCTCTTTAAAATGTGTTTTTTTGGATATTATAGCTAGTTTGTCCGCTTTGATTTGAGTTTAGCTCGATTATGGTATGAACATTGCCCCTAGGGTTAAAATCAGCTCTTAGTTCCATATATTTTGGCTTTAAAGCGTTAAAAAGCGTGCTATATATCTCATTTGCGGCGTTTTCGTGGCTGATGTGCCTGCCCATAAAGCTATTTATATATAGTTTTATCGCTTTTAGCTCGACGACTAGCAGATCAGGCACATAGCTAAGGCTGATTGTAGCAAAATCAGGATAGCCAGAACGGGGGCAAAGCGCACAAAACTCAGGCAAGGTGATATGGATAAAATAGTCATTTGGGCTAGTATTTTCCCACAGCTCAAGGTCTTTTTTTACATCAAAATTACTGATTATTTCTTCACCATAGCGCATTTTATTTCCTTTTGATTTTTTAGTGATTTTAGCATAAATTTTTGAATTTAGTGTTTTAGGAATTCTAGAATTTGTCCTAGGAATTCTAGAATTTTCTGGGGGTTAGGAGCTGTCTTTTTTTAGAATTCTAGAATTCTTAGACAAATTTAGCGTAGGAATTCTAGAATTCCTAGTGATTTTTACTTGGGAATTCTAGAATTTGCCTTAAGAATTCTAGAATTATGCTAGGAATTCTAGTTATACAAAGCTAGAAACTTACAGCCCATCTGCCATCTATTTTTTCTAATTTTACTTGGCTTTTTTCGCTATTTTGGTTATTAAAAAGCATATTTATTTCTACTACTATGCCATCATCTTCATCTGTGCTATTAAGCACTAGTATGTCTTTTAAGCCACCGTTTTTGGCTATTTTTTCTTGGAGTTCTTGGCTAGTTTCTTTTAGCTTGCTTTTTATAGCGCTTTGTTCACCCTGACTTTTTGTTACTTCATCTAGAGCAAAATATTCGCTTAGCTTTTTATCATTGCCTGAAATCAATGCTTTTATAGCATTTAGTGCCACATCCTCTGGTGAGTCCTGCCCACAAGTAATAAAAAATGTCAAAATAGCAATAAGAAGTAATCTTGTAAACTTCATTTTAAAATCTATAAAATTACTTATACATCAAGGTGCTTGACATCTTTTGCGTGGGCTTGGATATAGTCTCTGCGAGGTTCTACCTCATCGCCCATAAATAGCTCAAAAATATCACTGGCTTTTTGCATATCCTCTATGCTGATTTTAAGCAAGCGGCGATTTTCAGGATTCATCGTTGTCTCCCATAGCTGGTCTGGATTCATCTCGCCAAGACCTTTGTAGCGTTGTATATCTGCGCCTTTTTTTGCGCTTTCTTCTATCTCATCTAGGATAGCAACGGGATCAGAGCCAAGGTCTAAGCCACGCTCTTTCATCTTGCTATGTATGTGAAGTGCCTCTTCAAAAATCGCATTTGTAAAGAGCAAATCGCTAATTACAAGCTCTTCAAGTCCGTTTGCAGTTTGTGCGTAAATGCGGATCTCATCATCATTTAAATAACTATTTAGTATATTAAATCCATCGCTTTCAATCTTAGCCTTAATCTCATCAAAAAGCTGTGGGTAAGGCAAGCCGATAAGATCAGGATTTTCTATCATATGGCGGATCGCGCTTATTATATTAAAGCGTTTTTTAAGCTCATTTAGCATAGAGCGGTATTGCGCCACAAGTTTTAGATAATCAATCAAATCAGCGCCGCCCACGCCCTCAAACTCACGGCTTTCTATGCCAGTTTCTATTAAAAACTCATTTAGGGCTCGCTCGTCTTTTAAATAGATTTTTTTCTTGCCTTTTTTGTATAGATAAAGTGGCGGCTGGGCTAGATATACATAGCCTTTTTCTATTATCGGCGTTAAAAAGCGGAAGAAAAATGTTAAAAGCAAGGTTTGAATATGTGAGCCATCCACATCAGCATCGGTCATAATGATGATTTTATGGTATCTTAGGCGGTTTTCATCAAATTCCTCGCCCACCCCGCAGCCAAAGGCGGTGATCATATTTTTTATCTCTTCGCTTTGAAGTATTTTATCTAGCCTAGATTTTTCTACATTTAGGATTTTTCCACGAAGTGGCAAGATAGCTTGAAATCCTCTATCTCTGCCTTGCTTAGCTGAACCCCCAGCTGAATCACCCTCTACAAGGTAGATCTCGCACTCACTAGCTTCTTTACTCTGGCAATCTGCTAGCTTGCCTGGCAGCGTGCCTACGCTATTTATATTGTCTTTTTTGCGTGTTAAATCCCTAGCTCTTTTTGCTGCTTCTCTGCCGCGCGCTGCTAAAAGAGCTTTATTCATTATAGCTCTTGCTTCGTTTGGATTTTCTTCAAAGTATTTTACTAAGGTTTCAAAAACCATTTTTTGCGTGATTGGCTTTACATAGCTTGAGCCTAGCTTGCCCTTTGTTTGCCCCTCAAATTGTGGCTCAGGCACTTTTACGCTAATTACTGCTACAAGTCCTTCTCTTACATCATCGCCTGTGATTTTGGTATCTTTTTCTCTAGCACTTGCGTTTGCTGCGATGTAGTTTGTAATCGCTCTTGTAAGCCCAGCTCTAAATCCAGCTTCGTGTGTTCCACCATCTGGAGTTTTTATATTATTTACAAAGCTTAGTAAGCTCTCGCTATAACTTTCATTATAAAGAAGCGCAAACTCTACTATCACATCATCTTCGCCGCCACAGAAGCTTACTGCCTTGCTTAGCGCATTAGTTTTGTTCATATCAGTAACAAAGCTAGTAAGACCGCCTTCAAAATGATAGCTCTTTTTAAAACCATCTCTTTCATCGCTGAAATTTATGGTAATTTTTGGATTTAAATAAGCAAGTTCTGCAAAGCGTTTTGCTAGAATTTCTCTATCAAAAACTACTATTTCAAATATACTATCATCAGGCCAAAACTCCACGCAAGTGCCAGTTTTTTTAGTAGCTGCGCCTTGGCTTAGTTCGTTTTGGGGAATTCCAGCTGCAAAATCCTCATGCCAGCAGTATCCATCTCGCTGTATATCCAAAACTAGCTTTTTACTTAGAGCATTTACTACTGAGACGCCCACGCCGTGAAGTCCACCTGAGACTTTATAAGTGTCTTTATCAAACTTACCACCAGCATGAAGCACGGTTAAAACGACAGTGGCTGCGCTGATTTTCTCAGTTGGGTGCATGGCTACTGGAATTCCACGGCCGTTATCGCTTATTTTTGCTGAGCCATCACGCGTTAAAGTTACATTTATAGTATCACAAAAACCAGCCATTGCCTCATCAATGCTATTATCCACTACTTCATAAATCATATGATGAAGACCGCCGATATTTGTATCGCCTATATACATACCAGGGCGTTTGCGAACTGCTTCTAGGCCTTTTAAGACCTTGATATTATCTGCTCCGTAATTGTGTTCCATATTTTGCCTTATTTAGATACTTGAACTATCATTATGCGTAGGTTTTCACTCTTTAGCATGATTGGCATGCCAGCATCGTTGTAGTTAAACTCAAAGCTATCACTCTCAATAGCCCCCAAAAAATCTAGGATATTTTTTGATTTTACTTTTATATCGTAGTTCCCAGCGATTTCTAGATTTGTTTCGGTTTCGGTTTGAGCTATTTCACCTAGTTGGTTTTGAGTTGAAAAGTTTATTATTTCTTTGCTAAAACTGATTTTTATATCCTCGCTTAGTAGTTTTACGGTTTTTATACCATCTATTATTTCATTACGATTTAGCGTGATTTTGTTAGCAAAGTTTGAGTTAATCAGCCTTTCATAATCAGCATATGTGCCGTTAATTAGCTTTGTAAAGAATACAAAATTCTCAGCCCTAGCCATCAAAATCGTCTCATCATAAAAAATCTCTATATTTTGAGTTAGTAGTTTTTGTATTTCTGTTATTGCTCTTTTTGGGATGATGATTTTTATGTTTTTGCCAGCACTTATGTTTAGTTCATACACTGCTAGGCGTCTGCCATCTGATGCTACTATGTTCATGCCATTTTCTTTTATATCAAGCAAAGCACCGGTAAACTCATATTTTGGATTATTTGGGTCTATACAGTATTCTACTTTTTTTAGACTTTGGCTTAGAATTCCTGCATTTATATCAAATTTATCTTTATTTTCTAAGCTAGGGAAAAATGGAAAATCACTTGCTCTTTGCATTGCTATTTTAAATTGTGAGCGATTTTGCTTTACATGTAAGTTATCATTTTCGCTACTTAGTGTGATCTCTCCATCTTTTAGATTTTTTATGATATCAAGCAAGTTTTTACCATGTGCTGTAGCTTCTCCGCTTTCTTTTAGTTCTACATCAGTTACTAGGTATTCTAGACCTATTTCATTATCAGTAGCTTTTAGCACTAAGCCTTGTTCATCAATTTTAAAGTAAATATGTGAGTTTACTGCACTTTGATCCTTTTTTTCAGTAAAGGAATTCAAGTTTGAAATGTATTTTTCTAAAACTTGTCTTTTTATTGTAAACTTCATTTTTTGTCCTTTTATTTAGTTTTATTTTTTTGCTGTTATTGTGTCCTGTGAAAATGTGAAAATCTACTTAAAACATCTAGAATTCCTACATTTTAGGCGTGAAAAACTTTTAAATTCTATTCACATAATTTCACCGTTTTTGTAAGATTTTGTTTTTTATTTCTTCAATTTTAGCTTTAAAAACTGAGTCGTTATTCATAAGCTCATTGATTTTTTTGATATTATGTGAAACAGCACTATGGTCTTTTAGCCCAAAGTTCACAGCTAGAGCTGGCATTGAGTTTGGTGTCAAACTCTTTGCTAGATAGATACAAATGCGCCTTGCTTCTACGATTTTTTTGGTTTTGCTTTTTGATTTAATCTCAGAGATTTTCACATTCAAATTACTTGCTACAAGTGCGATTATTTCATCGATACTGCTGCTGTCTTTTTGCACTTTTACTTGATCTTTTATCACAGTTTTAGCAAATTCCAAAGTGATTTTTTGGCTCATTAGCCTAGCAAAAGCATTTAAGCTAAGCAAAGCACCTTCAATCTCACGGATATTATCGCCCATATTTGTAGCTATGTAATCAATCGTTTCATTATCCAAGCTAACGCCGTCAAACTCGCATTTTGCCTTTATAATGCGGATTTTGGTATCAAGCTCAGGTGGGGTGATATTTGCTATAAGACCGCTTTCAAACCTACTTACAAGGCGTTCTTCAAAGCCTTTTAGAAGCTTTGGTGGATTATCGCTAGTTAGCACGATTTGCGCTTTTTTTTCACGCAGGTCGTTAAAGGTGTGAAAAAACTCTTCTCTAATTTTTTCTGATTTTTCTTGGGCAAGAAATTGCACATCATCGATTAAAAGAATATCGCAGGTGCGGTATTTTTCTTTGAACTTTTGCATGGTTTTGTTTTGTACATTTACCACAAAGTCGTTAAAAAACTGCTCTGATGTCACGCAGATCACATTTTGACCATGATTTAGTGCGTAGTTGCCGATGCTATGGAGCAAATGTGTCTTGCCAAGGCCTGTTGAGCCGTAGATAAAAAGCGGATTGTATTTTTTGCCAGGTTCTGTGGCCACCATCTGTGAGACTTGAAAGGCTAACTGGTTGCTATGACCTACGATGAAGTTTTCAAAGGTGTAGTTTTCGTAGATTTGGGCGCGGTTTTGCTTATTTTGGGCTAGAAGTACGCTCTTTTTTTGCTCGCCTTGGCTGCTAGCGCAGATGATTTTTATAGCTGGTTTATGTGTTATTAGGCTCTCAAAGGTATTTGCGATGAGGCTAGAAAATTTTGTGCGGATATAATTTGCCACCAAAGCATTTGGTGCGATAAATACGACCTCAGAGCTATTTGAGCGTGATTCATCAAAAATTATTTGCGAAATGTAGTTTTTAGCTTCACTTTTAGATAGCTTTGCTATTACGCTATTTGCGACCTCTAACACAGATTTTTACCCTTTTGAAAATATAAAAAATAGCCTTATTCTAACAAAATTTTAAAAAAAAGTCTATTATAATCTAAAAAAAAATTAGGAAAATCAATGATAATCTTAGGCATAGACCCTGGCACTAGAAACTGCGGATATGCTCTTTTAGAGCGTGGAAATGGCGGCGTCTCATCCCCAAAAAAGCTACTTGAAGCTGGGCTAATAAAAATCACAAAAGAAAGCCTAGAATATCAAATCACGCAGATGTGCGAGGGAATTGATCTCATCTTTAGCCAGCACAAAATCGATGAGGTCGCAATCGAAGATATATTTTATGCATATAATCCTCAAACCGTGCTAAAACTAGCGCAATTTCGTGGTGCGCTTTTACTTAAAATCATGCAACTTCACGGAAAATTCACAGCCTACACGCCACTGCAAGTAAAAAAGGCAGTCACTGGCAACGGCAAGGCAGCAAAAGAGCAAGTAAGCTTTATGGTGCGGCGTTTTTTGGGAATTCAAAAAGAGATTAAGCCTCTTGATATAACAGATGCTATTGCCATCGCGCTAGCGCATTCTTTTTCTGTGCGTTAGAAAATGAAATTCTAGAATTCCGTCATTGCTGAAATTCCGTCATTGCGAGCGAAGCGAAGCAATCTCGTTCAAAATCGCCGTCATTAAGGGGCGAAGCGAAGCAATCTCATCACAAAGAATTCTAGAATTCTAGAATTCCGTCAAAATTCTCTACTGTGTCATTGTCCGGCTTGACCGGACAATCTCATCAAAATTCCGTCATTAAGGGGCGAAGCGAAGCAATCTCATCAAAAAGAATTCTTAGAATTTTAGAATTTCACACGGAATTCTAGAATTCTAGAATTAAGAATTCTAGAATTCCCTAGCTTTTTAAGCTAAATATTTTAGCTTATGATTTTTGTTAATAAATTGTTGTGCTTGAGCCGATAGCTATAGCACCATCACCTATACTATCACCTAACTCAACACCCGGTGCTTTTGCCTCAACAAAAGCTCTTACAGCATCTGCTTTTAGAACTTCTCCGCAAACACCATTTCTTCTATCTTTACCAAAGAGAATGTGAGCTGGTATATTGCCTTTTTTATTTACTACCTTAACAGCGATACATTTTTTACCATCTGCTGCTAGGAAAGCATCTGAAGTAGCTCTCTTGGAATCATCGATAGGGCCACTACCATCAAGTTTTAGTAAAGGCACATTTGTGATATCTCTCCATTTTGCACCATCAAAGGTTCCTTTTACTGCATAGTAACTAGCAGCGTCGCTTACTAGTGTGCGTAGGTTAGCGACAGTAGCTGAGATTTCAGCGTCAGTTCTTGTACCAGCTAGGCGAGGGATGGCTACGCTAGCTAGAATTCCTAATATAACGATCACGAAGATCAACTCAATCATTGTAAAGCCCTTTTTCATGGCTAACTCCTTTAAATGTTAAATGTGGCGCAATCTTACTATCTTAATTATTAAATTTTACTTAAAATAAGCTATTTTTTTGCTTTTGTTAATGATTTATTAAGCGTTTTTTTTTTTTTGTTAAAGTAATTTTGATATGGAATTCTAGATTTTATTCTAGGGAATTCTGGAATTTTACTAGGAATTCTAGATTTAGTCTTAGGAATTCTAGAATTCCCTAAAATTCGTCATTGCGAGGCTTTGAAAAAAGAGGGAGCAATCTCATTTATTAAGACTTGAACGAGATTGCTTCGTCGTTCGTTTCACTCACTCCTCGCAATGACGGAATTTTGAATGAGATTGCTCCCTCTTTTTTCAAAGCCTCGCAATGACGGAATTTCCGCAATGACGGAATTTTAGAATTCCTAAAACTATA
>CAMCEN010000003.1 GCA_945873855.1 uncultured Campylobacter sp.
AATATTTATATAATTTTATAGATTTTTTTATAATTTACTTAGCAGTTATAAGCCCTAGTAAAAAGGACATTGATGATGCAAGGCATGCTGCTATTTTAGCAGGTTGCGAGCATTTATTAAGCCAAAATGTAGATGAGCTAAGTGGTGGGCAAATGCAGCTAGTTTTGATAGCTAGAGCCATCGTTTCACGCCCTAAGCTTTTAATCATGGATGAGCCAACTTCATTTTTAGACACCACGCATCAAGATGCGATTTTATCTCTGATTTCTAGGCTAAATCATCAGGGTATGGCTGTGATTTTTAGCTCACATTATCCAGACCATACTTATATGATTTCACACCTTAGTTTGCTCTTAAATGGAGAGAAGGGCTATATTTGCGGTGCTACAAAAGATGTGCTAAATGAAGCAAATCTAAAAAGCCTTTTTGGCACAGATTTTATAATGGCGCAAATCGAGGACAAAACTCGCATGATGCCCCGTTGGAGCGTATAAAAGTATAAATAATCTTATGTAAGTAAATCTAGAATTCTAGCTTAATGCTCAAAAAATGTTGATGAAAATTAAAATTTTCTCAATTTTTTTTGGCTATTTTTTATTACAAAATAATTAGAGATAAAGACATTTTATTTTCTAAATTTAATCCACTATAAACTCTAAGTTTAGTCTTTAAATGAGCAAATTCACTCTCATTTCATCTATGCTCTTTTAAGTAGTCTTTATAGTTTTCTTGCTATTTGGAAAGTTTATTGATAAAATCATTACTGCTAAGATTACAAAGCTCTTTGCTAAACTTTTGGGTTTTTTAGTTAGCTTTGTTTGGATTGTCATTTGTATGTGAAATTGACAGATTTGAAAAGATATAGGATGAAGAGTTTTAGCAAGTCCTTCATAGCCTGCTAACTACTGCTTTAATAGTGTAGCCTTGTTCTTTATACCATTTAAAGCCTAAGATATAAAAAATCAGTAAATCTTGGATTTGCCGGAATTCTAGATTTAATCTAGAATTCCAAAATCTAGAATTCCTAGGAATTCTAGATTTAGCACTTCTTAGTATTTGTAGAAATACTCTTGAAGTTTAGTTTTGTCGTTTGTTTTGGTAAGACCTAGCATTAAAAGCACGCGAGCTTTTGCTGGGCTTAGATTGTCAGTTGCGATCGAGCCAAACTTATCATCATCAGTCTCACCGCCCCTTGTAGTCTCGCCTGAGCCTACACGAGATGAGCGAGCTACGATTACGCCATTTGTGATAGCTTTGCCAAAGGCTTCTTCTGCTGTTGGATAAAGGCTGCCGTTGCCCACGCCAGCGTTGATGATTCCTTTTGCTCCAGAGCTTATAGCAGCATCAAGCATAGCACGATCTACATTAGCGTATCCCATTACAACTTCAACCTTTGGTAGCTCGCTTAGCTTGCTTACATCAAACTCACTAGCTTTTGTATGAGCTCTTGTAGGGTTTAGGTAGTATTTTACATTACCATAAAATACTGAGCCGATTTTGCCAGTATTTGGGCTTTTGAAAGTTGCTACGCCAGTTGTATTTGTTTTTTGAACCTCTCTTGCAGCATGGATTTCTTCGTTCATTGCTACAAGCACGCCTTTGCCCTTGCTTTCTTTATTTATGGCTACATTTACAGCGTTGTATAGATTTAGCGGGCCATCAGCACTCATTGAAGTAGAGCTTCTCATCGCACCTACTAAAACTACTGGTTTGTCGCTTTTTACTGTTAGGTTTAGGAAATACGCAGTCTCTTCCATAGTATCAGTGCCGTGAGTGATGACGATGCCTGCTACATCTTTTTGTTTTAGTAGCTCATTTACACGCTTGGCTAGTTTTAGCCAGATTTCGTTGTTCATAGCTTGTGAGCCGATGTTTGCTACTTGTTCGCCTTTTACTACTGCGATGTCGTTTATTTGAGGCACAGCTTTTAGCAGAGCATCTACTGTAATAGCGCCTGATGTATAGGCAGTATCAGTAGCACCACCTGCTGCGCTACCTGCTATCGTACCACCTGTTGCTAGGACATAAACTAGCGGTTTGCCAAAGGCAAAGCTTGCTAGCAAGGCTGCTAGCACTAGGACTTTTTTCCTTTGAATTAAGATGTAGGAGTATTATAACAAAAGTAAAGTTAATGTTTTATTAGGGAATTCTAGAGCTTAAAAAGCCTCTATGAGTGAGTTTGAGGCGATTTGTTCTACTAGTTTTTCATCACTGCCAAAAATGCTAAGTGCGATTTCATGTTCGCAGATAATGATATTTGGCAAAGGCAAGCTTGCGTCTGCTGGGGTGATTTGTAGTTTTAATCTAGCGGTTTTTATAGGAATTCTAGTTTCTATTTTCTCACCACCTAGCCCGCTTACTTTTAGTCCCCTTGGCTCATCGCCAGCTAGGTCTACTAGTGTCTTTGCTGCCTCGTAGCAGCCAATTTCTATGCGTAGCACCTGAGCCCTTGCCCAGCTGTTTTTACACCTTATTAGCATATCGCCAAGGCTGTCTTTTAGTGCGCAGCCACTAGGGATAAAAACCTTTGCTCTTTTATAATCAGCACCGCCAGCGCCAAAAGAGCGTAGCTGCCCTGAAAAAACAGAGCTAAAAAGCAGGCAAAATAAAGCTAAAATCTTAACCATTTTTCATATTTATCGCGCGTTGGAGCATTTGATCGCTTGTGCTTATGCTTTTTGCGCTTGCTTCGTAGGCTCTTTGTTGGACGATTAGCATAGTCATTTCTCTTTCTAAACTTACATTTGAGTTTTCTAGCATGTAGCTTTTTATCATAGAGCCATTGTATGGTGTGCCATCTTCTTTTGCGTACATAAAGGCCTCGCCGCTATTGTCCGTAGGGCTAAAATACACGCCACCCTCGCTAAAAAGTCCTTGGTCGTTTTGAAAATGAAAGAGCGGTACTCTAGCAACAGCTGCTTGCATGCCATTATCAAACACTGCTAAAATCGTGCCATCTTCGCTAGTAGCATAAGCTTTAAAAAGCCCATCTGCGTGGCCGTCTTTTTGCTGGCTATCTATGCCGCTAGCCCTTTCACTCATTACTATACCATCAAAGCCGCTATTTGGTACATCTGGGTTGTATAGTGAGCCAAAGTCTATGTTTACTGGTGCGCCTTCATTGCTAAGTGGGCCAAGCGTGTTGCCTGTTAGGGCACCAAAACCATTAAAGCTTAGCACGCCAGAAGTTTGGCTTAAAACATTGCCATCAGGGTCTGTGATGGTTGCGTCCATCAGCCAGTTTGCTCCATCAGCCGGATTTGGTAGCTCGCGCTCTAAGTTTATAGTAAGCGTATTCTCAAAGCCACTAGCGCCATGAAGTCCTGCTACAAACTTTGCTGTACTAGGCTGTGCTACTAGGCCTTGCGTGGTAGCTGAGGCTTGAAGGCTCTCATATCCGCCGCCCTCATCAGCTAGCGTGCTTACATCAAAGTCATTTAGCTCATAGCTTCCATCATCTTGCACTTTAGCCTGAGCTTTTAGCATATTGCCAGCTTCATTGGCAAAAGTGACATTTACTAGCGTGCCTGCGGTATACTTTTCTAGCTGCGGGGTATCTGTTAGCGTGCCTTTTAGGTTGGCTTTGCCATCTTCGCTTATGCTTAGTTCGGCATTTATCATATTTAGTTCTATATCTTGTTGGAGATATTCTTGCTCTGTTGTTAGATTGCCACGAAATTTCACGCTAGTTGTAGGCTCTGGTGGTATGTAGAGATTGGTAGGCAAAGTGATTTTGTTTATTGTTTGGCTAAATTCTAGATTTGAGGTTGGCTCTAAGGTAAGGGCCTGCGTATCCTGGCTACCTAGTTTTTTTAGAGCAGCTGCTGAGTAGCTAGCCTCATTTAAAGCAGCTGTCGTACCCATAAGATAAAAGCCTGAGGTATTTATCATATCACGATTCACATCTAGCAAAAACTGCCCAGCTCTTGTGTAGTAAGTGCTCCCGCCTTTTTGAACTGCAAAGTAGCCATCGCCCCCGATAGCATAATCAAATGCATTGTCCGTGTTTTGAAAACTACCTTGCTTCATATCAAGCGCAGTTGTTGCCATAGTAGTGCCAAGTCCTAGTGACGAGGCTACTGGGTTTTGGCTCATAGCAGCTGCTGTTTGGTAAAACAGATCTTTAAACTCAGCTTGAGAGTTTTTAAAGCCTACTGTGTTTGCATTTGCTATATTATTGCCTGTTACATCGATGCCTATGCTATTGGTTTTTATGCCTGAGACACCGTTATAAAGTGCTGTCATCATGGGCTTTATCCTTAAATAATTTTTCTTAGGAATTCTAGAATTCCTTGCTTTTTTGTCCTTAAATACTCAAGGAATTCTAGAATTCCCTATAATCTTAGTAAGGAATTTTAGAATTCCTTACTAAAAATTAAGCTAGATTTTCTAGCTATTTGAGCTAGGCAAGGCGCTAAACTCAGAAATTCTATTTGCTTTTATGTAATTGCCAGCTACCTTAAACTCAGCTTCGCCGTTTTGGAAGCGCACACTCTCAACCAAGTAGTTTGTGTTTTGCATATCCATTTGGCGTCCGTCTTTGGTGGTGTATTTAACCTCGTAAGTATAAGTGCCATTATCTACTTGGTTTTTATTGTTGTTCAAAAGATCCCACTCGATAGTAGCCGTGCCCTTTGTCATCGCACCAAGCTCGATGTTGCGAACCACTGTGCCAGCGTTGTTTTTGACCTCTATTGTAGCACCTGAGATATCTTCTGGGAAGTTTACAGGAAGACCAAGAGATTTTGTAGCGTCGTCTTTGGTGACTGAACTAGAGATTGTCGCATAACTACCAAGAGCGTTCATCGCACTCATAGAAAACGCACTTTCCATTTGGCTAGCTAGCTTTTGCATGACATCATTTGTTTTTTGCTGCATGCTTAGCTGAGAGAGCATAGAGGTTTGTTCTAGCATTTTTTGGCTATCCATAGGCTCTGTTGGGTCTTGATACTGAAGCTCAGTAAGAAGCAGTGCCAAAAAGTCTTCTTGTTTTAGCTCAGCATTTGGATTTGTTGGAGTTGAGCCACGAACCGCACTAGCATTTGTGCTTGCAAGAGCATTATTTAACGCTGAGGTTGTGTTTGTGGTATCCATGTAGTCTGCCATTTGCTATCCTTTCTATAGATTTTAGGTTTTGGCACTGATTTACAAGCAAAAATTATTCCAAAATTTATATTAAAATAAATTATATGGAATTCTAGTATTTGTTTACAATTTTTCTTGTATAATTGCGCTTTGGATTAAAATTTTAAGGACAAAAATGAAAAAATCAGTAATTCTAGCAAGCGCTTTACTAGTAAGCACGGCTTTTGGCGAGCTTAGTGATGAGCAAATTTTATCTATGTTTGATTTGCCAAAAGGCGTTGAAGCTAAGATAGATGAAAGAAGCCAGCTTGAAGGCGTGGGCCTTGAGCAAATCATAATCGCTATAAAAGGCAAAACTGACGAGATGAGACAGGTGTTTTTCACTGATGGCAAGTATCTTTTCCCAGATGTAATAGATGTAGAAAAGAAAATCTCTTATGCAGGTGATTTTCAAAAAGCAGAACAAGAAAAACGCCAGTTTGCAGGATATAAAAAGCTAGGGGCTTTGCTAAAAACCTACCCACAAGAAAAAATCATGGAATTAGGTGATAGCAAAAAAGAGCTTATGTATGTTTTTACTGACCCGCTTTGCCCTTATTGCCAAGAAGAGTTAAAAAACATTGAAACTACGCTAAAAGAATATAGATTAAAGCTAGTTTTCACCCCACTTACTAGCCATGGCGAGGATGCTGTGGCACGCTCTCTTGCTATACAAGAGCAGATGAAATCAGCCAAAACTGACGCAGAAAAAATTGCTTTACTTCGCAAGTATTATGACAAAGCAAATGCTGCCCCAGAGTATAAAGCCGAAAAGATAAAAAAAGAGCAAGAAATCGTTCATAGCATCTTTGCTACAGGGGCGATTCGTGGCGTTCCAGCTTTTATAGAAGCTAGTAATTTAGAAATAAAATAAAACCAAAAGGAGTAAAAATGAAAAAATCACTAGTTGTGGCAGCACTAATTTTTGGTGCTAGTTCACTTTTTGCGCTTAGCATTGATGAAGCGAGTGTAAAACCAGTAGTTACAGGCTACAAAACAAATCAAAAAATCGCTGTTCCTATGACTTTTAAAGAAGCAAAGTTTAGCTTCAAAGCCACTAACGGCAGCGCAAAAGAGGTGCTCGAAGGTGCAACTGCTCTAATCGATCTAAACAAAGTAGATACAAACAAAAACCCACTTCGCGATAAAAATATGCGTGATAAGTTTTTTGCTAAACTAAATAGCAAAGAAGCAAAAGCCCTAATCAACGCTGTAGAGGGTGATGATAAAGCTGGCAAGCTAAAAACTACAATTACTTTTAATGGCATCCAAAGAGATGTAGAAATGGGCTATGTAGTAGAAAATGGCAAATTAGTAGCAAAGACTAGCATAGATATAAAAGACTATAAGGCCACAGCCGCTTTTGATGCGTTTAGAACTGATACTACTATTAAAGGACTTCATGGTAATAACACTTGGAGCGAAGTAGAAATCGGCTTTGAGGTAAATGTAAAATAAGCTTTAAAAGCTTAAAATTTCTTTTAGGAATTCTAGAATTCTAGAATTCCTAGTGTAAAATTATCCTAGGAATTCTAGAATTCCTTATAAAATACAAAATATTTTTTAAAAATTATCATAAAAATTTAAATTTTTAAGCTAAAATCACAAGAAAAATTGCGAGGTTTTAATATGAAAAAATATCTAGTAATATCAGCTATTTTTGCCGTTTTTAGCTCGTCTTTCATAGGCTGCAGCGATGAAAAACAAGCGCAGCAAATGCCACCTTTGCCAGTGACTGCTATGAAGGTAAAAATGGGCGATCAACCACTTCTTTTAAGCTTTAATGGACAGACTTTCAGCGACCTTGATGTAATGCTAAAAGCCAAGGTTTCAGGCTCTATTACAGAACAGCTTTTCACCCCAGGCGAGCAGGTAAAAGCAGGCGAGCAGCTTCTAAAAATAGATGAAGCTCGCTACAAGGCTCTTTATGATAGCGCACAAGGCGTTTATCAAGCAGCGGTTGCCAGTGAACAAAACGCAGGCAAAGAGTTTAAAAGAGTAAAAGTGCTAAAAGAAAAAAACGCAGTTAGCCAAAAAGACTATGATAACGCACTAGCAGCCTACACAGCTGCAACTGCAAATACAAAAACAGCCCTAGGCAACGCAAAAAGTGCTAAGATTGACTGGCAAGACTCAATGCTACTAGCTCCCTTTGATGGTGTAGTAGGTGATAACCGCCAAAATGTAGGTAGCTTTGCTGAGCGTGGTAGTGAGCTTGTGCGAATTAGCAAGCTTGATCCTATTTATGTAAGATTTGGTATGAGTGATGTAAGAAAGCTAGAAATGGATAATAGCATAGCAGATGGTTCGTGGAAAAGGCTAAATCCAACTGTAAGCATGGTAATAGATGATATAAAATACACTGGCAAGCTAATTTTTATTGATAACGTAGTAAACGCAGGTACTGCAAGTGTGGAGGCAAAGGCTGTTTTTGAAAATAAAGACCACGCTATAAAACCAGGAATTTACACTAAAATTGAAGTAGATGGTTTTTTCCAAAAAAATGCCTTTAAAATCCCGCAAAAAATAGTAAGCCAAGATCCAAAAGGCTCTTATGTTTATACTATAAAAGATGGAAAAATAGAAAAAAAATATATCAAAATTGCTAGCAATGTTGGATTTGATTATATAGTAAGTTCAGGCATAAATGATGGCGATATTTTAGCTATGGATAACTTCAAAAAAATAGGCCCAGGCTCAGCTGTGCAAATCATAAACGACCCAAATAATCCTACTGCTATGCCGGCTAAGGCTGAAAATAACGCTACAAAATAGAGGTTTATTATGTTTTCAAAGTTTTTTATTGAACGCCCTGTTTTTGCCAGCGTTATTTCCATTATCATTGTAATTGCAGGTTTAGCAGGACTTTATAATGCTTCTATTGAAGAATATCCGCAGCTTACTCCGCCACAAATCGTTGTAAGTGCTACTTATAGCGGAGCTGACGCTGCTACTATCGCGCAGACTGTCGCTGCCCCTCTTGAAGATGCTATAAATGGCGTTGAAGATATGATATATATGCAAAGCACTAGCTCATCAGTTGGTACTATGGATATAAATGTATATTTTAAAACCGGCACCGACCCACAAACTGCCAAGGTAAATGTAAATAACCGCATTACCGCAGCTATAAACTTACTACCAGAAGAAGTTCGTAGGCTTGGAGTAACTGTAAATGAGAGATCAAGCACTATTTTAGGTGTTTTTGCATTTACTGATGATAGCGAGAATATGGACATCACAGAACTAGCAAACTATGTTAAAATAAATATAGTTGATGATCTTTCTCGTGTGCCTGGCGTGGGTAGTGCTAATGCTATTGGAAATAGAGATTATTCTATGCGTGTTTGGCTAAAACCTGAGCTAATGCATGAGCATAATATTACCTCTGCTGAAATAGCAGCTGCTATTAGAGAACAAAACAGCCAAAATGCTGTGGGAAAAATCGGCGAAGGGCCAATAAGTCCAAATACAGCCTTTGTATATGCCATACAAGCTGAGGGCAGGTTTACCACAGCCGAGCAGTTTGAAAATATAATTTTAAGAGCAGAAAAAAACGGACAAATTTTGCGTCTAAAAGATGTAGCCACAGTAGAGCTTGGCGCAAGACAGCAGTTTACTATAGCTAAGTATAACGGCAAGCCTGTGCAGCCAGTTTTTATTAATATGCAAAGTGGCGCAAATGCTATTGAAGTAATGGACCAAGTAGTAAATAGACTAGAAAAGCTAAAAGACAACTGGCCTGAGGGACTAAAATACACAGTAGCTTATGATACGACTGAGTTTGTGCGTATATCTATAAAAGAAGTTATTAAAACCTTCATTGAAGCTATGGTTTTAGTTGTGTTAGTTATTTATATGTTCTTAGGAAATGTTAGAGCGACGATTATTCCACTACTTGCTGTGCCAGTATCTTTGTGTGGAGCCTTTATTGGTATTTATGTGCTAGGATTTTCAATAAATCTTATTACTCTTTTTGCCCTAGTGCTTGCTATTGGTATAGTTGTGGATGATGCGATTATTGTTATAGAAAATGTCGAGCGTATACTACACGAAAGCCCAAATATCAGTGTAAAAGACGCTACAATTGAGGCGATGCGTGAGATTACCTCGCCTGTTATTTCTATCGTGCTAGTTTTGGGTGCTGTGTTTATCCCAGTGAGCTTTATTGAGGGCTTTGTAGGACTTATCCAAAAGCAGTTTGCCCTTACTTTGGTTACCAGCGTGGCATTTTCAGGTTTTGTGGCACTTACTCTTACACCAGCACTTTGCGCGCTTATCTTGCGCAAAAAAGAAAGCGAGCCTTTTTGGTTTATAAAAAAATATAATGAATTTTTTGATTTTTCTACGCGTATATTTACTAGCGGTGTTGCTATGGTAATAAAGCATACTATTAGAAGTTTGCTTATAGTTGTTATTTTGATAGCTGCTATGATAGGGCTATTTAAAATCACCCCAGGTGGACTAGTACCAGAAGAAGATAAAGGTGTGCTTTTAACAGTAGCTACTTTGCCACCTGCGTCTGCGCTAAACCGCACTAGTGAGACTTTAGGAAACATTAGAAACCTTATAACAAATGATCCTAGAGTAGATAAGTTTACAGAAGTAGCAGGCTATGATTTGCTTGGTGGTGGACTTAGAGAAAATGCTGGTGTTTCTTTTGTGGTGCTAAAAAACTGGAGCGAGCGCTCAGGCTATGAAAACTCAAGTGCTGCTATGGCGGCTGATTTTAACAAAAAGCTCTTTGGCATGGATAGAAACTCTATGAGCTTTGCTCTTGTTCCACCTGCTATCATGGGTCTTTCAGTTACTGGTGGCTTTGAGTTATATGCGCAAAACACAGATGGTAGGACATATAATGAGATTGAAGAGGATTTGCGCAGAGTAGCCCAAAAAGCAAACGCTCATCCGGCTTTGATGCAAGTTCGCACCACGCTAGATACAAACTTCCCTATCTATAAACTAACCTTAGATAGAGAAAAAATCAAAATGCTAGGCGTAAATATTAATGATATTTTCTTTACGCTAAGTTCTACTATAGGTCAGTATTATGTAAATGACTTTAATATTTATGGTAAGACCTTTAGAGTTCAGCTAAGAGCAGAAGAGGGGGGCCGTGATAATCCAAATGATATATCAAATCTCTATGTGCGAAGCATGTATGGCGAGTTGGTGCCAATAGACTCTTTGATAACGCTTGAACGCTCACTTGGTGCTGATAGCGTGGATAGATTTAATGCCTTCCCAGCTGCTAAACTAATGGGCTCTCCAAAACCAGGCTATACCTCAGGCGAGGCTATAGAGGCGATTTCACAAATCATAAAAGAAGAGCTGCCAAGCGGATATAGCATAGGCTGGGCAGGTAGTTCGTATCAAGAAGTAAACTCAGCAGGAACTGGCGCAAAAGCCTTTGTGCTAGGACTTGTGTTTGTGTTTCTTATCCTTGCAGCGCAGTATGAGAGATGGCTAATGCCACTAGCTGTTATTACAGCGGTGCCATTTTCTGTGCTTGGAGCCTTGCTCTTTACTTGGGCTAGGGGTCTAAGCAATGATATTTACTTCCAAATCGGCCTTATTCTTTTGATAGGTCTAGCAGCAAAAAATGCGATTCTCATCGTAGAGTTTGCTATGCAAGAGCATCTAAGCAAAGGTATAAACATCGCTCAAGCTGCGATAAATGGAGCAAAAATGCGCTTCCGCCCTATATGTATGACTAGTCTTGCTTTCACGCTTGGCGTTTTACCACTTGCCCTAGCTAGTGGAGCTGGAGCTGCTTCGCGCCACAGTATAGGCACAGGCGTTATAGGTGGTATGATTTTTGCTAGCACGATTTCTATTTTCTTTGTGCCACTTTTCTTTTATCTTTTAGAGAGCTGGAATGCTAAGCGCAGAGCAAAAGCAGAGCAAAAAGCAGCACAAGGAGTAGAAAATGCGTAGAATTCTAGAATTCCTAGTAGTATTTGCCATAGCTCTTAGTTTTTCTGCTTGTAACCTGCGCCCAAAAATGCCAGTTGTGGATACTAATGTAAGCCTAGCAAATCCTGTTATGGTAAATGATATAAACGAGAGCTGGTGGGAGGAGTTTAATAATTCTCAGCTAAACGAGCTAATGAGTTTAGCACTTAGCAAAAACTCTGATCTACTTTTAGCACTAAATTCGCTTGAGCAAGCAAAGGTTCAAATGGATCTAGCAAAGCTAGAGTTTACGCCAAATGTAAAAGGCGAGGCAAGCTCTATCAAAAGCGAAACTAGCGAGCGCTCACCGCAGGGCAGAAGCACTAACACGCTTACTAGCATAGGCGCAGTTTTAAGCTGGGAGATTGATCTGTGGGGTAGAGTAAGAAATGCTGCAAGAGCTGGCATCGCTATGTATGAAGCAAGTGCGATGGATGTTCAAAACGCAAGACTTAGCATAGCTGCAAGCGTGGCAAATACATACTTTTCGCTAATTGCGCTAAGCGAGCAAGAAAATATATTAAAAGAAAGCCTTGCAAGCTACGAACAAACGCTAGAATACCGCAAAGCCGAACTAGAAAGTGGCTATATAACAGAGCTTGTGTATTACCAAAGCAAGGCTAGCGTAGATAGCGCACGCTCGCAGCTTGCTACCTTACAAGACAGTCTTAGCAAAACTCGCACCGCACTTGCGATTTTAAGCGGCAAAGATACTAGCTTTATAGCTGAAAATAACATCACTATAAGTGATGCTAACTACACTATCCCAAGTGTGCCAGAGGGCATTAGTGCTGATATCTTAGAGCGTAGAGCTGATGTTGGTGCTGCTTTGCTTAGATTTAAGGCTGCAAATGCCCAAATAGGCGTAGCTAGGGCTGCGTATTTTCCGCAAATTAACCTAACAGCAGCCTTTGGCTATGCTAGCAATGACTTTGAGCGTCTTTTGGTAAGCTCAGCGCACACTTGGCAAAAAGGTGGGTCTTTGGTGATGCCGCTTTTTGACTTTGGACGCACTGCTAGTAATGTAAAACTAGCTTGGCTGGATCAAAACGCCAGCATGCTAGAATACGACAAAACACTTAAAAATGCTCTTGGCGAGGTAAAAGATGCGCTTGAACTTCGTAAAAATGCTGATTTTAAACTAAGTGCTGCTAGAGACCTTGAGGCCTCAGGTGCTAGGGTTTATGAGCTTAGCAAGCTTAGATACGAGGCAGGCTATAGCTCTCATCTTGAGCTGCTTGACGCACAGCGCCAGCATCTTAGCGCAAGGCTAGAACTAGCAAGCTCTAAAGCAGGTCTTGCCACCTCAGTTGTAGAGGTTTTTAAAGCCTTTGGCGGTGGATTTAAAAATCCAAAAGGCTTAGAAAAAAGCCTTGATGAGACTTTAAAATACTAAACTAACCTAGGAATTCTAGAATTTCCTAAACTAGAATTCCTATATACTCTTAAACTAGAATTCTTAAACTAGAATTCTTAAACTAGAATTCTTAAATCTAGAATTCCTTAGAAATACTTCTAGAATTCCAAATATAGAATTCCCTAAATACTCTTAAACTAGAATTCCCAAATCTAGAATTCCTAAAAGCTTGAAAAAATAAAATGTGATTTTAATCGTGAAATAAAAAAGCCGTGGGCTCTCACCCACAGCAGCTCTCATAAAGACAAATTATAGCGAATCAATATAAGCATTGATTGCAGCTATATCTTCTTCGCTAAACTTGGCCATTTGAGCTTTCATAATGCCACCTTGGCCGTTTTTGTTTAGAGTGCCGGCTTTGTAGCCTTTTAGACTCTCTAGGCGCTCAGCACTTGCGATACTTTTTAGTGCAGGTACTTTTCCACCAAGATATGGCTTTTCTGCAGCTGCACCGTGGCAAGCTACGCATGATTTAAAAAGCTTAGCACCATCAGCACCAAAACAAACGCTAGCAGTCACGCAAAGCGCAGCCGCACTTAGAGCGATTTTTTTCATCATTGCTCCTTATTTTAGAGTGCTGATGTAGTCGTTAACAGCAGCCATATCCTCTTCGCTTAGGCTAGCCATTTGGCCTTTCATTACAGCGCCCATGCCAAATTTGTTCGCAGTACCAGCTTTGTACTCTTTCATAAGTGCAAGACGCTCAGCAGCATCTACTGTAGTAAGCACAGGAACTTTGTTTAGATAAGATTTCTCTGCTTTCATACCGTGGCAAGTTACACATTTTTTGAATATTGTAGCACCATCAGCTCCAAAGCTGCAAGTAGCAGCAAACAACGCAGCACAGGCTGCAAATGCAAATTTTTTCATTTTGTTCCTCCTAAAAAAATGTTTGTAATTATATACTTTGTAAAGTTAAATTTTTATAAAATTTGCTAAAATACGTTTTATGAAAAAAGCAGCATTTTTAGACAGAGATGGCGTGATAAATGTAGATCGCGGCTATGTAGGCAAAATAGAAGATTTCTCGTGGTGCGATGGCGTGTTTGAGGGGCTTTTAAGGCTAAAAGAATTAGGCTTTGAGCTTGTAATAATCACAAATCAATCAGGCATCGCAAGAGGGTATTATAGCGAGGCTGATTTTAAAAACCTTACAACATGGATGCTAACAGGGCTTGAAAAACAAGGAATTTCAGTGCTAAAGGTCTATCACTGCCCGCACGCGCCAGAGCTAGGCTGCGAGTGTAGAAAGCCAAAGCCTGGTATGATTTTAAAAGCAGCTAGCGAGCTAGAAATCGATCTAAAAAACTCAATTTTAATAGGCGATAAAGACAGCGACATAGCAGCAGGATTATCAGCTGGCGTTGGAGAAAACTTTAAATTAGGCAAAGAATTTGCTAGCTTAAAAGAAGTGGCGTTTTCTTTGAAAATTAAATAATTTTTTATTATAATAAGCAAAAAATTTGGGAGCATAAATGAAAATCGTAGTTACTGGCGGGGCTGGCTTTATTGGCTCAAACCTAGCAAAACACTTTGAGGACCTAGGGCATGAGGTGCTTGTGATTGATTGCTTTAACTCTGGCGAGCGTTTTAGCAATGGTAATTTCAAAGCCTTTGGAGATTATCGCAATTTGCTTGATTTTAGCGGGGAGATTTACTGTGGCGATATTTGCGATATTAAAACGCTAGAAAAAATTGCTGATTTTGCCCCGCATGCGATTTTTCACGAAGCAGCTATTAGCGATACCACTGTTAGCGAACAAGACGCTATCATGCGCACAAATATAAATGCTTTTGTAGATATCATGAACTTAGCAAAAAAACTAGGCTCAAAGCTAGTATATGCTAGCTCTGGGGCTGTTTATGGAGATGCGCCTAGCCCACAGAGCATTTGGGCTAGCGAAAAGCCAAAAAACGCTTATGGTTTTTCAAAGTTTATGATGGATAAAATCGCTAGCAATCACTGCGCTACTAATCCTAGCGCGCATGTGGTGGGGCTAAGGTATTTTAATGTTTATGGCAAAAGCGAGTATTTTAAAGGCAAAACCGCAAGCATGGTGCTACAATTTGGTCTTCAAATGCTAAAAAGTGGCAGTGCAAGGCTTTTTGAAGGCAGTGATAAAATTTGCCGTGATTTTGTCTATATCCGTGATATAGTAGCGGCAAACGAGGCTGCACTAAAAGCAAAAAGTGGCGTGTATAACGCAGCTACTGGAAAAGCTAGAAGCTTTGAGAGTATAGTTGATATTTTGGCTGAGGTTTTAAATATAAATGTAAAAAAAGAATATATCCCAAATCCTTTTGTCCGTGCCTATCAGTTTCACACCCAAGCTGATCTTAGCAAAAATGCAAATCTAGAATTCCTTGCTAAATGGAGCCTAGAAGCAGGTATAGCAGACTACGCAGATGAAATAAAAGAAATCTTTAAGAAAGAGCAAAATGCCTAAGGTCTTAGTAATCGGCGATCTAATGATAGATCACTATATCTGGGGCAGTTGCGAGCGCATAAGCCCAGAAGCCCCAGTCCAAGTAGTACTAAAACAAAGCGAGACAAAGCGACTTGGCGGCTGTGGAAATGTGGTATCAAATCTCATCGCACTAGGTGCTGATGTAGGTGTAATCAGCGTGCTAGGCGATGATAGCGCAGGACGAGAAATCATCGCTATGCTAGCTAGCTGCAAAGCAAAGGCTGAGCTAGTGCTTCAAGAGCGTGGGCGAAAATCTAGCCAAAAATCACGCATAATGGTATCCCATCAACAAGTGCTAAGAGTGGATAATGAAAGCACAGATGAAATCAGCCTAGATGATGAAATAATCGCTAGATTAGAGGGAATTCTAAAACGCTATGATATAGTTTTGCTAAGCGATTATGGAAAAGGCGTGCTAACAAATAAGCTAACCAATGCTTGTATCAAAACCTCAAAAGCACTAAATAAAGCCGTGCTAGTAGATCCAAAAGGCAAGGATTATAGCAAATACAAAGGTGCTACCCTACTAACCCCAAACCGCAAAGAAGCCTCAGGCGCACTAGGATATGCCCTAGCAAGTGATGCTGATATCTCAAAGGGCGTAAGAGAGCTAAAAGAGCGATTTGAGCTTGATTTTGGGCTAGTTACGCTAAGCGAGCAGGGCATTGCTCTATGGGATGGGCAAAATGAGCTAAGAGATCCAGCCCTAGCAAAAGAAGTCTACGATGTAACAGGCGCAGGCGATAGCGTGCTAGCTACTCTTGGATATTGTCTAGCTAGGGGCGATGATATAAAAACAGCTTTGAAATACGCAAATCTCGCTGCTGCTGTGGTTGTGGGCAAAGTAGGTAGTGCGGATGCTAGCTGGGATGAAATACACGCACTTGCTGGCTTTCATGAAGGCAAAATAAAAAGCAAAGAGCAAATTTTAACCGCTATTAAAGAGCTAAGAAAAAAGGGTAAAAAAATCGTCTTTACAAACGGCTGCTTTGATGTGCTTCACAGCGGTCATACCAGCTATCTAAAAAAAGCTAGAGCCCTAGGTGATGCGCTAATCGTGGGGCTAAATAGCGATGAGAGCGTACGTAGGCTAAAAGGAAAAAGCCGTCCTATAAATGATGAGAATGAAAGAGCTAGCATGCTTGAGGCTTTAGAAGCGGTGGATTTTGTGGTGATTTTTGGTGAGGATACGCCAGAGCTTCTTATAAAAGATATCGCCCCTGATGTGCTAGCAAAGGGGGCTGATTACGCAAACAAAGAAGTTGCTGGCGCAAAATACGCCACTAAACTTGCGCTAATTGATTTTAAAGAGGGCAAAAGCACCTCTGCTTTGGTAGAAAAAATCAAGAAAAACTGCTAGGAATTCTAGATTTTTGTCTAGGAATTCTAGAATTCTTAGGAATTTTTGTTAGGAATTCTAGAATTTTATCTGGGAATTCTAGAATTTTGTCTGGGAATTCTAGAATTTTATCTGGGAATTCTAGAATTCCTAGGCTTTTTTAATGCTTATTTCAGTTAATATTAACAAAATATTAGCTAAAATCGCAAAATTTTTTATTTTTTAAGGTTTAAAAATGGATGTAATAGCATATAAAATTGATGATAAAATCGTAGATACTCAAACCTATAAAGCCGAAAATCTAAGCGGTGGGACTGAGATTTACTATGAAAACTCAGCTGATGGGCTTGATATTATCCGCCACAGCTGTGCGCATCTAATGGCTCAGGCTATAACCGAGCTTTATGGCAATGTTCAGTTTTTCGTAGGGCCTGCTATCGAAGATGGCTTTTACTACGATATGCGTGTAAAAAAGCCTAATGGAGAGAGCCTTAGCCTAGAAGATCTAGCTGTAATTGAAAAGAAAATGAAAGAGCTAATTGATGCCAAGCAAGATCTAGTAAAGCAATACTCTACTTGGGATAAAGTAAGCGCAAAATACGCCAAAGACGACCTAAAACAAGAGGTTTTAAAGCGTATCCCAAAAGGCGAAGTAACACTATATGCTCAAGGCGAGTGGGAGGATATTTGCCGTGGGCCTCATGTGCCAAATACAAAGTATTTGCGCTGGTTTAAGCTTACTAGAATTGCTGGGGCGTATCTGGGTGGCGATGAAAAGCGTGAAATGCTAACTCGCATTTATGGCACAGCATTTGCGGATAAAGAGAGCTTAAATGAGCATTTAAGAATTCTAGAAGAAGCCAAAAAGCGCGACCACCGCAAGCTTGGCGAGCAAATGAAGTTTTTTAGCTTTGATGAGACAATAGGTGCAGGACTGCCGATATGGCTACCAAATGGCTCACGCCTTCGCACAAGACTAGAGCACAAGCTTTATTATGCTTTGCGTAAGCGTGGATATGAGCCAGTTCGTGGCCCTGAAATCCTAAAAAGCGAAGCGTGGAAAATCAGCGGACACTACGCAAACTACAAAGAAAATATGTATTTTACGCAAATTGATGAACAAGAATATGGCATAAAGCCGATGAACTGCGTAGGTCATATAAAAGTATATCAAAGCGAAGCACGCAGCTACCGTGATTTGCCGCTGAAATTTTGTGAATATGGCGTAGTTCATAGACACGAAAAAAGCGGTGTTTTACACGGACTTTTTAGAGTTAGAGAATTCACACAAGATGATGCGCATCTTTTTGTAATGCCAAGCCAAATCAAAGAAAATGTATATGAAATACTTGATTTTGTGGATAAAATGATGGGAGCCTTTGGCTTTCATTATGAAATGGAGATTTCTACAAAGCCAGCAAAAGCAGTAGGTAGCGACGAGGTTTGGGAAGTAGCTACAAAAGCTCTAAAAGACGCACTTGATGAAAAAGGGCTAAAATACGGCATTGACGAGGGTGGCGGTGCATTTTATGGCCCAAAAATAGATATAAAAATAACCGATGCCCTAAAACGCAAATGGCAGTGTGGAACAGTGCAAATTGACTTTAACCTGCCTGAGCGCTTTGGGCTTGAATACACTGATGAAAACAACGAGAAAAAGCAGCCTGTGATGATTCACAGAGCGATTTTAGGTAGCTTTGAGCGTTTTATAGGAATTTTGCTAGAACACACAGCCGGCGAGCTGCCTTTCTGGCTAGCGCACACGCAAGTTGCTATCATACCTATTGCTGAATCTCACAATGCTTATGCTAAGGAGATTGAAGCTGCTTTGCTTGACCTTGGTGCTGATAGCAAGGTATTTAACAAAAATGAAACTCTAAATAAGCGCATTCGCACCGCTGAAAAAGAGCATATCCCTATGCTAATCGTGCTTGGTGACGCTGAGGTAGAGGGACGCAAAGTAGCAATCCGCGATAGAGTAAAGCGTGAGCAAAGCGAAGCTAGCTTAGAGCAGTTTTACGAACTAATCAAATCTAAAATAAACGAGGTGACTTTTTGAGTAAAGATAAAATTTACTTAAACGAAGAAATACGCGCAAATGAAGTGCGTTGTAATGGAGATGATGGCACTAGTTATGGCATCATCAGTAGGGCTGAGGCTTTAGAATTGGCTGAGAAAATGGGGCTTGATCTCGTCCTTATCGCACCTGATGCAAATCCGCCTGTGTGTAAGATAATGGACTATGGCAAGTTCCGCTATCAGCAAGAAAAAAGGCAAAAAGAAGCCAAAAAAAAGCAAAAAGTCATTGAGATAAAAGAGATCAAGCTCTCAGCTAAAACAGCTCAAAATGACCTAAATTACAAGGTTAAACACGCCTTAGAGTTTATAGCTGATGGCAAGCATGTGCGTTTTAGAGTTTTTCTAAAAGGGCGTGAGATGAATACGCCGCAAATTGGCGTGGCTATGCTAGAAAAGATTTGGGAAATGGTAAGCGAAAACTGCGACCAAGCAAATGCGCCAGCATTAGAAGGCCGCTATGTAAATATGCTAATTGTGCCTAAAAAAGGCTAAGTTTGCTTAAAATCTAGAATTCCTAGGTTAGGAATTCTAGATTTTGCTTTTTAATTATTTTTAAAGACTTTTGCCATGAAAATTCATAAATCAGTAAAAATAGCGTGGAATGCGCAAGTTGAAGGTAAGCTAAAAATCGGCAAGAAAAGCTCTATTTGGTACTCTGCTAGTGTGCGAGCTGACTATGATAAAATCACTATCGCCAAAGGCGTAAATATCCAAGATGCTGCTGTAATTCATGTAGATAAAGGCTCGCCTTGTAAAATAGGGGCATTTACTACCATCGGTCATGGGGCTATCATTCACGGCTGTGATATCGGCAAAAACTGCATTATAGGCATGGGGGCTATCATCTTAAATGGCGCAAAAATCGGCGATAATTCTATCGTAGCAGCTGGGGCTGTGGTCACGCAAAATAAAATCTTTGCTAGTGGCTCACTCATAATGGGCTCGCCAGCAAGCATAAAGCGAGAACTAAGCGTGGATGAAATCAAAGAAAATATGCTAAATGCAAAGCATTACATAAAAGCAAGCAAAAATATAAAAAGAAAAGCCTAGGAATTTTAGAAGTAATTCTAGAAAGAATTCTAGAATTACTTTTTTATAGAACAACGCCCTAGAAAATAGTAAACCGGACAAAAGCCCACGCAAGCAAAAATAATAGGCACAAGCCCTATAAGGCTAAGCCATGGGCTAATACCCCAAAGTGCAATTATTAGCACTATAGCGATGATGATTTGGACGATTTTTATTTTTGTACTTGTCAATATTGCTCCTTTTACCTAGGAATTCTAGAAGTAATTCTAGAAAGAATTCTAGTTTTTAGCAATTCTAGAATTCCTAAAAATTCATCCTGCTTTTTGTTCGCTTTCTTCTATGCTTTTTTCTTCTAGTTCTTTATCGGTTACTTTTTTCTCTATATATTTGGCTTGGTAGCCTTTTAGAGTGATTACGATTTGAGCTAGTGAGCTTACCATTGAGCGAACCTGAGCTGTATCATTCATAAGCGAAGTTGCCATAGTACCTGTGATTTTGCGGTCACGAAGCAGAGCATCAAGGTGAGTTTCTTCGTTGCGAAGTATTGTTATTATTTCATTTAGAGCATTGATTTGGCTCTCAAAATCACGGCTTAAAAACTCTTTATCCTCGTCTTTTTCTGTGCTTTCAATAGCATTTTCATTTATGAGGCGGAGGGTGTAGAGTAGTTTTGTGCGAAGCTTGTTGTAGGCTAGCTGGATATGCTCGTTTTGACTAGTCATAAATCTAAAAAAGTTTGGCTGTATGGTTTGAGCGTGTTTTAGGGACTCTGCAAGATTCATGGCACAGCGACGGATATCAAGCAGCACTGGCAAATCATCGCTTGATGCGTTTTTAGCAGCGTCCACGCTATATTCGATAATCTCGCTATAAAGCACCTTAAAGCGGTTTTCATAAAGCTCGTTAAAATCAACTTCCATAGGTTTATTGCGCTTGGCAATTACTGCTCCAACTGGCTCCTCGCTTTCTATATCAGCTTTTGAGAGCGAGATAGTTTTTGCGATGATTGAAAGAGTGTTTGAAAAAAGGTGCTCAATCTCTCTTGCTAGAACATTTATCGCTGATTTGCTAAAAGCAAGGCTTTCTTCGCTAAGGTATTTAGCGTGGTCTACTTTTGAGCGTTCTTTTTTGGCTACTACATATTTGTTTAGCATTCTAGCCATTGGCACAGTTAGTGGGTAGAAAATAAGCACACCTACTACTTGGAAAATGCTGTTAAATACAGCTAGTTTTAGTGTGTAATCATCATCTGCGATGCCGCCCCAAGCTGAGAGAATATCAGTTAGCGAAGTAAATGGATTTACAAGCACTAGCATTATGATTGCGGTTGTAAAGTTAAAGATCACATGTGCTACGGTTAGCTTTTTGCCCTCTATATTTGCGCTAAATGCGCCGATGATTGACATAATTGTACTACCAACATTTGAGCCAATTACTATGGCAATTGAGTTTTCATAGGTGATTTGCCCAGCAGCTAGGGCTGTGATTGCTAGTGTTATAGTAGCATGCGAGCTTTGCATGATTATTGTGATGATAACACCGATTAGAAAATACACGATTAGACCCTGGATGCCAGTCATTGCGTATTGGCTAAGGTCAATTGTGTCTTTTATACTATCAAAGCCACTTTTCATATAGTGAATTCCAAGGAAAAGCAGACCTATACTAAATAGAAAAAAGCCCATGCCCTGCGTGGCTTTGTGATTTGAGTAGGTGCTAATTAGTCCTATTACTATCATAGGCATTGCGTAGGCTGAGATGTTGATTTTTAGACCCACAGCAGCTACTAGCCAGCCGCCTGTTAGACAGCCCAGATTTGCCCCGAAGATTATGCCAAGTCCAGCTGTTAGCGTGATAAGTCCAGCTGAGAGAAAAGAAATCGCAAGCACGCTAACAAGACCAGAACTTTGCATCAAAGTACAAGTTGTAAAGCCAAAAGTAAAGGCTTTAAAGCGTGATTTTGTCATGATTTTAAGGAAAGTCTCAATGCCAGAAATCAGCTTAAAGCTCGAGTTTAGCACCTTCATCGCATACAAGAATATACAAATACCATAGATGATAGGGATAACCTGCGTCCCATAATACATAACCAAACAAACGACTATCAAAAAGCCGTAAAATAACGATAATTTCATCTTATCGTTCATTTTATTTCCTTATATATTTTTTCTAATTTAGCATAAATTTCGTTTTCGTCTAAAAGCCCTGAGGCAATTATTTCACAAAGCACAGTGTTATCTTCTTTGCCATCCCAGACTTTTTTGTAGCGTCCTTCTTTGTAGCCGTGATTTTGGCGAAATTTATTTAGCACATTTTTTGCGATGTAGCCCTCAAAAAGTACTTCAAGATTCACACCGCATTTTAAAGCAAGCCCAAAAAAGAGCTTTAAAATGCTCTCAAAGTTTGTTTGTGGCGTGCTTGTAGCGTGTATTATCATCTCGATTTCATTGATGATTTCGTATTGATTATAGTTTTTTAGAGCAAAGGGCTCTTTGCAAAAGTCGCCAAAAAGCGTGCTAGCAGCAATCTCAGCTGAGAGCTCATCAAAGCTTGGCTCTCCTGGGTGCTCAGCTAAAAATAAGCTCATAATAAAGTGCCAAATATCGATTATTTCAATCTTTACATTATCTTCATCTGGATTTGCGTTTATGTTTTTCCAGTGCTTCCACGCAAAGCTCTCAATAAGCTCAGCACACTCCATATAAATACAGCGTCTCCAGTTAATTATCTTGCCATCTTTTGTGATGCCATTTTCCCAGCCAGTGCCGTTTGTTTCGTCATTTAGGCGCTGTTGCATGGCTAGCATATGTTTGATTTTTTCTTGATTTTTCATCTTGTTTCCAAAAAATTTCCAAAAAATTATCGCGTGATTATACAAAAAATTTGCTAAAATTACACTCAAAAAAAAGGCAAAAAATGAAAATACTCTTAAACGGCAATACTTTTGAAGCGAAAAATCAAGACTTAGCAAGCATTTTAATAAACTTTGGCGAACACATCGCTATTAGCATAAATGGCTCAGTAATACCAAAAAAAACCTGGCAAGAAGTAGAACTAAAAGAGGGCGATAAAATAGAGGTCATAGAACTAGTAGGTGGGGGCTGAAATTCTAGAATTCCTAAAAAATTCTAGAATTCTTAAGCCAAAAATCTAGAATTCCTAAGAAGAAAATCTAGAATTCCTAGATAAATTTCCTAGGAATTCTAGATTTAAGCTTCAAAAGCTGTGCCTTTAACCACGCTTTTAATCGTGCCAACAAGACACAAAAATACAAAAACACAAAGCGCGCCAAAGACAGCGAGACTAGCGTAAGTAAAAAAATCCCCAAGATGAGCTGATTTTAAAAGAGCTAAGCAAAAAGTAGCGAGCGGAAAAGTAAATGCCCACCACGATAAAGCAAACTTTAAGCGCAAAAACTTTTTATACATAAAGCACAAAAGTAGGGCAAAAAATATAGCAATATTTAAGAGAATCAGCGCAAAATTATCAAAACGGGCGAGCTTTTCATAGCCCAAAAAAGCCACCGAAGGCGGAGCGATGAAAATAAAAAGTGTCGGTATAAACTTGCTCTCCAAGCTTGGATGAAAAATCAGCCTATAAAAAAGCAAGGTAAAAATCACCACATAAAAAAACAGCGCAAAGGAAAAATAAAACCAAGTCCACGGCGCATCAAAAGGCACTAAGGCTGGAATTAGCAGGTTTGCTGCTACTGGGATAAACCACGCAGGATTACTGTGTTCGATGTTTATATCACGGCTGATCCACGCAGAAATCACATAAAGAGTAATAATGCTTTGAGACGCCACGCCAGCGTAAAACAAAGCCTTGCTAGCCCCGCTAAACTCGCTAAAAAGAGCAGCCAAAAGCAAAAGAGAGATGCTAAAAGCAGGAAAAAAGTTAATTTTAATAGGATGGTGAAGTTCGGCTTTTACAGAGCTTCTAAAAAGCAGAATTTTTAAGCCGTAGCAGATAAAAAGCAAGGCAAAAAGAGCTGCTGCAACAAAGCGAAAACTCTCAAACAAAAACCCAGCCCCAAAGATATAAAAAATATCCATACTAAGCCCACCAAGCCCCATAATAGTAGTAAAAAGCATGATAGGGAAGTTTTGGATTTTATTCATCTTATACCTTTGATTTTAGCTATTTTTAAGTAAGCTTAAAGCCCTAGGGAATTCTAGAATTCCTAAGTCAAAATTCTAGAATTCCCTAGAATTCCTAAGTCAAAATTCTAGAATTCCTAAGCCGAAATTCTAGAATTCCCAAGAATAAATTCTAGAATTCTTAGGTATTTTTTAATAATTTAGTGCCATCTCGTGGCTAAACTTTTTAGCAAGCTTGATTTTTTCAAACTCAGTGTGAAGCAAATCAAGTTTATGCTGACAAATTTTCTGCGCCTCTGTTATAAGGCTCATTGCCGTGCTAATATCATTTATATTTAGCTCTTTTGGCTGTTTGTCTAAGATGCTTTGAAACTTTTCTATATCGCCTGCGATGAGTGCTACTGTTAGTTCATCTATCCACATCAGCCGCTCCTTCTGTGTTCGTTCCAGTAGCATCATTCCACGCTGAGATTAGCCCACGAGTTACACGGATTACTTCATCTATAGCATCTACATCGTTTTTGATGTTTGCTTCAATGAGCCTTGTGATTTCTCTAGCATATAGGCCTTTTAGATAATGAGCGATTTGCCCTTGATTTAGGTCAAGCGAGCTGCTAAGCTCAATGAAAATTGCGCTAATTTTGTTTATAAACATGACCTTTTCTTGGACATTTTTTTCTTGCATTGCCTTTTTAGCACGAGCCGCAAAGCGCAAAATTCCTTCATAAAGCATCAAAACTAGCTTTTCTTGGTTATCTACGCTAAGACTGGTGCTATTATAGCTATTATAAGCAGAGCTTTGCATTTTTATCCTTATTTATTGCTATTTAACAGCGCATCAAAGGTGTTTTTGAGCGAGTTAAATGAGTTTTCTAGCGCGTTCATTTGCACAGCGATGGTTGCGAACTGCTTTTGCATCATCGCATATTTTTTATCAAGCGTTGCTTGGACTTTGTCTTTTTGCGATTGGATGATTTTGGATTTGTCTTTTAGGCTACTTGTTAGGTTCGTTAGTGTGCCCTCTGTGCCTATTAGCCCAGTTACTATATCGCTTAGTTTGTCAAAAAAGCCTTTTTTATCAGTGCTTGAACCTGGAGTTGTGCCAGCCTCTAAACCTAGTGCTTTTAGCAAGGCATCATTAGAGTCTTTTGATATTTCTATATCCTTACCGCCTGTGCCTACAAGCTGTAAAACGCCATTATCAGCAAGGCGAGCTGTTACATTTGGTATCTCAGCGTCATTTATAAGCCTTACAAGCTCGTTTGCGTTTTTGACAGCATCGCCTTTATTAAGATCAATTTGAATTTCTTTACCATTGATTTTTAGCTTACCAGAAATATCATTTTTTAGAGTTTGATTTATTATTTCTGTACCAAAAACACCAGCATTTTTATACTCAGTAGAGTTTGTAAAAAACGACTTAAAGCCTTCATAGTCTTTGCTTATAGTATCTTTTAGTTTGCTCTCATCTACACTTAGCACGCCTTTTTCTGTAAAGCTAAAGCCAAAGTTTTGTAGGCTCTTGCCATCGCTATTTGATGATTCAAATAGATTTTGTAGCTTTCTTTTTATACCTGTGATTTCGCTCATACCATTTAGCGTGCCTGCTACACCATTTTCTCTATCATATGAAGTAGCAGTAGAGATATTGCTAATTAGATCATTATAGGCTGTTACCATGCTCTTTAGTGATTTTACTACTGCGTCTGTGTCTTTGCCTATAGTGATTACGCTTTCTTTTAGTGCGCCTGTTGTGCTGTTTTTCTCATCTACATTGTTTAGATTAAAAGTAACTCCGATAATAAGGTCATCTACGCTATTTGAGCTACGAGTGATATCAATGCCATTAAAGTTAAATTTAGCATCTTGGGCTTTTTGTAGTTGTTTTGCCTCTGAGCCAGTAAAATTAAAGCTAAAATCAAAGCCTGTTGTTGCTTGGGTTTTGTCATCCTTAACTTCTTTTTCAGTTGCGTTAAAACCTAATGCGCTTAGCACTTGTTTTGCGCCATCTGCTTTGTCGCCTTTTACGCTAAATTTAATTTGATTTTTCTCGCCTGATTCTTTGCTTTGTAAAATCATCTTATAGCCATTTTTGCCGCCAGTATTTACTATACTAGCTTTTATAGCGTCGCCTGCGCCGTCGTTGATTTGGTTTATGATATCTTCAAGCGTGGTTGATGCGCCGACTTTTATATCTACGCTTTTATCGCCTACTGAGAGAGTAAGGCTTTGGTCGCTAGAAATGCCCGTTAAAGTATCTGAGCGAGATTTAAAGCCTTTGCTTTGGTATGAGTCAACCTGTGCTAGCTGGCTTACGCTTAGGCGAACGGTTTGTTCTGCCACGCCGGCTTCTACATTTGCTGTTACAGAGCCTGAGCCAGCAGCTGAGACTGTGCGTTTTAGCATTGCTGTTTCGTTTGCCACATCAGCGTAGCTTGTTTTTAGAGTTGATACCAGCGTGGTTAGTGCTGTGATATCGGCTTGTTTTTTAGTATTTTTATCTATTTTTAGAGTAAGAGGCTTGATTTGAACGCTTTCATCAGCGTCTTTTAGACCATCTATTACATCTTGAGTTAAAATACTACTTGCTATGTTTAATTGCGCTTTGTCTGAGACTGCTGCACCTGTTTTGCTAAGTCCATAAGTAGGTGAGTTTTCTTTGCTTGGAGTGCTTACTGATACGCCTGCCATGATATTATCCTTTTATATTTTTATGGATTTGTTTAGGGAATTCTAGAATTCCCTAGTTAATGATTTCAGTTTGTTTGATCCATCAAAAGCCCTTGTTCTTTAAAAAGACTTCTGATTTGTTCTTGTAGATTTTCTCTCATTCTTATTACTTGCTCGCTTGGATACTGGCGGATTGTATCGCCGTTTTGAGTGTTGATTAGGCTTACTGTTAGCGTGTTTAGCGGTTGATTGTAGCCAAAGCGCAGGTTTGTATCCATTTTTTGCATATATTCATTTAGGTCGTTTACTGCTTCATCGAGCTTAGCTTTCATTTCTTCTGAGTTTTGTTTGTTTAGCTCAGCTGCGCCTTTTGGCTGCTCGGTCGAGCTCTCGGTATTTATCTTTGAGCCACTTACATCAGCTACTGGGCGTTGAATTTCAGCTGATTTTTGCGCTGTTGTGGTCGCCATGTTGCTTGCTATATTGTTAAAGATTTCCATATTTCTACCCCTTTGTGAGTTTTATTCGCTTTTAAAATCGGCAACAAGTTTAAAAAATTTATGCTTTTTCATTAAAAAAATAACTAAGCGTGGTTTTTCCAAATTTTTTACTCTTTTTTAGAGTAAGTTTGCCTATGCTCTTAGGCAATGTAACACTGCTTAAATGCTCAAATACAGCGATATCCGGGTCTAGTTTACTAAGTAAATCCACGCATTTTTCATAAATATTATCAAAGCCTTCTCTAATGCTAAAAGGCGGGTCTAGATAAAGTATAAATCTAGAATTCCAATTCTTGATTTTTGAGCCATTTAGCGTGTCTAAAGCTAGGCTAAAAGTATCGCCCAAAAATATCTCAAAACGCTCATCTAAGCCTAGATTTTTGCGGTTTTTGCTAAGCACACCAAAGCTAGCTTTGTCCTTTTCAAAAGCAAAAGCTCTACTAGCACCCTCACTAAGTGCACGCACAGCCATAAGCCCACAGCCGCCAAAAAGCTCAGCAAACACGCTATCACGCACTTCATCACGCAAGCTGTCAAAAAAGCTATCAGCCACGATGGATTTTGTGCTGCGAGTTTTCTCTGAGCTAAGCAAGGTAATTTTTCGCCCTTTTAAAGCCCCGCTTGCGATGTTTATTTCGTAGCTATCTTGCTTATTTTGCATTTTTAAAAAGCTCCAAAATTTGTTTTTTAAAAGAAAGCAAAATCTCATCTAAGTTTTTCTCAAAAGCATCAAAATTTATATTTTTTTCAGGGACTGACTGGGCTTTTTTCTCTAAAAACTCGCTTAATTTTTGCTTTAATTCTGCTTCGCTAAAAGGCTGAGTGATGTCCTCGCCGATGATAAAAAGTGGCTTATTGCTAGCAAATTCTCTCTCACAAATAATGATATCAGCGTCACTTTGGCTAGAAATAGAGTTTGAGAGAATTTTTTCTAGCGTGGCTGATAAAATTTCACAATCACAATTAATAAAAACTTTCATTTTCTACCATTTTTTAAAAAATTCGCTAATTTTATCTAAAATTGCCTTAAAATTTTGCTAGAATTATACTTTTAAGCGCAAAAAGGGGCAAAAATGTTTAATGGCAAAAATATTTTAATCACCGGTGGCACAGGTAGCTTTGGCAAAGAATACGCTAGAGTTTTGCTGCGAGATTATGTGCCAAATAAGCTTATAATCTACTCAAGAGACGAACAAAAGCACTATGAGATGAGCCAAGGCTTTGATGCGCCTTGTATGCGCTTTTTTGTAGGCGATGTGCGTGATGAGGACCGCCTAAAACTAGCTATGCACGATGTGGACTTCGTCATTCACGCAGCTGCTATGAAGCATGTGCCTATTGCTGAGTATAACCCTATGGAGTGTATAAAAACAAATATAAACGGCGCGCAAAATGTAATAAACGCAGCCTTTGCGTGTAATGTAGAAAAAGTGATCGCCCTAAGCACTGATAAAGCCTGCAGTCCCATAAATCTATATGGCGCAACAAAGCTTGCAAGTGATAAGCTCTTTACTGCTGCAAATAACATCGCAGGCACACGCCGCACACGCTTTAGTGTGGTTAGATACGGCAATGTAGTTGGCTCAAAGGGCTCTGTGGTGCCGTTTTTTGCTAAGCTTATTGCTGGGGGAGCAAAAGAACTGCCTATTACAGATGAGCGCATGACACGCTTTTGGATCACGCTAGAACAAGGCGTGCGCTTTGTGCTAAAAAACTTTGAGCGTATGAAAGGTGGAGAGATTTTCATCCCAAAAATTCCTTCAATGCGCATAATAGACCTTGCTAAGGCTATGGCACCAGAACTTGGACATAAAATAATTGGCATCCGCCCAGGCGAGAAGCTACATGAGGCCATGATAGCAAGTGATGATGCTATGCATACTTTTGAGTTTAGCGACCATTATGTAATCGCTCCAAGCACCAAGCATAGATTAGAAGATTTCAGCCAAAACGCCATAGGTGAAAAAGGTGAGTTAGTTAAAAGCGAGTTTGCGTATAGTTCTGATAAAAACACGCTTTGGTTAGATGAGGCAGGGATCAAGCAGATGATAAAAAATACTCCAAAGGTATAGGAATTCTAGATTTTTGCTTAGGAATTCTAGATTTTTGAAATTCTAGAATTCTAGAATTTTTGGGTTTTGGAATTCTAGAATTCTAGAATTCCTATGTTTTTTATATTTTGCTATGTTAAAAGATTTTTGTTTTTTAAATAATGATGAGATTTTAGCTGTTTTTCACGCTCGCTCACAGCCCGAAATTTACAGCTTTTTAGGCGATTTTTCTGGACGCAAAAATGAGTTAAAGGCTTTTAAAAACTTTATAAATTACCTAAAAACTCAAAATGATAAAAAATACTACGCTATTTATGAAAATGGAAGTTTTTTAGGTGTGATTTGCTTTTTTGATATTACAAAAACAGCAGCGCAAATTGGCTTTTACAAAAATCCAGATTTTAAAAAAGTTGGCGATATTTTGATAAAAAATTTGCTAAATAAAGCTTATGAGCTGGGGCTTAAAGAGCTTTTTGCTAGGGTGAAAAAAGACAATGAAAAGTCCTTAAATTTGCTAAAAAACTCCCATTTTTTAGAGTTAGGAATTCTAGATGATCAAATAATTTTATCTAAAAACTTGTAAAAATTTTTTAAAAAACCCTTGACAAAGCTTTTAAGTTCGGCTATAATTCCAGTCTTATTTAAATATTCCGGATTAGCTCAGCGGTAGAGTAGTCGGCTGTTAACCGATTGGTCGCTGGTTCGAATCCAGCATCCGGAGCCACTTTATTTTAAATCATTTTTTCACATTAGTTTTGAAATCATTTTATAGCAAGTTATTTTTTTTCTAGAATTCTCTACTTTGAGTTTTAAGAAATTCTAGAGTATTTCTAAACCCATTTACTCAAAAATTATTTCAAATTTAATTGGCTCAACAAGTTTTTTGATATTTGCCTTTAAAAGCGCTAGCTCGCTAGCACCACTAATGATTAAAACGCCAAGATGAAATCTAGCACTAACCCCAGCATACACACCAAGATTTCTAGCAAGCGCTAGTATGTAACATAGCCATTTTAGTGCCGTGATATTTAGATTTTTGCCCAAAATTATACCAGCAAACTCGCCCAAATCAGCCTTGCTAAACTCTGTGCTATTTAGTTCGCAAATAGCAGCTATTGCACAAATTTGCTCGTGCGTGTAGCCATAGTTTAGCCCTGAGCGCACGATATATGCGCTATTTTGCGCCTCGCTGTAGTATCCTATGGCACGCCCTGCGTTAAAAACCCTTGCTGCTGCGCTAAGCAAGCCTAATTCATACTCGCCAAGAGCGTGTAATGGAGCAAGTTCTTTAAAAAGCAGCCTAGAAAAACGCACAATAGGTGCATTATCAATCACGCAAAAACGCTCACTAAGGCTTTTTAAGCTAGGATTAAAACCCTTTGGAAAGCGCATACTAGGACGCAAAATCGTTCGCAAAAATAATCCCTCACGCACGCCAACACCACTTGTAATCACGCTTTTTGCCCCAGCAAAAGCACATAAAGCATCAAAAATGCTAGCCCCACCAGTAATGGTATCAAAACGCTCTTTTTTTATACAAAGTTCTTTTAAATCATTTGGCTTAGCATTAGCGATTTTTTTGATAAAAGCACCTTCTTTTCTTAGCTCATAGCAAAAGCCATGAAGCACCTTATAAGCGTAATTGCTACGCTCCATAATAGCCTTTGAAATCGCTCTTAGCGACCCGCCGATTGCTACGATTTGCTCACTTTTAAACTCACCATTAAGAGCGTTAATTTTATCTTTTATAAACTGCGTAGCACCTTTTAAATCGCCCTTGTCATAAAAAAGCTCTTTTAATCGCACTGTGCCTAGATTTAGCGAGGTTGCAGCTAGAATTTTGCCATTTTTTATGCGAGCAAGCTCAGTGCTGCCGCCGCCGATATCCACGCACAAAGCATCTTCTAGCGGCGGCAAAAGATTGCTTGCTGCTATGCCTCCAAGGCTAGCTTCTTCTTCGCCGCTAATTACTTTCATAGCAATGCCTAGCTCGTTTTTTAATCTAGTTAAAAACACAGCTTTATTTGGCGCATCACGCAGGGCTGAGGTGCCGCCAGCAATGATTTTGCGGACTTTGTAAAGCTTTATGTAGGTTTTAAACTCACTTAGTGCTTCAAGCACCTCTGCCATGGCTGCGTTTTGTAGCATGCCGCCATTTTCGTATGCGCCGTGCCCTAAGCGCACCTTTACTTTATACTCACGCAGGATAAAAAACCCAAGCCTGCTTGTGCGCTCAAAAATCGCTAGTCTGGCTGAGTTTGAGCCAAGATCAATTACTGCTATTCTTTTTGACATTTTTATCCTTTTTTGTATTTTTTTACTTAAAATTACCTAATTTTTTAATGCTAATCTAGAATTCTTAAGATATTTTAAGCAAAAGCCTAGCCACAGCCCCACTTTTGCCATCATCTCTATTTAGCACGCTAATTTGCGCTCCCATCGCATTTGCAGCGTTTTTAGCCACAAAAAGCCCCAGCCCTGACCCACCAGCCTTGCCATAGCGTTTAAAAGGCGCAAAAATATCTTTGTTCTCATCAATACCACAGCCCTCATCGCTAACGCTGATTTCAAGTATATTATCAAGCAGTTTTGTCTCTACTTTTACCTCTGAGCCCTCAGGGGAAAATTTTAGCGCATTTTGTAAAAAATTTTGCATAATATGTGTAAAAAGTGTGGTTTGTATGCTTATTTTTAGACTTTTTGGGCTAAAACTAGTACTAAGGCTTTTGCCTTCTTTTTTAGCAAGGGCTTTAAAACTCTCGCAAATTTCGCCTAAAAATGCGATTATATCAGTATTAACAGGCTTTTCAAACTGCGCTGCTTCCCCGCGCCCGATTTGTAAAATCGCACTTACCATCTTATTCATTTGATCAATGCTTTTTATATTTTGTTCTAGTGCCCCACAATACTGCTCTTTTGGTCTATCTTTTAGCAAGGTTACTTCGTTTTTGGTTTTCATGACAGCTAGCGGTGTTTTTAGCTCGTGCGCTGCGCCTATAAATAGCTCTTTTTGGCTTAGCGCGTAAGCTTCAATTCTTTCTATAAGGCGGTTTATACTCTTTGCTAAGGGTTCAAACTCACTTGGCACCTGCGTGCTTTCCACGCCTTTTAGGCTGTGTTCGTTCAGTTTAGATAGCTTTAAAGCAAGCGCACGCACAGGCAAAACTAGAATTCTAGATAAAAATAGCGCATAAAAAAGTATAAGAAAAATTGCAGTAGCGTTTATAAAAATGATATTTGAGAGAATTTGCGCTGTGATTTGGCTATATTCTTTGGTATTTTTATCTATTATCAAAGTTCCGTAGCTTGTAGGGTAGTGTAGCTGTGTGGAGCTTTTGTCTTTATTATAGCTAAAATATGGTTTTTGTATTTTTGTCTCATCTACGCTGATTTTTACATCTGGGATTTTGCTTTGTAGGGCGTAGAGTTTTGAGCGAGGTTCTAAGTCTTTTGCTATGCGGTTTAGGCTAATAGCTACATTTTCAAATATTGAAATTTCAATGTAGTGGTAGAGAATTCCAGAAAAAATCGCAATTAGCATAGCCCCAGCTATAGCTAATTGCAATATAAATCTAGCCCTTAGGCTTTTTTGGGAAAGCAAAATCTATATCCACGGCGACGAACTGTCTCAATAGTAGAGATGCCAAGTGGTTTGTCCATTTTTTGGCGGATTTGGTTTATTGCTACTTCAATTACATTTGGAGTTACTAGCTCTGGTTCTTCCCAGATAGCATCTAGTAGTTGTTCTTTGCTAACGATTTGATCTGAGTGGCGAGCAAGGTGAGTTAGCACCTCAAAAGGCTTGCCTTTTAGCTCTATTTCTTTTTCTTTGTAGATGATTTTTTCTTCATCTGGGTCTATGATAAGCTCGTCAATTCTAATAACACTTGTGCCACCAAAGCGCAGTCTAGCCTCCAATCTGGCTACTAAAACATCAAAATCAAAAGGCTTTTTGATATAATCATCAGCTCCAGCTTTTAGAGCTGTGATTTCGCTTTGTTTGTCGTCTTTGGCTGAGAGTATGACTACTGGAGTGCGTGGGCTTTTGCGCTTTACAACTTCGATTAGGTCTGTGCCATCGCCATCTTCAAGCATCCAATCACACAGCACCAAATCATAATTGCGAATGCCTATATAATACTCAGCGTCTTTGTAACTCTCGCTAGTATCTGTTTGAAAACCACACTCACTAAGTCCGTCTAGAAGTGTTTTATTTAGAGTTGATTCGTCTTCTACAACTAGAATTCTCATTTTATTCCTTATTTAAAAATGTTTCTGCAATTCTATCATAAAATTTAAGGAAAAATTCAATTTTTTTTAAATTTATTTTAATAAACTACTTTTTTGCTTAGCGAAGGTGTGCTTTTATAAGGCTTTGCTAGCATTTTAAAAATTTGCGGTTTTGAGATTTTTAGCTTAAACTTTTTGATTTTTGGGAATTCTTTTGCTAGATTTTTCTCAAAAAATGCTAAAGCATCCTCTAAATAAATAAATTTTTGCTGCTTAAAAGAAGCATAAATATACTCACTAATTAAGCTATAATCAATAAACTCACTTGTCTTTGCGCTTAGCTTTAAAGAGATTTTTTGCTTTTTAACTCTTTCAAAGCTAAGCACGCCCACCACGCACTTAAAGCGCATTTTTAGACTGATTTTCATATTACTTTTTTCTCCTTGCCAGTTATTAAGCGCAAGATATTCCCCCAGTGTTTATAGACAATGATAAAGCAGATGATAAGCACCGGTGCATGCGTATTTATAACCTCGATTTGTGGGTGGATGATAAACGAACTGGCTATAAAAACCACAAGTGCGCCCAGGCTAGCAAGCGAGCTGATTTTTAACACCTTACCCACTACAAACCACACAATCAGCGCAAGTATAACCTCAAGTGGCAAGAAAAATATCATTACTCCAGCCCCGGTCGCTATGCCCTTACCGCCATTAAATAACAAATACGGTGAAAAGCAATGTCCAATTACTGCTAAAACTGCCATCGCCCAAAGCACGCTATCACCTAACCCAAAGCAGAATTTTGCCACCACAAGCGGCACTAGTCCTTTTAGCGCATCAAGGGCGATTGTAGCGATACTAAGCTTTTTTGCTAGGGCAGGATTGCTTTCTTTTACCACACGCAAGACATTTGTAGCGCCTATGCTGCCGCTACCTGCGCTTCTTATATCAACCTTAGCAAAAAGCCTTGCTAACACCAGCCCAAAAGGAACTGCTGCTAAAAAATAAGCTATTAAATAAAAAACTATATTTATCATTTTTATCCTTTTATTATTAGCGAATTCTAGAATTTTTAATTAAATTCTATAAAAAATCTTGCGCTTTTTTGCTTAGTTCATCTAGAGTTTCTTTTTGCCTTATATCAGTGTAGGCAAAAATATCGCTCATACAAGGCTGAGTGGTATCTGTTATTTTACAGCAGTAGCGCATCGTGCCTTGATAGTTTAGGGCTATTACTAGCTCTAGATTTAGGCTGATTTGCTTTAAAGTGCCTGCGATTTCTAGATTAAAAATCGCCTTTAGCTTTGAGCCAGCCTGCAGCTTTAATCCATCAGCGCAAATCGCACCAAGCCCACCACGGCTAATGTCAAAAAGCTGAGCATCTATGCGCTTATCATCACAAAGCAAGCTAACAGGAGTTAGTTTTGATGGTTGGAGACGAGGATGTGCCCTTAAAAGTGCAGCTGTTTTCGTGCTGCGGCGAAAGGGCTCTAGCATCACCACACCTGCACCAAAATTAAAGTTTAAGACCCTACACTCAATATCTGAGCTGATATTTCCCCCTTTTAGGATAAAGGCTGAGCCTTCTTCTTTTATGGCTAGAAGTTGGATTAATTCTGTTTTTAGGCTTAGTTTTTCATTTTCAATATCTGTGATTTTGGCTTTGTTTTTAATCGGCACGCCTTTATATAGGTTTAGCAGCCAAAGCTCGCTTTCTTTTGCGGCTTTTAGCTCCCAGAAAATATCGCCAAAAACCAAGGTATTTGCGCCATCAAAGCTGATTGTATTTGTTTGGATTTGCTCTTCTTGCCCTACTTTTTCTATCACTATATCTTCATCTAGTCCAAAGTCATCGTTAAAGCGCGAAATAGCCGCTTCTAGCGTATTTTCAAAGCGAGGTTCTTTTTCTTTGAAATTCTTTTTAAAATCTAAAATAGAGTTTTTTAGTATATATTTTGCTAGTTTTTCATCTTTATTTAAGCAAGTTTTTAGGCCATCAAGCACGCTTTTTGCGCTAGTCCCATAGCCTATAATAGCCCTAAAAGCCACTCTCATCGCAGATTCAAAGTCATCTGGGTCTGCGTAAAAATCTTGTTCTTTTAGTAGTGATTTTGCTTTTTTTACAAAGTCTATCTCACACTCATCAAGTAGTGTTTCGCATTGTAAAATCAGGCTCTCGTAACCTTCATATTTTTGCATATTTGTCCCATAAATTTACTTTTAGGGCTAGATTTTATCATAAATAAATTAAATTTAAAGTTAGGAATTCTAGAATTCTAGAATTCCTGGGGCTTAGGCATTTTAGTATTTTAGATCAAACACCGCTGTGCCTATAGTCATCACGATAGCTGTGATTAAGAAAATTGAGATGATATTTAGCCAAAAACCAGCTTTTATCATATCCTTTATCCGCACATATCCTGAGCCGTAGGCTATGGCATTTGGCGGAGTTGCCACTGGTAGCATAAAGGCACAAGTCGCAGCCAAAGCTACTGGTATAGCAAAAAGTAGAACATTATGCTCTGTATATCCAAGTCCGCCTGCTACGCCTATGATTACAGGGATGAAAGCAGCTGCGGTGGCTGTATTTGATGTGATTTCTGTTAAGAAAATAACAAGCGCAGTAACTGCTAGTATGACTATAACCATAGGTAGTATGCTAAGGCTGCTTACTTGTTCGCCTATCCATAGGCTAAGACCGGTTTTGCCAAACTGCGCTGAGAGAGCTAGACCGCCTCCAAATAGTAGCAAAATATCCCACGGCAGGTGTTTTGCTGTATTCCAGTCTATTAGACGCTCGCCGCTGCTGTTTGCTGGGATGATAAATAATATTATTGCCACGCTCATTGCTATTATTGAATCAAGAGAACCGATTTTGATACCATAGCTTTTAAAGATAAAGCCAAGGAAAACCCAGCAAAACGCTGCTAAAAAGAACACAATAGCCACAAGCTTTTCAGGTGTGCTAAATGAACCAAGCTTAGCAAGTTCAGCTCTTATAACCTCTTTACCGCCTGGGATTTCTTTTATCTCAGGTGGAAATAGCACATATACTAGCAATGCCCAGCACGCAGCTAGTAGCACTATGCTAAGCGGAACGCCCATTAGCATCCACTCACCAAAGCCGATTTCAATACCCATATCTTTCATATTTCCTAGCAAAATCGCATTTGGCGGCGTGCCTATTAGTGTGCCAAGCGAGCCAAGAGATGCAGCGTAAGCAATGCCTAGCATAAGCGCAATGCCAAAGTTTGAGCGAAAGGCTTTTGTTTTGTCTTTTACCTCTTGGACTACATCTTTGCCTTTATGCATGATGGCATTCATCGCACCACCTTGCGTGCTTTGGCGCACAGCATCATCATCTAGCACCTGTGTAGCCTCTACGCTGGCTGATTGTGGGATATTTGCGTTGCCTACTAGTTTTTCTACTAGATATAGCACGCTTAGACCCACAGGCAGCATCATTACAGCAGTTGCTGTGTTGCTAACCCACATAGAGATAAAGCCAGTTGCTACCATAAATCCAGCTATAAGCCGCTTAGGGCTAGTGCCGATTAGTAGCACGATTCCAAGGGCTATGCGTATGTGCAAGTTCCACTTTTGCATAGCAAGGGCAAGCACAAAGCCTCCCATAAATAGAAAAATCGTATCGCTAGCATACGGCGTAACCGCACTTTTAAAGGTATCAACACCAAGGATAGGAAATAGCACCATAGGAAGTAGGGCAGTAGCAGGCAGAGCAATAGCCTCTGTCATCCACCAAATACCCATTAGCACAGCCACAGCCGCTACTATGGCGATACCATTTGTGTTTAGCTTTTTTGCCCCAGCAGCTGCTTGGGCTACCTCGCCAGCATTGCTAGGCATGAGATAATACACAGCAATAGCTGCGATTATACCGATGAAAAGTCCGTAGATTTGAACCAAATTGGTCTTTTTATCTACTGGCACTTGGGAATTTTGCATTTATTCTCCTTTTTTGATTTTGGCGAATTATAGCAATTTACTTAGCATTTACTAGCTAAAAAGTTTAAATTTTATTTGCCAGTGTAGCGAAAAGTAACATTTAAGCTAAATTTTAGTTTAAAATATGTTAGGAATTCTAGAATTCCCTGCGTCATTGCTGGGCTTGCGAAGCAATCTTTAAGGAATTCTAAATTTATCCTTGGAATTCTAGATTTTATTTAGGGAATTTTAGGGAATTCTAGATTTTGCCTTAGGAATTCTAGAATTCCCTGTCATCCCCCAGCTTGACTGGGGGATCTCATCTCAGAGAATTCTAGGGAATTCTAAAGTATTTCTAGCAAATTCCAACTCGCGCTGCCCTTTAAACTTCGCGGTAGCGGCAGTTAAAAACAAGGCTCCAAGATTGCGCGTTTAGTGTGTTAAAAGCACAGCGCAGACTAGCCGTGGAGAGACGTTTACGGCAGTGATTTAAAATTTTTCGTGCCGATTTTTCAAGGCAGCTGCCGCAGACCCAACGGGTTGCGTAGCAAAAAAATGGTGCGAAAAATTTTAAAAGGCGATGGGCTCTCAAGCTGTGATTTTAGCACAATAAATGCGCAAGCCAGCCTATAAAAACCCAGCCAAACTAAAAAATAAACTCACTCCCTAGCATCAGCTAGAACAATGCCAAAGAGCACCTCCCCGCCAGCATTTTCTACACATTCTTTTGCCTCTTTCATACTAAGCCCTGTTGTGATGATGTCATCTACTAGGATAACAGGCGCTTTTAAAGGCTTTAAAAGCTTAAAATTTCTAGGATTTTTTTGGCGATATTCTAGGCTTTTGCCAGCGTATTTGACCTCGCTCATAGCTTTTAGAGCATTTGGCAGAGGCGAGATTTGAGCGTTTTTTAGGGCTTTTGCGATGATTGCTGAGTGAGAGTAGCCGCTTTTTACATTATCATCTAATGCAATAGCGTGAATAAGTGGCTCACTAGGCAGATAAAAGCTCTGCGCAAAGCGTGAAATGCTAAGCTGGCAAAGGGCTTTAAAAACCCCAGAGCCACAAAGCTTGTGCTTGGTGCCAAGCAGGGCTGAAATCTCGCTATAAGCATAGAAATAAAACACTTCTAGCCCATCAATTAGCCTAGATTTTAGCGTATATGAGCTTAGGATATTTTGGCAAGTAGCACAAAGCAGTCTAAGACAAAATCTACCGCACCCCAAGCAGCGCATTTTAGTTTATACTTGCTATTTCAGCAGCGCAGCGACTTGCTAGCTCGCTTAAAGTCTCTATGACAAAAGGCTCAAGGCTTTTTAAAGTAGGCAGCGGAGCAAAGCTAATCACCGGTTCGTTTAAGGTCTTTTTTACGCTTCTATCACCAAAGTTTGCGATGATTGTTATTTGTGAGTTTGCGTGCATATTCTTAGTGCCTATGCCAAAAATCTCGCTTTGAAATTTATCAATATTCACATTTACGCTAAAATCAGGCGTCTCATCAACCACTGCTATATCACGCTTTGCAAGCTCAGCAGTGAGAGCATTTTTCATCCAAGCCTCAAGCGCAGAAGTAGTAGAAATGCGACTTGTGATATCTCCATCAGAGTTTTTTAGCACACCGATTGTGATTTTATCATCCCTTAGATCGCTCACACTAAGGCTGATATTTCGCCCAAGAATGCCGCTTTTGACGCTATTTTGCGCTGGCAGGTCGATCGTAGTCTTTGCTGCGCAAGCAGAGAATATCACAGCCACCACAGCTGCAAAAAACAAGTTAAAAATCTTTTTCATTTATTGTCCTTTAAAAAGTTTTGCTAATTTTAGCAGATTTTTTAGGGAATTCTAGAATTCCCTAGCGAATTTTTTTCTGGGGGTTGCGGGGGTTTCTTTTAGGAATTCTAGAATTCCCTAGCGAATTCTAACTCGCACTGAGCTTTGATAAAATCTAGGGAATTCTAGAAAAATCTGCTATAATTGCGCTTTTAAAGGACAAAAATGAGTAAAATTCGCAATTTTAGCATAATAGCACACATTGACCACGGCAAAAGCACCTTAGCTGATCGCATTATCAGCACTTGTGGGGCTGTGAGCGAGCGCCAAATGAGCTCGCAGCTACTAGATAATATGGATATAGAGCGTGAGCGTGGGATCACCATAAAAGCGCAGTCCGTGCGACTAAAATACACGCACAAGGGCGATGAATACATACTAAATCTCATTGACACCCCAGGGCATGTGGATTTTAGCTACGAGGTCTCTCGCTCTCTAGCAAGCTGCGAGGGAGCACTTCTAGTAGTAGATGCTAGTCAAGGCGTACAGGCTCAAACCATTGCAAATGTCTACACAGCCATAGAACACGACCTAACCATAATCCCAGTGCTAAATAAAATTGATCTGCCACAAGCTGATCCAGAGCGAATAAAAGATGAAATAGAGCATATCATCGGCATTGATTGTAGCGAGGCTATCTGCGTGAGTGCAAAAAGTGGGCTTGGCATTGATGAGCTACTTGGCGCAATTTGCGAGCGAATTCCTGATCCAAAAAACAGCCAAAAAGAGCAAATCGGCCCGAGCGATGAGAATAAACCGCTAAAAGCGTTAATTTATGATAGCTGGTTTGATAATTATCTTGGAGCTTTGGCTCTTGTGCGTGTTTTTGAGGGCTCTTTAAAAACCGGCGATGAAGCCTATATAATGGGCTCAGCGCAAAAATACCCTGTGCTAGATCTACTTTATCCGCATCCAATAGCACCGCAAAAAACCAAAAGCATAAAGGCTGGCGAAATCGCAATAGTCGTAATGGGACTAAAAACCGTAAGCCAAATCGCAGTAGGCGATACTATAACGCTAGCTAATAATAAAGCCGCAGAGCCGATTTCAGGCTTTGAGGGCGCAAAGCAGTTTGTCTTTGCTGGGCTTTATCCTATTGATACTGACCGCTTTGAAGAACTCAGAGACGCGCTTGAAAAGCTAAAACTAAATGATAGTTCTATTAGCTACGAGCCTGAGAGCTCGGCTGCGCTTGGCTTTGGCTTTCGTGTGGGGTTTTTGGGCTTACTTCACATGGAGGTTATCAAAGAACGCTTGGAGCGTGAGTTTAATCTAGATTTGATAGCCACTGCGCCAACTGTGACTTACATAGTAAAGACCACTGATGGCGGATCTCTAAATGTCCAAAACCCTAGCGAGCTACCGCCAGTAAATAATATCGCTGAAATTTTAGAGCCTTATGTAAAGGCGACTATTATTACGCCGGCTGAGTTTGTAGGCTCCATCATCACGCTAATCTCAAACCGCCGTGGCAATCAAAAGAAAATGGACTATATCACGCCTGAGCGTGTGCTTTTAGAGTATGAAATTCCGCTAAATGAAATAGTAATGGACTTTTACGACAAGCTAAAATCTGCGACAAAAGGCTATGCAAGCTTTGATTATGAGCCCTGTGGGTATCAAAGCGGACGCCTTGTAAAGCTTGATATAAGAGTAGCTGGCGAGATAGTAGATGCCCTAAGCATCATAGTGCCTGAGCAAAATGCGTTTAGCAAGGGCAGAGATCTAGTAAAAGCGATGAAAGAAATCGTGCCAAGACAGCTTTTTGAAGTAGCTATCCAAGCAAGCGTAGGCTCAAAAATCATCGCAAGAGAAACCGTAAAATCAGTAGGTAAAAATGTAACCGCCAAATGCTACGGCGGCGATATCACAAGAAAGCGCAAACTGCTTGAAAAGCAAAAAGAAGGCAAAAAGCGCATGAAGGCAATAGGCAAGGTAGCTCTGCCGCAAGAGGCGTTTTTAAGCGTGTTAAAGATTGATTAAGTTTAAAGCTAAGAGCATGAAGGTGTTTAAAATTATTTTACTATTTGCTGTTATTTTGGGCTTTGGCGGCTGTGTGAGCACTACGCAAACTGGCAGAAGCCAAGTCATGCTAATAAATGAGAGCGAAGAACTTCGCATCGGCGAGCAAGCAAGAGATGAAATACTAAAAAAAGCAAATATCAGCCACGACCCAGCCATGCTTGCCATGCTCTATAGAGTAGGCAAAAAAATCTCACTCGCTGCTGGTAAGCCAGAGTTTAAATGGGAATTTTATCTCATAAATGATAAGAGCAAAAACGCCTTTTGCCTGCCAGGCGGCAAGGTCTTTGTCTACACAGGGCTAATGCAGATAATCTCAAACGACGACGAACTAGCCACCGTGCTAGGCCACGAGACTGCTCACGCACTGCTACGCCACGGCGCAGAGCGTAGCTCGATGAATAGCGTGCGCTCTAGCACAGGGCTCGTGCTAGCCATCATCATGCAAGCAGCCGCCCCAAAATACGCAAATATCGCAAATAACGCCTTTAGCATAGGCTCAAACGCCCTTGTCATGCTACCATACAGCCGCAGCCACGAGCTAGAGGCCGATAAATACGGCGTCCAGCTTATGATAAAAGCTGGATACGACCCACGCTATGCGCTTAGCTTTTGGCAAAAAATGAGCGCAAACAAAAGCAGCGGAAATGATTTTTTCTCCACTCATCCAAGCGATGAAAAACGCATAAAACAGATAAAAGAGATTTTAGCGCAGTAGATTTTGCTTAGGAATTCTAGTTTTGGGGGTTAGGGGGTATTTTACCTAGGAATTCTAGAATTCTCTAAACTAGAATTCTCTAAACTAGAATTCCTTAATCTAAAATTACTTAAACTAAAATTACTTAAACTAAAATTACTTAATCTAGAATTCCTAATCTAGAATTCCTAATCTAGAATTCCTTAAACTAGAATCCCCTAATCTAAAATTCCTAAACTAGAATTCCCTAATCTGGAATTCCCTAATCTGGAATTCCTAATAAAATACCCCCACACCCCCAACCAGCGGATGCGAAGCAACCAGCGGATGCGAAGCAAAAAAACGCAAATAAAGCAAGAGAATTCTAAATTCTAACGGGGTTTTAGTGCCCCAAGGGTTTAGGGCGTAGCCCTTGTAAAAAGCAGCGTGGCTAGCCCCACTAAAGCGAGTAAAAATCTAGAATTCCTTGTTTTCTCCTTGTTTGATTTGATTTTCTTTTAAGTATTTTAAAACATATTCTTGGGTTGAGCTAGGTGTTATATTTCCCAAGCAACGCCCGGTTAAATTTATACACCCAAGTGTGCTTCTAGGCATACTAGGCATTGAAATTTCTCCAATTTTCTTTTTGTTTCCTTTGCAATCTAATTCATCGCAAATTAAAATATCAGCTTTATAAAAACTCATATACCCTAAAAAATTCTTATATTTAACCCAATCATCAATCCAAATATTATCTTTTCTTCCAAAATTATCTTGATTTTCTAAAATAACATAATCATTATCTGTAATATTTATTTTTGTTCCAATAAGGCTAACAAACACCTTTTGCGGAATTTCCAACTGCCAAAGACAAAAAACACAAACAAAAGAGCTAAAAATAACTAGTTTTTTGCTGAAATCTTTATGAAAAAACATAAAGCCACCAAAATACAAAGCAGTCACAAAAAATCCACTTATTATAAATAATTCCTTGCTCCACAACGTATAATAACCCCACAGAGCATATAGTCCAATAGCTAAAATTATAAAATGTATTTTTTTGCTAATTGCAAGCTTATAAATTACTACCGACCAAAAATAAGAAAAAATCAAAACAAGTATAAAATAACTAGCTAAAATAATAATACTAAGCAAAAACAAAATATCCCCTTTAAAAAGTATTGTTATATAAATTTTTTTATAACTTTCTTTTAAATTCTAGAATTCAAAAATCCAGCCAAATGTCCAAAGTCTAAAATTCCTTAAATTCTAGAATTTAGACACTTATTTTTCCATTACCTATCTCAGTACCACGAAACGCTATGGTGTATTCGCCACTTACTGGGTCTTTAAACACTGTCCCACTAAATCAAGTAGTATCATCATTTACTTGTGCGACTACTTCAAAACTAGAATTTGTGCTGGGGTTTGTTAATGTAATTTTATCATTTTCAACTTTTGCAAAACCCCTAGTTTTCATTTTATCGGTTGAGTCATAGCTTACATTAGCTAAAAAGGCAAAGTCTTTTATCTCATTTAGTTTTACATCATTTTGCGACATTGTTTTCTCCTTGTTTATTGATTAATTTTTTTATTTCATTAAAATCAATATTTCCATAATACTCATAAGCACTGGCATCATAAATGGTAAGAGCATTAAAAAGAGTGCTGCGAGCAAAATAAGCTCCATATATTTTTACTAGCTCAAAGTCTTTAATATTTTCATCGCTATAATAAATACTGCGTATATTACAATAAAAAGATATAAGCCCACAAGGTAATTTTTTATCCATATTTTTAAGCCTAAAAGAGCTTACTTTATCAACAAAACTAGCATTTGTGTCATTTTTTACTTCTAGTGGCATTATTTCGTATTTTGGATAAGATTGCAGTGTTGTAAATGTTTTAAAGACCAGCCTTTGTGGCACCTCAAGCTGCCAAGCATAAACCAAAAGACATGCACCAGCCATTGCTACTCTTACTTTTGTGAAGTTTGTGAAATACCCTTTTCTTTTAAGTATTAGTATTGATAAAATCACAATAGCTATGGTATAAGGCATTATAACCACAATATCAAGCCTAGCAAACGCAATAACCAAAGTAAAAATCGCATAAAAAATAAAAAAGCTAATTCTAACACTAAGCCTTTTACTAAGGCTTAGCACACCATAGAGCACATAAGCATACAAATAAGCAAATAAAACACACAAAGCCAAAAAAATAGGAATAATAATAAGAAACACAAAAGCCTTTTTTAAACTATTTAAATTTTAAACCAAAACCCACATTTTAGCAAAAAACTAGCTTTTTTTAAGCTAAATTCTAGTTAAATATTACACAAATTCTAGAATTTTATTAATTTATTATTCTAAAAATATTTAAATATTTTTAAAGTCAAAATTTACATATTTTAATATAAAATAAAACTCCAAATTTTAGAATTTAAACTAAAAATTAAACTAAATTCTAGAATTTAACTCTCAACAAATACACAAATGCCCAAATTCTAAAATTCCTTAAATTCTAGAATTTAAGCACTTATTTTTACTCCATCGCTTAGGGTTATCTCTCCAGCCTGGGCTCTTTTTATTAGCTCGTTTATGGCACTTTGTGAGGTGCCATTTGCTACTGAGCTTATATTTATTTTTGCTTTTTGGATAGGATTGTCTAGTTCTTTGTATTGTTTGGCGGTTTTTGCCCATAGAGCTACTAGCTCATCAGTGGCTGCGATTTGCTCTGCTTTGCTTGTTAGCTCTTTGTATAAGGTATAAAAGCTTTCAATTTTTTTGCTAAGCTCAGGCTTAAAGTCTCTTGCAAAGCCAGTGCCCTTGACTAGCCCAGCACTCTCAGTCATTTCTCTTTCAACCGTATTTACGCTAAAACCCCCGCACCCCAAGAAAAACCAAAAGCACTAGAAATTCTAGAATTCTTACGCCAAAGCGTTTAGTCCGCCACTTAGCAAAGAGTTTATTTTACTTTCTATTTCGCTGATTTGATTTTCTATCATCGTTTTTTGGGCGGTTAGCTTTTGGAGTTTTTGCTCTTTTGTGTTATCAGGTAGATTTGCTGGATCAAGGCTCACAAGCCCAGCAAGCTTGCTAGCAGCAGCATCAAAGCTAAATCCCCCGTCAGCACTGCTAGTATCTGCGCTAGCATCCGCCTCGCCCACGCTAGCATTTAAGCTACTTGCGCTAAGGCTTTCTATTTTTATACTAGCATTATTTGTAGCGCTGCTTGCTAGCACACTACCAAGCTCGCCTCGCCCACGATCAAGCTCGTCGCTAGCAAGCTTTGCGTTTAGCATATCGCCATTGCTTACATCAAACTCATCTTTGCTATCATCTTTCATGCCCATGACCTGCCTGATGTGCTGATTTACGACGCTAAGCTGCTTTTCAAGCACCTTGATTTGCGCATTTAGCTGCTCTATTATCGCCTGAGTTTTGGCATCAGTAGTGCTAAGCCCTTGTGAGGCAAGCTGTGCGCTGGCTTCTTGCTGGCGTTGTTTTAGCGTGGTTAGCTTGCTTTTTAGGGGCACAGAAACATTGTAGATTGACCCGCCGATTGTTATATCGCTCATGTGTGGCAAATCGGTAGAAATATTAAATAATTTAGTATTTTTTGAGATTTTTTAAAATACAGCAAAAAATCTAAGTTTTTTGGTAAAAAACTTAGATTTTTTAAGCGAAATTTAATAATAGCTCTTGTATAATTCCAGTTCTTTTTGAAAGACAAAAGACATTTGATAGAAGCGACACTCGTATAAACGGGGCGTAGCGCAGTCTGGTTAGCGCATCTGGTTTGGGACCAGAGGGCCGAAGGTTCGAATCCTTTCGCCCCGACCATGGTGAGTGTAGCTCAGTCGGTTAGAGCATCAGATTGTGGTCCTGAGGGTCGTGGGTTCGATCCCCACTACTCACCCCATCTATGCGTTAGTAGCTCAACTGGATAGAGCGACAGACTTCGGATCTGTAGGTTGCGGGTTCGACTCCTGCCTGACGCACCATTTAGCGTCTTGGACAGGCTTTTTCTATGCGCTCATAGCTCAGCTGGATAGAGCAACGGCCTTCTAAGCCGTAGGCCAGAGGTTCGAATCCTCTTGGGCGTACCACTTTTGGGAATTCTAGAATTCCTTGTTATTGTTATGCGGACGTGGTGAAATTGGCAGACACGCTAGACTTAGGATCTAGTGGCGCAAGCTGTGGAGGTTCAAGTCCTCTCGTCCGCACCATCCCCATAAAATCATACTTTCAAACACTTTAAGAAAACTTTAAAAAATAGATTTTTTATAGCTAGGGTACACATTTTTTATATCTAAAAATTTAAAAATATATAATTTAAAAAATATTTTATTATTTTAAATTATTAGCCTTTATTATATAATAAAGGCCTTATCTGTATGGGTTTAATCAAATCTAACATGCCAAAATGATGAGATAAGAATTCTAGATGAAAATGCTTTAATGGATCTTGGCTATGTTAAATTTAGCATTGATGAGGCTCTTAAAGCTGATATAAATGCCAGCAAGGCTGATGAGCTAAAAGACTTTGTAGAAGTAAGCACGACTTATAGCATAGTGCCTGCTAAAATCAAATTTTTACTAGTAAGGGGCAATAATATCTTTGCTAAAAAAGATGCTATAAAAGCTCTAGGTTTTCGCTGGGATAGCAAAACTAAGCAGTGGTATAGGTAACGCAATTACCTAGCCTTATAGTTTAAAAACTCTATGGAATTCTAGAATTCTCTATCTTGGCATATAAGGTAAGATTATTATATAAACACAAATTAGGGTTAATAGTTTTCTAACAAATTCAAAGCAATGGATAAAGCTGCGAAGGCGCAAATGCTAAGTTAAATAAATGAGCTTATCAAGGCTGGCAGAATTTATTCTAGGCAATTCTAGAATTTCCTAGATTTTTTGTAGGAATTCTAGAATTACTAAGTGTTTTTAGGGAATTCTAGAACTTTTAAGTTTTTATACTTAGCAGCCTGATTTATTTGCCTGAGTGGACTTTGCTTTTACTCACGCTAAGGTGCTGTTTTTTGATTGGCTCTGCGATGAGATAATAAGCACAAATAGGCAAATCATCGGCTCGGTTACAGCACAAACTGCAGAGGCTGTTTTTTGAGCGTGGAGATGAAGTTAGCAAGCTTGATTTGCGTGAACTTTTTGTCAGCGCAGACCTTAGCAAAAACGCAAAAGAGTAGTTTAATAATGTGCGTGAAAATATCGCTTGCTTTGAGAAAATTCTAGAATTCCCTAATGAACCAGAGTGCGATATAGACATGCATTATCGCAAGCCTTATACTTGCGGGGCTTTTAATGCTGGGCTGAATAAAGCCTAGCTTGGCTAAAAGCACACAAAGAAATCTAGAATTCTTAATGCTGATATTGTGTGTGAGTTTTTAGCCATTCTTAGCTACCTGCTATATCATCTGGATTTTGAGACATTTCAAAGCGCAGTTGTGCTGCGCGGCTTGTTAGCTTATAATGCGCAGTTTAAAAAGGGAGTTTTAAGCGGCTAGCTGAGATTTTCTTTGATTTAAGCGAGCATTTGATGGCTACAAAGCAATGGCAAGCCGTGGCGAGATATCAAACGGCGGCGAGGCGATGAATGCTTTTCCAACATTTGCAACGATGAGTAGCGAGCAAATCGCTAAAAAACGAAAAGAGCTACTAGCTTATTGTGGACTTGATACACTGGCTATGGCAAAGGTGCTTGAAGGACTAAAAGAGCTGGTAAAATAAAATCTAGAATTCCTACAAAAAATTCTAGGGAATTCTAGAATTCCTAAAATAAAATCTAGAATTTCTACAAAAAATTCTAGGGAATTCTAGAATTCCCTAGAATAAAATCTAGAATTCCCAAGCAAATTTATACAGGAATTCTAGAATTCCTTAAAAAATACCCCCTAACCCCCAAAAACTCGTGTCTCTAGCTAGAATTAACTTAAAAAAATTGAGCGCATAACAAGGCTAAAAGTTATGATATTTAGCCCCATAAGAGCTAGTTTTTGCTTGTGTTTTTCTATCTTGTGATGTGCTAGCGTGCCAAAATACACGCCCACAAGCCCGCCGGCGCTTAAAATCGCACCGATTTTATAATCAATTAGCCCATTATAGCTCATACTCACAAAGCCTCCAAAACTAGAAAAAATCACAAAAAACAGCCCCAGAGAGATCGCCTTTTTGATATCCACTCCAAGCACGCCAACTAAAAGCGGCGTTAAAAACACAGCCCCACCCATGCCGATTGATATCGCAAAGGCAGCAATCACAGCACCGATGATAAATAGCCAGACCTCAGGGATATTTACATCACCGGTGTTTTCGTGTATATTTATGCGAAGCAAGCGGTAGAAGTTAAAGACTATCGCACAAGCAAGCGTGATTTTAAGAGCTAGTTCTGGCACAGCCTCAACGATAAAGCCACTAAAAAGCGAGCCAAACGCCGCTCCAAGCCCTAAAATAATAGCCCCTCTAAGCTCGTATTTAGCACGCTTGTAGTTAAAATACGACCCAAAAATCGCAGCTGTTAGCATAAGCATAGTCGCATCAGCAATAGCGCTTTTAATATCATAGCCAAAAGCAAGCAGCACAGGCACCAAAATCGCCCCACCGCCAATACCAAAAAAGCCAGAAATAAAGCCTACAAACACTCCCACAAAAGGTAAAATATACAAACTCTCAAACATCTTTTATCCTAAATTTTCATAAAAAATCAGCAATTCTAACGCAATTTTTCTTATTTTTGCTAAAATAAGCAAAATTATTTTTAATTTAAAGGGAATAAAAATGCCAGATTTTAACGAAATATCAAGCAAAATGCACGAAAAAGCAGGCTATAAAGACCCACTAGCCTTTGGTATAGCAAGAGTGCTAAAAAATATGAAAGGCGAGAGCATAAAAGTAGATTTTGCTGTGGTAAACTACAAAAACTCATTTGCCTCAGCAGCTGTTATCTTGCACGCTTTAGAAAAAAACGGCATAAAACTAGATTTTAATTCACCAGAGGCTGTTTATGAGCTTCATGGTGGCGTGCTGGGTGATGCTTTAGAGCCTTTTAGCTCACTTTTTAATGAGCTAGATAAACACGCAAATGTAAAAGCTCTAAAATGCGCTAAAAACGCTGCTAAAGTTGATTACACTCTTGACTACTCGCATAGCTTTGAGGCTGTTTTTCTCTATGATGATGCTAAGCCAGCAAGCGTGGAGAGCGTGTATTTAAAGCTATATTTACTTTCAAAAAACTTTGTAAAGCCTAGAGAGATTTGCCTTGATGGTGCCTTTGGGATATTGCCAAATCTAGCGTGGGACGAGAGCGGAGAGCCTTATGAGCTTGAGTGGCTAAGAGAGCATGAAATAGAGCTAAAAATGGAGGGCAAATATCCAAATATCGCTTTCATAGACAAATTCCCTCGCATGCTAAGCCACATCATCCCAAGCGATAACGCTACTCGCGTGCTAGATAGCGCAAAAGTCCGCCTAGGCGCACACCTAGCACCTGGTACTGTGGTCATGCCAGGCGCTAGCTACATAAACTTCAATGCCGGCACGCTTGGTTCAGTCATGGTAGAAGGTCGCATCTCAAGCTCAGTTAGAGTGGGAGCCGGCAGCGATGTAGGCGGTGGTGCTAGCATTTTAGGCGTGCTAAGTGGTACAAACGGCAATCCTATTAGCGTAGGCGAAAAATGCCTTCTTGGCGCAAATAGCACAACAGGTGTGCCACTAGGCGATGGCTGCATCGTGGATGCTGGGCTTGCGATTTTAGAGGGCACAAAGGTCTTTATCTCAGCTGATAATAGAAAAAAACTAGCACAAATCAACAAAGATTTCAGCTTTGATAAAGAAATCTATAAAGCAAGAGAGCTAAGCGGGCTAAATGGTTTGCATTTTAGACAAGATAGTAGGAGTGGTCAAATTACAGCAGCGCTTAGTACAAGAGCGATTAAGTTAAATGAAAATTTACACTAAAGCGTTTGGCAATTCGTCTTGCGGCACTATTACACTAAAATCCTGCGGAAATGCACACGGCTCGGTGAACTTTATGTTCTACCTACGCCGTGCGCACCGCAGGCTTTTAGCGTACTAGCACCACAATACTAGAATTGCCGTTTTTTAAGGAATTCTAGAATTTTATAGAGAATTCTAGAATTTTATGGGGAATTCTAGATTTTTATGGGGAATTCTAGAATTTTCTAAGGAATTCTAGAATTTTATTTTATAATTTTAAAAAATGTTGAAAAAAATGATTGGATTATATTTAAAAGAACCCTTTCCAGATGACTGCGGCACAGACCAAAACAAAGTGCTCTGCTGTGTTCCCACCCTGAAGCGCTGCTCTATCAAAGCCTTGCACAGGTCTAGAAAAGGCAAGCGGGATTTTAGCAAAAAAAACTTAAAGTAGGTTAAAATGGCATTTAAATTTCTTTCACTTTTTAATGACCTTCTCATCCCAAATCACCGCTCGCTAAACTTTCGAGCCTTGATTTTTGCTGCTATGCTAGTGGCTAAAAAAAATGTTACAAGTAGCGATTATGCCGCTATCACACAAATTGCAAGCCAGATTTATGGTTCAGATATGAGGCGCTGTAATGCTCTATTAAATACTGTAAAAGACTATGTAGAAAAAATCCAAAGAAAACAAGGCACGCTAGATAGAATGCTAGGACTAATTGATTCTGAGCTTACTAGCGTCCCACGATATGTCAAAAAAATCGACTTTAGCCACCTAAGACAGCTGATGATAGAAAGCGATGAAGAAGACGCTATAACTCAAACGCAAGTTTATGATTTCATACTCTCAGAAGTGCGCAGAGTAGAGGAAAAAGAACAAGCAAAAACAAACAAAAAGGAAAAAAATGCATAAATTATTTGTAACTTTTTTTGGTGTGGGGCTGCTTAGACCAGCTCCTGGGACTTGGGGCAGCGTAGCTGGAGCGATTTGTGGATATTTTATTTATGAATTACTAAGCCGTGAGACCTTGTTTTTGGCTAGTATTTTGCTCTTTTTGGTAAGCATTAAAATCATCGATGCTTACGAAGCTAGCACGCAAACTCACGATGCTAGTCATATCGTAATAGACGAGGTCGCAGGCGTATGGCTAGCAATCGCTATTGGTGGCGGTGGAATTTTGGCTAGCGTGCTTGCGCTAGTGTTTTTTCGCATTTTTGATATCACAAAACCTAGTTTTATCGGCAAAATTGACAAGCAAGTAAAAGGCGGGCTTGGCGTGATGGGCGATGATATGCTAGCTGGGCTTATTGCTGGGCTAGTTGCTGGTGCGATTTGGGTGCTTAGTAGGCCTTATTTGCCTGAGCAGATCTTTGGTATTGCGTTGTTTTAGCCAATTCTAGATTTTTTAGTGAATGTCAAAAAATTAGGATGACACTTTTAAAACAAGGCTCCAAGATTTTTTTTGCTTCGCATCCGCTGGTTGCTTCGCACCCGCTGGGTGAGCTATTTTTTACTTTCATAGCGCAGGGCTAGCCGTGGAGCACTGTAGCGGAGCGTTTGCAAAAGTTTTGCGTAGAGTTTTGGAGGTGCATAGCACAAAGCGTGCGCCGAACAAAAACTGCGTAAAAGCTTTTGCATAAGGTGCTGGGCTGCCCAAGCTATAAAAGTAAAAAAGAGCCAAAAAGCTGAGCCAGCCGAAAAAAATAGAGAATCTAAGTTAATAATGGTGGCCCCGAATGGGTTTGAACCATCGACCACCACCATGTCAAGGTGGTGCTCTACCAGCTGAGCTACGGGACCGAAAGGCGCAAATTCTATATAAAGCTTGCTTAAAATAAAATTAAATATAATTTTTCAAGCCAAAAAAGCATAAAAATAGCCAAAAATCACTCAAAAATCTAGCCTTTTTGCTATAATCTCGCTTATGATTTTAAAAAAGTAAGTTTTAGGGCAAAAAGGGAATAAATGAGAGATTTTAGCAGTATCGCAGCACGCTTTGAGGGTGCTTTTAGCGACTATGAAATCCATCTTAGCACGCAAATGAGCGGGTATTTCATCATCACAAAGCGTGGTGGATACAGCTCAGAGCTAATAGGCGAGGAGGTTGGCGAACTAGTCTTTAAAGACTGCACCAAAACCAGCGATGAAATCCGTGCCTACATCTGTGAAAAAACTGATAATAAGCAAGAAAACGCCCCAAAAAGCTCTAAAGAAGACTTGCTTGGCTTTGAGATTGAAGAGGCTAAAGAAGCGATAAATGAAAAACCTAGCGCGCCAGATTTTAGCATAGAGTTTGAGGAAACAAAACCTGCCTTTGAAATTATAGATGAAATCACAGATGAAAACTCGGCTTTTGATAACCAAGATTCTAAGGCTAGCAAAGCTCTAGCTTTTGAAATCATAGACGAAAATAGCAAGGACGCAGAGGATGAAGACTTGCTGGGCGAAAGTCCGCTGGATGAAGACTTGCTAGGCGAAATTCCGTCTGCTTCATTTGAAATCATAGACGATGACGATGCTAAAAATAGCGGCGAAATTTTGACTGATGAAGTTTTGACTGATGAAGTTTTGGCTGATGAAAGTCTGGCTGATGAAATTTTGGCTGATGAAATTCAAGCCAGCCAAACCAGCCAAAGCCTAGCAAATGATGAAATAATCATCCCTGCTCATCACGACAGCCAAAAAATATTTTTTGCCAAAGACACCGAAATCATCAGCGCAAAAGTAGTAGAGATAGAACTCATCATTCACGGCTATGATGAGAGTTGTGATTCTTTTAGCTTTGAGAAAATTCCGCCTGATTGCGAGTATAAATACTCTATTAAAATCGGCGAACTAAGAGCGATTTTTATTGCTACTATGGATGCAAATGCTGCAAGCGAGTTTATCTCTGGCTTTAGCTTTAAAACAGAACGCCAAGTGCCAAAAAACATTGAAATATTCATAAACGAAAGCGTAGAGCCGGTGCTAGAGACTACGCTTTTTGCTTAAACCAAAATAAAGGATAAAAAATGAAATCAGATATAGTAAAAAAAGGCTACACAAAGACCCCGCACCGCTCACTTTTGCGTGCTACTGGGCTAAAAGACGAGGATTTTGCCAAACCCTTTATCGGCGTGGCAAATAGCTTTATAGAAGTGATTCCGGGGCATTTTTATCTAAATGAATATGCTAAAATCATCAAAGATGAGATCCGCAAAAATAATTGTGTGCCTTTTGAGTTTAACACAATAGGCGTTGATGATGGGATAGCCATGGGTCACAGCGGTATGCTTTATTCGCTGCCTAGTCGTGAGATCATCGCAAACTCTATTGAGACTGTGATGAGTGCACACGCCCTAGATGCTCTAATTTGCATCCCAAACTGCGATAAAATCGTGCCTGGTATGCTAATGGGCGCTTTAAGAGTAAATGTGCCTACAATTTTTGTTAGCGGTGGGCCAATGAGAGCTGGTGTGGGCAAAAACGGAGAAGCCCTAGATCTAAACTCAGCTTTTGAGGCAGTTGGTGCATATGAAACTGGAAAAATAGATGAGAGCGAACTTCACGCAATAGAGTGCGCTTGCTGTCCTGGTGGTGGATCTTGCTCTGGTATGTTTACAGCAAATTCTATGAATACACTTTGTGAGGCTATGGGAATTGCCCTTAGTGGAAATGGCACGATTTTGGCTCTTAGTCCTGAGCGCGAGGAGCTTTTGAGAGCAGCTGCTAGGCGTATTTGCCAGATCGCCCTAGATGATAAGTATAAAATCAAAAATATCATAAACGCTCGCTCAATCCGTAACGCAATGGTCGTGGATATGGCGATGGGTGGTAGTTCAAATACGATTTTACACATGCTAGCAATAAGCCGTGAGGCTGACGCGCCGCTTGGTATTGCAGAGCTAAATGACATTAGCCGCGCAGTCCCACACATCACAAAAGTAGCCCCAAGTGAGCCTAGCATACACATGCAAGATGTGCACGCTGCTGGCGGTCTAGCTGCTATCATAAAAGAAATCAGCGAACACGATTCAAGCCTACTTGATCTAAATGCTGCTGTAATCGAAGGTGGCGATATGGCTGGACGCATAAAAAATGCAAAAATCAGCGACGAAAAAATCATACGCCGCGCAAATAACGCCCACTCACAGCGTGGAGGCCTAGCTATACTTTTTGGCAATTTAGCCGAACAAGGCTGCGTGATAAAAACAGCTGGAATCATCGGCGAGCGTAAGTTTAAAGGCAAGGCTATCTGCTTTAATAGCCAAGATGAAGCAATAGCAGGCATCAGCACTGGTAAGGTACAAAAAGGTCATGTAGTAGTAATCCGCTACGAAGGGCCAAAAGGCGGCCCTGGCATGCAAGAAATGCTAAGCCCAACTAGCCTAATCGTAGGTCGCGGGCTAGGTGCTGATGTGGCTCTCATCACTGATGGAAGGTTTAGCGGGGCTACAAGGGGGCTTAGTATAGGGCATGTTAGCCCAGAGGCTGCTGAGGGCGGGCTAATAGGTCTGCTTAAAGATGGCGATGAGATTGAAATAGATGTTGATAGCTTTAGCATAAATGCGCTGCTTAGTGCTGATGAGATAGCAAAACGCAAAAGCGAGTGGAAATACGCTGGCAAGGAAGTAACAAGCAAGTGGCTAAGACAATATCAAAAACTAGTAACAAATGCTAGCAATGGAGCGATTTTAGAGGCCTAGAGTTTGGCGCGGTGGCTAGAATTCCTAGTGGAATTTTCTTAGGAATTTTAGTTTAGGGAATTCTAGTTTAGGGAATTCTAGTTTAAGGAATTCTAGAATTCCCTACTATGTCATCCCCTAGCTTGACTGGGGGATTTCATCACAGAGAATTCTAAAATTCCGTCATTGCGAGGGAGCAAAGCAGAGGGAGCAATCTCTAGGAATTCTAAAATTCCTAGTGGAATTTTGCGCAGGAATTCTAGTTTTAGGAATTCTAGTTTAAGGAATTCTAGAATTCCCTACTATGTCATCCCCCAGCTTGACCTGAGGATCTCATCACAGAGAATTCTAAAATTCCGTCATTGCGAGGGAGCAAAGCGACCGAAGCAATCTCTAGGAATTCTAAAATTCCTAGTGGAATTTTGCGCAGGAATTCTAGTTTAGGGAATTCTATATTTTGGAATTCTAGAATTCCTAGGCTTTTGGGGGTTAGGGGGTATTTTTAGGAATTCTAGATTTTGGAATTCTAGAATTCCTAGTGGAATTTTCTTAGGAATTTTAGTTTAAGGAATTCTAGATTTTGGAATTCAAGTTTAAGGAATTCTAGAATTCCTAGCGAATTCTAAAATTCGCGGTAGCGACTGCGCAGCAAAAAAAGCCAAGCTAGCCGATAAAAAGCTGAGCCAGCCGATAAAAAACAATTGTTAGGGAATTCTAGAATTCCTACAATCACAAAAAAAGACAAAGCAAGAAAATGGAATTTTTACAATACTTAAGCGAGGGCAATGTTGTTACATTTTTTTTGCTGCTACTGCGCATGAGCGGGCTAGTGGTGTTTTTTCCATTTTTTTCACATATGCAAGTGCCTGTGGTGATAAAAAGCTCATTTGCCTTTGTGTTTACGATTTTTTTGCTGCCTTTTACGCCGGTGGTTAGCACAGGACTAAGCCTAGAATATCTCGTGCTTGAGAGCATTTCAGAGCTGCTTTTTGGGCTGGCTGCTGGGGCTATGCTAAGCATTTGTTTTGCCGCTTTAAGCCTAGCAGGCGAGCAGATTAGTATGGTTATGGGCTTTTCTATGGCAAATGTGATGGACCCACAAACCGGCGTTCAAAGTCCGCTTATCTCAAATGTGCTAACGCTCATCGTGCTAACAGCCTTTCTTATCGCTGATGGGCATCATATTATTTTGCAATTCATGGCAAAAAGCGTGTCGCTGCTTGAACTTGGCAGCTTTTATCCAAGCCAAAATATTTGGAGCTACGCTTCAAAAAGCGTGGTAAATATGTTTTTATTTGGCTTTATTATATCATTTCCTATACTTGCGCTTTCTTTGATGAGTGATTTTATTTTTGGAATGCTTATGAAAACTATGCCACAATTTAATCTTTTAGTCGTGGGCTTTCCTATTAAAATCGTAGTGGCATTTGGGGTGCTAATAGCGACAATTGCAGCAATTGTCAAGCTTTTTGTAGTGCTTTTGACAAGAGTTTTAAATGATTTGCCATTTTTGTTTTTTTAAAGTAAATTTTGCTAGAATAGACAAATTTTTTTGGGATAAAACATGAAAGTAATACTACTAAATCAAAATCCAGCCGTCTCTCGTCTAGTTAGGCTAAGCATAGAAAAAATCGGCTACAAACTTGAAGAATACTCAAACATAGCCCAGCTTGATGAGCAAAATCCAGCTGATGTTTTTATCTGTGATCACGAACTAGTCGATGATAGCGTGGATTACACACCTTTTGGTAAGCATATTATCTTTTTGGTGCCACGAAATTTTGCCAAAAAGCTTGGCAAGCACACGCTTGAAAAGCCGTTTTTGCCTACTGATTTTATGGATTTTGTAAAGCGAGTGGCTACTAGTGGCGATGATGAAGCAGAACTACAAGAGTCTAGCAGCAGTGATTTTAGTGATACTAGCGCAGAGAATTTTTCTAGTGATATTGGTGATTTAGATTTAGATACTTTTGGTGATTTTGATACTTTAGCTGATGATGATTTGACTAGCCAAAGTGATAGTACTGCTAAACCTAGCGATGAGAGTGGTAAGAGTGATGAGGGCTTGTCTTGTAGTAAGCTAGCCAAGGACTCAGATGAGCCAAGCGAGCTAGATACAAAAAATCTTGATGATATTTTAGGACAGCTGGATTTTGAAGATGATGAGAGCAAAGAAGTAGCGCAAATCACTGAAGTAAGCGAAAAAAGTGATGAGGGGCTTGATACTACGCTCTCAGAATCTTTTGTAGAAGGTGGAGAAGACGATCTAATAGAAGATAGAATTCCAGCCGAGCTAGCTAGCAGTGATGTTAATGGGCAAGATGATTTAATAGAAGAGAGTATCCCAGAAAATCTAGCCGATGAGAAAAAAGAGCAATTAGCCCAGCTAAGCTCTATGGTAGATGAAATAGATAATATGGACGAGCAAAAAAGCAGTGCTGAAGAAAGTGATGATGATAGCTTGGATATGACTGATTTTAAAGAGCTTGTTGGCGTTAGCGATAAAGCAGAGACTAAAGAAGAAAGCACAAATGAAGTAGCCGGACTTGAGAAAAACGCAGAAGATGTAGCCCCAGCTGATGAAATAGAAGCACTTGATGAAGTAGTAGCTGATGAAGTTGTAGCAGATGAGATGCCAGCATCTAGCAAACTAAGTCAAGAAGAGCAAGTAGCTAGTCTAAAAGAAGAAATGGCAAAAGCTGAGGAGAAAACAGCAGCCGTAACGGATGAGGGCAATGAAGATACAGAACTTAGCGAAGAGACTGGGATAGCAGAAGCTAGTGATGAAGTAGTAGCTGATGAGGTAGCTAGTGATGATGATAGCTTAGATATGACAGACTTTAAAGAGCTTGTTGGTGTTAGTGATGATGACATAGCAGAAACTAGCGATGAAATCTCTGAAATTAGCGAAGTTAGAGATGAAATTAGCAAAGTTGCCGAAATAGCAGAAGCTAGCGATGAAATAGTAGCTGATGAAGTAGCTAGTGATGATGATAGCTTGGATATGACAGACTTTAAAGAGCTTGTTGGTGTTAGTGATGATGACATAGCAGAAACTAGCGATGAAATCTCTGAAATTAGCGAAGTTAGAGATGAAATTAGCAAAGTTGCCGAAATAGCAGAAGCTAGCGATGAAATAGTAGCTGATGAAGTAGCTAGTGATGATGATAGCTTGGATATGACAGACTTTAAAGAGCTTGTTGGCGTTAGCGATGATGACATAGCAGGAACTAGCGATGAAATCTCTGAACTTGGCGAAGTTAAGGATGAAATTAGCAAAGTTGCCAAGATAGCAGAAGCTAGTGATGAAATAGTAGCTGATGAGGTAGCCAAAACTAGCCTAAGCGATGAAATAGCTAGTGGTGATGATGAGTTTGCTGGTATTAGCGAGAGTGATTTGGCTAAGGCTTTGGGGCTTGATATAGCTGGGCTTTCTAGCGAGCAAGAAAAACCAAAAGAGCAAAAAAATAATGCAGATATAGAACAAGCAAAATCTCAAATCAGTTCACAAATCACCGAGACAATAGGCGCTACGCTAGCTAGCTCGCCAGCACTAAAAGAGGCGATAAAAGGCATGAAAATTAAGATTAACATAAGCTTTGAGGAGTAGTGGTGAGTAGACAAATTTTGCTAATCAGCGGACCTAGTGGTTCTGGTAAAAGCTCGTTGCTCTCAAAGCTTTTTGCTGAGTTTAAAGATAAGCTTTATTTTTCAATCTCAAGCACCACAAGGGCTGCTAGGCAGGGTGAAAAAGACGGCGTGAATTATCATTTTATAAGCCAAGAGCAGTTTCAAGCTGATATTAAAGCTGGGCTTTTTTTGGAGTGGGCAAATGTACATGGTAATCTCTATGGCACGAGCCTACGACCTGTAACGCATGCGCTAAATGAGGGTAAGGTAGTGGTCTTTGATATAGATGTTCAAGGCTATTTTCTAGCCAAAAAGCAGTATCCTAAAGAAATCACCGCTGTTTTTATCAGTACGAAAAATTCTAGTATCCTAGCCTCTCGCTTAGAAAATAGAGGCAGCGAAAGTAATGAGAGTATAAAAACTCGCTTAGAAAATGCTAAAAACGAGATGAAATACATAAAAGACTACGATCATATTATCATAAATGATGATTTAGAGGCGGCTTATGAGAGCTTAAGGGCGATTTTTATCTCAATGCACTCAAAATGCGCAAACTTTGAGATAGAAGAGTTTTGTCAAAACTGGAATAATTAAATAAGGAGAAAAAATGGGATCATTTAGTATGGGACACTGGCTGATTGTTTTGGCTGTAATTGTGCTGCTTTTTGGAGCAAAAAAAATACCTGAGCTAGCAAAAGGCGTGGGTAAAGGCATAAAAAGCTTTAAAAAAGAAATGAGCGATGATGAACAAAATGAGCAAATCACAAAGACTGAAAACACCGCTCAAACAAACACTCAAACAAACACTCAAACAAACACGAATAGCGAGCAAAAAGCCTAATGAAAAATACGCTAAAAGCTAGAATAGAAAGTATCTTAGGCTACGACTTAAAAGCAAAGCTAGAACAGCCAAAAGACAAAAATCTAGCTCACTACGCAATGCCAGTTTTTGTGCTAGCAAAAGAGCTAAAAAAAGCCCCACCGCAAATCGCTACTGAAATTGCCGAGAAATTGAATTCTAGCGCAAATGATGATTTTACCGCAGAAGCTGTGGGCGGATATGTAAACTTCAAACTTAATGCTGGTTTTTTAAATGACTTTGCTACTAAGGCTTTAAAAAATCCAGCTGATTTTGCCAAAATAAAGCAAGAAAAGCCTGAGAAATTCTACATAGAATACATAAGTGCAAATCCAACTGGGCCACTTCACATAGGACATGTGCGCGGGGCTGTGTATGGAGACGCTCTTGCGCGCACAGCAAAGCACCTTGGGCATGAGGTTCGCACTGAGTATTATATAAATGATGCTGGCAATCAAATAGACCTGCTAGGACTTAGCATGGCACTAAGGGCAAAGGAGCTTGTCCATGAGCCTGTAAGCTACCCTGAGAAATACTACAGAGGCGAGTATATAGATGGTCTTATACCTGTGATAAAAGAGCGTTATGGCGAGCAAATTTTTAGTGATGAGACGCATCTAGCGCAGATTGCTAAAGACGAAGTGCTAAAAATCATTAAAAAAGATTTGGCTGATAATAATATTTTCATAGAGCACTGGGCAAGCGAAAAAGAACGCTACGGCGAGCTAGAAGAGACCATAGCCCAGTTAGCAAAAAGCGAGCAAATGTATGAAAAAGATGGAAAAACATTTATCGCTAGCACAAAATGTGGCGATGATGAAGACCGTGTGGTCGTGCGAGAGGATGGTCGCCCTACATACCTAGCAGGCGACATCATCTATCACCGCTATAAGTTTGAGCAAGGATTTGATCACTATATCAACATCTGGGGTGCTGACCACCACGGCTACATCGCTAGGCTAAAGGCAGCTATTCATTTTCTAGGCTATGATGAGAGTAAGCTTGAGGTTATTTTGATGCAAATGGTAAATCTGCTTAAAGACTCTAAACCCTTTAAAATCTCAAAACGCAATGGCACAGCTATACTAATGAGCGATATAGCAGCGCAAATCGGCAGCGATGCTCTGCGCTACATTTTTATCTCAAAATCAGCAAATACGCCTTTGGAATTTGATATAGACGAGCTTAAAAAAACAGATAGTTCAAATCCTGTTTTTTATATAAACTACGCTCACGCGCGCGTCCATCAAGTAAGGGCAAAATCAAGTCTAAATGCTGAGAGTATCGCAAATGCTGATTTTAGCGTACTTAGCCCTGAGGGACAAAATCTAGCTTTTAACGCTCTTAATCTAAATAGCACGCTTGAAGCTGCGCTTAGCAAAAGAGAAATGCATAAAATTTGCGAGTATTTGCGTAATTTAGCAGGTGATTTTCACAAGTTTTATAATGAAAACAAAGTGCTAGGCAGCGAGCATGAAAGCACGCTTTTAAAGCTATTTGAGCTATGTGCTCTTAGCATTCGCACAGCCCTCGGTCTGCTTGGTATAAAAGCAGCTGATGTCATGGGCGAGTAGGGAATTTAAGAATTCCTTATATTTTACTCAAAGGAAAAAAGATGAAAGCAGCAATAATTCTAGCAACTGGCTTTGAGGAGATTGAGGCTATCGCTCCACTTGATATTTTGCGCAGAGGTGGCGTGGATGCTAGCCTTGTGGGCTTGGATAGTAGCGAGGTCGTAGGTGCGCATGGTGTGAGCATAAAGACTGATAGCACGCTAAAAAGCTATGATTTTAGCACTTGCGATATGATTATTTTACCAGGTGGCTTGCCAGGGGCCGAGCACCTAAGCCAGAGTAGCGAGCTAAGAGAGCTTCTACTTGCTGGGGCAAACTCTGGCAAATACTGCGCGGCAATCTGCGCAGCACCTATGGCGCTTGCTAAGGCTGGACTTATAAAAGGCGCTTATACTTGCTACCCTGGCTTTGAGGACAATGTCAGCACCGCTATCCCAAGCAAAGAAAAAGTAGTGATTGAGGGCAAAATCATCACTTCAAGAGGACCAGGCACAGCATATGATTTTGGTCTTGCTCTTTTAGAGCTACTAACTAGCAAAGCCAAAAGAGATGAAGTCGCAAAAGGCATGCTTTTAGCCTAGATTTTTGCCTAGGAATTCTAGAATTCCTAAGAATTTTGTGTAGGAATTCTAGAATTTATTTAAGGAATTCTAGTTTTCTAGGGAATTCTAGAATTCTTAAGAATTTTGTATAGGAATTCTAGAATTTTAATCTTATTTTAAGCAAAAAGTAGTAGAATTGCCGTCCACTTTTTTGTGGGGGTGATTTGGCTTCGACAGGAGAGCCGAGATTAGCTCGCATGTAGCTTTTGGCATAGCTTAAAAAGCCTAAATTAAAATTAAACGCAAACAACGTTAAATTCGCTCCTGCTTACGCTAAAGCTGCGTAAGTTCAGTTGAGCCCCTGTGGTGCGCTCGTCTCTAGGCGTGCTGATTTGGGTCATTATAGGGACTAAGCTTTTGTGTCCGGCTAGCACAAGGGACGAAAATTTTGCTTAGCTTTTGTAAGAGGTTTTGGAAAGTGAGCCTGCAAGAGCGAAATTTTCACTTTTACTAAACATGTAGATGAGTTTTTGGACGCTTTTTTGGACTGCAGTTCGACCCTGCACACCTCCACCATTTAAGGTTATTTTAAGTTTCAATCAATCTTTTTTAATTCGTTTCAATTCCCTTATATTACTTATTTATGATACAATAACACATTAAAAAGTGGTCAATATAAGCTCTATCAGCATTGGTTTCTCACAAGTCCCTTTTTTGACTGTATCCTCTTATAATATTTATTTTTTGCTAATTCATATGACTCTTCCACATATTTCAAAAAGATATCAAATGTCTCTTCTGTCGGATTTAACACGCATATCCATCCCCATCCATGCATAAACTGGATGTGGCATAATCATATTCTTCACTGTAAAATCAAACGGCATATCTACTACCTCCCCTGCCTTTGGTCTTGCTGGTACCGCACCAAATATTTCTTTAAAATTATTCTTGCTAATTCCGGTATTTATCCTATATACTCCCTCTCGATTAAGTTGAGATGCTTGATCATTATCTCCATCCTTGTACTTAATAGTCATTACATATACGCCTCTACTTAACTTTTTATCTGGATTATAAAATATTCCTGTTTCTCCCCATGCTTCTACAATAACTGTTCCATGAAATTTTTTGTGACAAATCTCAATCACTTTTTCTGGCTTTAGATTCTTCATATCCCTTTATACTCCTCTATGATTCAAGCAATTACTTTTAAAAAATAATTTTATTACTTACTTCTTTCAGTTTAAATAAATTTCCTTACAAATTTAACAAGTAGAATAATATTACTAATTAATGTCAAATCAGCTGAAAGTCAGATAAGAGATGTGGATTTTGCTAGTGAGAGTGCAAATTTCTCTAAATTCAATATCCTAGCTCAAAGCGGTAGCTACGCCATGAGCCAAGCCAACGCGTCCAACAAAATATTTTAAGATTGTTATAATAATTTAAATTTTTACTTCGCAGTGGAGCAGAGACGACCTTAAATAAGGATAAAGATGAACAAAATGCTTTTGTATTAGATGAGGAAATAGCTAGCAGGCTAAGTGGGGTAAGCGTTAATAAGCTCTGGGGACAGATAAATGAAAACGCCCTTGATTCGGGCTTAAAAGTAGTAAAAAATGGCGAGTATCACGCAAGCGATAAGCCTTATGAAGTGGTGATTTTAAGCAAGTTTATAATTGATGATTTGCTTAATATTTCATGCTTTACTAGAAGTTTGCTTAGCTGGGAGTGCTGATGGGATAAAAGATGATTTAAGCACATTTACAAAGGCAAAAGGCTATAAAGCGCAGGATGAGGTCTAAAATAATTTTAGCATTTAAGGCCTTCTAGCAGAACTGCGCTAGTATTTTAGGGCTTTTTAAAAGCTAAATCTAGCAATTTGAGCCTAAAAAACAGACATACTAAAACAAGATAAAAAAGCTTATAAAAAACAAAATGCACTCAGCCATAAAAATGCTTAAAATCTCAGCCATTTTAGCATTTGAAAAGATGATTTGATCGCTACTTAGCACCACTGCGCCATAGAGCATATCAAGCCCCAGAACAAAAAGAAATAGCATAAAGCCAAGCACTTTTATCACCCTACCTGCTATGCTAAGGCTGCGTTGTAAAATTCCCATTTTAGTCCTGACTTTGCTCACTAATGAACTTTAGCAAGGCTTGTTTTGCTAAGCTTTGGGCTGACATGCCTAAAAACTTTTGTTGTGAAATGCTCTCAAGCTTTGCGTACTCATCTTTTGTAAGGTATAAACACACTCTTTGATTTGCTTTTTCGTCCTCGTTTTTTGGCTTTCTACCCCTAGGTCTATCTTGGGCTTCAAAGGTGCGCTGCGCTGTGATACCAGAGCTATTTGCTTCTTTTAAAACTTCGTTTATATCTTTTTTTTGCATATTTAGCCTTTTAAATGTTATTTATATTTTTAAAGCATAAAAAATATTTTAAATACTTTTTAATGTTTTTAAAAGCCGATCATACTCGCCAAGAAAATTCCTATAAGCCACTTTCAATAAGGGGCTAGCCTCGCCAAGCTCTTTAAATGACCCGCCAAGTCGCATTGAGTTTTCTAGTATTTTTGAGCGTTTAAAATAAAAATATTTTAGATTTTTAAAGCTACTTTTAAGCGCACTTTCTACCTGCTCTTTGTCCTCATCGCTCGTATAGTCTGTTATTAGCACGATGATATTTTTATTTACCTCTTTTAGCTCGTTTATAGTCTCACTCGTGCGCAAAATGCTATTATATAGCGCAGTACAAGGCACAATGATAAAATTACTTTTTGTGGCTATGTCTAGCACGCCAGCGCTCACAAATCCGCCAAAATCATAAACGCAGTTATCAATTAGCTTTGGCTGTGCTGAGATTTTGCTCATATTTGGATAAATGCTCTCGATTATGCTAGCATCATTGCTTTGTAAGTACAGCTCCAAATCCTTTGCTATAGAAAAGCCAAATGAGGTTTTTCCCACGCCACCTTTTTTGTTTATTATTGAAATAATCATATTTTACTCTTTATGTAGCATTTTTAGCGTATTATAGCATAAAAATCATTTAAAATATTTTTTATGCTATTAAATGTTTAAAAATATTTTTATTATTTTGTATCCGCTAGCAGCTATGTTTTTTTTGCTTCGCATCCGTTGGTTGCTTGCTTTTTGGGGGTTAGGGGGTATTTTTTTACCTAGGAATTCTAGAATTCCTTAAACTAGAATTCCCTAAACTAGAATTCCTAGCAAAATTCTAGAATTCCTAAAACTAGAATTCCTAAAACTAGAATTTCTAGTAAAATTCTAGAATTCCTAGCAAAACTCTAGAATTTCTTAAACTAGAATTCCATAGCGAATTCTAGATTATTTCTTAGCCGTTTTTAGGTATTTCTCATCTATATAGCCAAGTTCAATTAGCTTATTATATACTCTTGCTGCGATTGGCCCACCAGTGCTACCGCCGTGCGCACCGTGTTCGACGAGCACAGTTACTACATACTGCGGCTCTTCTACTGGACCATAGGTGGTGATCCACGCATGAGAGCGGTTTAGATACTCCATGGCTTCTTCTTTTATACGCACTTTTTCGCTTTGGCTGATGCCTACGACCTGAGCGGTGCCAGTTTTTGCGCCAAGCCTTATTTTTGCGCCTGCTAGGGCTCTAAATCCAGTCCCGCCAGGCTCATTTGCCACCGCCCACATACCACGGCGAACCTCCGGTAGAGCAGCTTTTTCGCTCTCGCTCATAGTATCATTACTATCCCAAACTAGCTCTTTTTCTCCCACTCTAAGCGCAAAATGCGGCGTAACAGAACGCCCAGTAGCAAAAATAGCTGTATTTTTAGCAATTTGAACCGGCGTTACCAAAAAATTGCCTTGCCCTATGGATGTATTTATGGTATCACCTTGAAACCACGGCTCTTTGGTGCGTTTGCGTTTCCACTCTTTGCCTGGAGCTACTCCCACATACTCATTTGGCAGGTCAATTCCAGTTCGCACGCCAAAGCCATATCGCTCAAGCACCGGAGTAATCCTATCAATCCCCACGTGATACGCCCCCCTATAAAAGTAGGTATCGCAGCTAGTTTTGATAGCATCCACTATGGTCATATTGTAGTTGATTTTATCTGTCCAGTTGCGAAACTTGCGATCACCTAGTTCAAAATACGCATCGCAAAGTATTGGCGAGTAGGCATTAAATAAATTGCTATTAAAAAACGCCATTCCCATAGTCATTTTAATAACGCTACCTGGCGGATACAGGGCATTTACAAGCTTATTTGTAAAAGGATGGTCAATGTCATTTATTAGCTCATCCCATTCTTTTTGCGGAATTCCTAGCACAAAGGGGTTTAGGTCGTACTCAGGAAAGCTAGCTGCTGCTAAAATTTCTCCATTTTTAGCATTCATAACCACTATCGCACCTGCTCTTTGCTCACCAAAGGCTTCTAGTAAATATTTTTGTAATTCTAGATCTATTGAGAGCATTACATCAGAGCTTGATGGATTGATTTGTTCTACTAGTTCTACTCGTTGATTTAGTGCTGTTACTCTGGTGCGGCGCTGTCCTGGGATGCCTTGTAAATCATCATTATAAAAGCGCTCTATACCAGCTCTGCCTATGTAGTTTGTTAGCTTTGTGGTAGGGTCTTCTTCTGTGTCTTTTAGATTTGCCCTGCCTATGTAGCCGATGATGTGGCTTGCTAGATCACCGTAGGGATATAGCCTTTTTGATGTAGCGCGCACCGAAATAGCATCATTTAGTTCAAGCTGAGCGTAGCGAGTAAGGGTTTTGTTGTAGTCCAAAAACTCCACTACTGGCACGAAATCTTGGTGATAAGGTGAGTCTAAGCGGCGGTAGTTTTTAGTAAGCTGGGTAGCATTTAACTCAGGAAAAACCGAGACAATATGCTCTATATAGCTATTTAGCTCAGCATCTTTTTTAATGTGTGGTTTGATATTTATACTAAAACCAAGGTCATTTACAGCTAGTGGCTGGTGATTGCGGTCTAGGATTTGCCCACGCACAGGAGCGATGCGCTCTGATTTTATAGAGTTTTGTTCTGCTATTTGCTCGTAGTATTTGTTTGATTTTATGCTTAGATAATACACTCTAGTTAGCAGCAAGATCCACATTAAAGCAAGCAAGGTAAAGGCAATTTTTATTCTCATATTTTACTTTCTTTAAATATAAAAAGACAAAGCAAGCACTCAGCGATGATGAAATACACATACTCTACCGAGTAGCGCAAAAGCTCACGATCTAGCACATATAGCACTAGATTACTAATGCTATATGTGCCGATATAAGCAGCCCCGTTAAAAATAGCAAGCTGTATAATGCGAGCTTTAAAGTTTATCACCACCCACTCATAAAAAATATTATAAAACAGCAAATACGAAATAGCCGAGCTAAAAAGTACAAAGCCATGTAACTGCTCAGCAAATATGAGTAGAGCAAAAGTTGCAAACCACGGCATAGCCACACCTGAGAGCAGTTTTTCTGCCTCACGGCGCTTTTCTACTAAATAAGTAAAAATCACACCCATAAGTGGTGGCAAAAATAAAAACGCCGTGCTAAGCATCTCGTAGATTATGATAGCTACGAGCAAAAGGCTTAGAGCCAGAGCATTAGGGCTTTTTCGTCGCAGATTGGAAAGTGTTTGCATTTTACGCAGTCACTCCATATTTTTTGGCTTGGGATTTGGTTTTTTTCTATTAGCTTAAAGCCAAGTTTTTCAAAAAAACCTTGAGCGTATGTTAGGGCAATAACCCTTGTAAGCCCAAGCTCTCTAGCCTCAGCGATTAGTTCGTTTACGATTTTTGCACCTATACCGCTTTTTTGTTCGCTTGGTGCTATGATTAGCGAGCGAACCTCGGCAAGGTCAGGGGCTATTATGTGTAAAGCACCAAAGCCTATTATTTGCTCACCACTTTTAGCTAGGATATACGAGCGAATGTTTTGGGCTACTTCATCATCGCTTCTAGGTAGTATTATACCAGCTTCTACTTGCGGGGCGACTAGGGTTTGCATTGCTTTTATATCAGCTGGTTTGGCTTTGCTTAGTTTTATCAATTTTTCTCCGATTTCTAGCATTTTAAAAATTCTAGTAGGAATTCTAGATTATTAGAATTCAGCTTTTTTGGTATTGTTTAGAGATGTAGGAATTCTAGAATTTCATCTAGAATTCCTTCTTTTATTACACTTTAAAGTTGTTTAGGCGTTTTTCTAGGCTGATTGTAGTATCGTGTAGCTTGGTAGCTGAGGCAGCTACATTATCACAGATTTCAGCGTTGTTTTTGGTTATTTGATTGCTTTCATCTACGCATTTTGTAAGCTTGTCGATTTGAGTTTTGATACTCTCAGCTTTTTGTGCCACGCTACTTACCATTTCAAGGGCATTGCTATTGTTTTGTTGTGTTTGTCTAGCTTGTGCTATTAGTGAGCTGGCATCATCGTTTAGCTGACCGATTTTAGTAGCGTTGCTTGCTAGGGCGCGGCCTAGGCTATTTACTTCTTTTATTAGGCTATTAGCATCAGCGTCTATTTGAGCTAGTCTTTGATCTGTTTGTTCTGCTAGTTTGCGAACTTCTTCAGCTACTACTGCAAATCCACGACCTACCTCGCCAGCACGAGCTGCTTCTATAGCAGCATTTAGCGCTAGTAAGTTTGTTTGCTCGCTGACTTCTGCTATGGTGCCAAGGATATTTTTGATAGCCTCAGTTTTGGCTACCAGTTCTTTGCTTTGGGCTGCTAGGGCTTGTTCTTCTTTGTTTGCGCTTTGGACTCTGCCTACAAACTTATCAAGCTCTGTTATCATCACTCCAAGTTCAGTAAATGAGCTTTTGTTTGAGTTAGCCGCTTCTCTTGCTAGAACCTTAGAGTTTTCAAGCTCGTCTTCTACTTGATGTGAAATTTCACTTAGTCTTTTAAGTTGTTTTAGCCCGTCTTGGACATTGCTTGAGAGTTTGTTTGAGTTTGAGTATAGTGACTCGCTTTGTTCATCTACATTATCTGCGTCTTTTTTGACAGCTATGATTGTGTTTTGAATTTTTTCTATGAACTGATTGATATTTGCTGAGCTTGAGCCTATTTCATCTTTTGAGCGAACATCGATGCGAGCTCTTAGATCGCCTTCGCCTACAGCTAGATCTTTTGCTTTTGCTAGTAGGTTATTTATTGGCAAGATTACTACATGGCGAAGAAGCCCTACTACTACAAGCAAGGTAACAATAAGAGAAATTATAAAAATAGCTAAAAATAGCTTGCTAGCCTCAAAGGTCTCCTCATCAAGTTTGTTTAGTGAGTATTCTAGATCCATCACACCAAGCACCTCACCCTCAGCTGCGTTTGCGTGGCAGGCCAGACACTGGGCTTTGGCTACAAAAGGCACGATTTGGCGAAGTAGGTGTTGATCACCTTTTTGTAATTCTAGCGTGATTTTTTCTGGATTTTTAAACTGATTTGCGATTATATCATCTTTTGGTGGAGTTTTTTCTAGATTAAAGATTTCGGCTATGGTATCTGAGCGGTAAATTACTAGTGAGCTTACACCTTCGATTTGGCTAGCTTCGTGAACTGTACCCATAATCACCTCAGGGTCGCCTGTATTCATCGATGTTCGCACGGTTTGAAAGATAGACTCTCCCATCATTGCGATATTTTCTTTGGCAGATTTTTTATTGTAGCTTTGAAACTCATTGATAATAATAGCTTCAAGTATGCCAAAGCTGATAAGCAAAACAATGCTTATACCCAAGATGACTTTTTTGCTAATTGAATTTAACATTTTTTCACCCTTTAAATTTTTGCGAAATTATAGCGAATTTGTAAGTTTTTTTTACTTAAAAAATGATTTTTTTAAAAATTTATTGTAAAAATTTTATTTTTTGGTTAAAACTTATTAGGAATTCTAGAATTCTTAATAAGTTTTATCTAAGTTTTTTAGCAAAATCTTTTTAGAATTTTTTTGTAGCTATCTATGCGCCTATCACGCAAAAACGGCCACCATCTACGCACATTTTCACAGCGCCCTTTATCAAGCTTGATCACCTCACAAACTTCGCTATTTTCATCACTTTCAAAGAGCTTTTCGCCCTGAGGTCCATAAACAAAACTATGACCCCAAAATCTAATGCCCTCATTTTCAGCGCAAAGTGCGTTTTTATCGCTTAGCCTAGCACTCTCAAAGCCTATGCGATTTATCGCTACTACAGGCAAGCCATTAGCTACTGCGTGCCCTCTTTGCACAGCCATCCACGCATCAAGCTGGCGAGCTTTTTCATCGCTGCTATCACCATCAAACCAGCCTATAGCTGTTGGGTATATAAGAATTTCAGCTCCTTTTAGAGCCATTATGCGAGCAGCTTCTGGATACCACTGATCCCAGCACACTAGCACGCCAAGTGTGCCAAGGCTAGTTTTTATAGGTTCAAAGCCAAGATCACCTGGAGTAAAATAAAACTTTTCATAGAAGTTTGGATCATCTGGGATATGCATTTTGCGGTATTTGCCAGCTATAGAGCCATCTTTTTCAAAAACCACTGCTGTGTTAAAATACAGCCCAGCACTGCGCCTTTCAAATAGCGAAGTTACTAGCACTATAGCATGTTTTTTTGCCACAGAGCCCCAAAATTCGCAATCGCTATTAAAATCCTTTGCTAGATCAAAGTTATCTACATTTTGCCTTTGGCAAAAATACGCCCCTTGATGTAGCTCACTAAGGCAAACTAGCTGTGCACCGCCTTTTGCCGCACGCTCTATTAAAGCGCAGGTTTTAGCAATGCTTGCTTCTTTGCTGCCTTCATAAGCATGTGCTATGATAGCTATATTTAGCTCATTCATATTTCGCCCCTTTCAATCTCTTCATCATCTGTGATATCAAAGTGAATTTCAAATATCCATTTATTTTGGCTAAATCTCTCTTTTATTTCTTTTTCTAGCTCTGCTTCGCACTCGTGGGCTTTGGCTAGGGTAATGTTTGGATCAAACACCAAATGAACGCCAAAATAGCAGATATTTCCACTTTTTCTAGTGCGGATTAGGTGGGTTGAGAGAATAGGCTCTTTTTTGGCTATTAGCTCTTTTATCTCATCTGTTATCTCAGTAGGTAGTGAGCCATCTAGAAGCATATACACGCTTTCTTTGATGAGTGGCATAGCTTGCAATACAATATAAGCACTAACACCTATACCAAAAAGCGCATCAATAATGACTAAACCGCTAAAATGAACGACTATCAAAGCTGCTAGCGTGGCTGCGTTTGTAAGCAAATCTACTTGATAATGCGTAGCATCAGCGTAGATAATCATACTATCGTATTTAGCAGCCGCGTGGCGCAGGTAAATAACAAGCGCAGTTGTCATCACAAGCGAAATCACCATAACCACAGCACCTATGCTAAAATCAATAGGCTCAGGGTTTAGTATTTTCATAACTCCACCATAAGCGACAAGCAAGCCTGCCCCCATGATAAAAAAGCCCTCAAATAGCGTAGTGAGTGCTTCAATCTTGCCATAGCCGAAGTTAAATTTCTCATTTGGCTGAGCACTGGCTTTTTTAAGTGCAAAAAAGTTAATCGCACTTACTAAGCAATCCCCAAGTGAGTCAAGCGCAGAGCTAACAACAGCCATAGAACCACTGCTAAGCCCAAAAACTAGCTTGATAACAGCAAGTACGCTAGCAGTAAGTCCAGCTATAAATGGTGGAGTAATAAAGCTTTTTTTAGCACTCATTTAGTGCCTTTATAGATATTTTGCGAGCTACAATGTAAACTGCCATTTTGGCGGATAAAAACCCTAGCATCAATAGGGATGATATCTCTATTTTTAACATGCTTTGCTAGCGCATTTAGCGCAGTTTCATCAGCTTTTTTATCGCCGTATGTAGGCACGATAAGAGCGTCATTTATAAAAATAAAATTCGCATATGTAGCCCCAAGGCGTCTATTTTCAAACATCACAGGCTTTGGCAGCGGCAGCGGCACTAGATCAAAGCCAGTTTTTTCTAGTTCGCTTTTCATTTTTGAAAGTGGCAGGTAGTGCGGATCGGCCTTATCATCACAAGCTGCGTAGGCTATGGTGTGAGGGTCAATAAATCTAGCCAAAGTATCAACATGACTATCTGTATCATCGCCTAAAATCTCTCCATTTTCTAGCCAGATTATTTGCTCTAAGCCAAAAAGCTCTTTTAGCTGGAATTCTAGATTTTGCTTATCTCTTGAGCCACGATTAGCATTTAGTAAGCACTCTGTAGTAGTTAGCATCACACCAGAGCCATTAAAATCCACGCTACCGCCCTCTAGCACTAGCGGAATTTCATAGCGCTTGCCCTTTAGCGCTCCAAGTCTAAAAAGCTCTTCGTTTGCAGCATTATCAAGGACGGACTCAAACTTCCCACCCCAAGCATCAAAGCAAAAATCATAGTATCTCACACCAGAGCCATCATCAGCGCAAATAACGCCATAATCACGAATCCAAGTATCATTTACATCCACAGGCGCAAACTCTACATTTGGCATTTTAAATCTAGAATTCTCTTTGGTATCCTTGGCTAAAAGTATGATTTTTTGGTATTTGCTAACAGCAGTTATAAGCTCATAGTAGCTATCAAGTATCTCTTTTAAATACGCTGCCCAGTCAGTGTTTTTATTAGGCAAAGCTAGCAGTAGTGCGCTTTGTTCTTCCCATTCGCCAAAAGCTCTCATATTCCCTCTGTAAAAAAATGTAGAAAATCTAGAATTCCTAGAAAAAATTCTAGAATTCCTAGAAAGAAAATCAAGGAATTCTAGAATTCCTAAGCTAAAATGCTTAGGAATTTTAAATTAAGCAAGTAAAGTAGCTACTTTGTTTTGAAGGCCAGCGAAGTTGTGTGCGTTAGCAATTGTAGCAGCGTTTAGCTTCATATTTGAAGCTTGCAAATCGCTATAATTCTTTGCTATATCGCTGTTTTGTAGTTGGCTCTGGCTAGCTGTTAGATTTATATTTTTTATAGCTATGCTCTCTGCGCTGCTTGCGATGTTGTTTTGCGCTGCGCCTATATCGCTTCTCATGCGGTTTATTGTGTCTCTAAAGTCTTTTATGCTTTGTGGATTACTGATATCAAGCTGATTTAGGTTTGGTGCTTCTACATTTACGCCGATTACGCCACTAGTTGTCTCAAAGTTTAACTGACCGCCAAACACGCTTTTACCATTAAAAGTAGCTTGGTCAATGCTGCCTTGCATACTCTCTTTTAGTGCACTCATTTCGCTTGAAATCGCTTTTTGATAATCAGTATTCATAGAACTTGGATCAATATTTCCATTTGCATCAAGTTTTACGCCATTTACTGCTCGCACGCTTAGTTCGCTCATGCGGTTTGTAGCGTCATTTAGACTGCTTAATGCGCCATCTGCGATTTGCATCATGCCAATTGCGTCATTTGCGTTTGCTAGGCCTTGGCGTGCGCCATTAGCATCGCTGCGAAGTGCGTCTGCGATAGCTAGATTTGCTGTATCAGTCCCACTTAGCGCACGAAGTGCTGAGATATTGCCTAGAGCCTTGCTTGCGCTACTTTGAGCGTTGTTCATATATTTGTTTTGTAGTCCGGTTGTGTAATCCGTTGAACCGATTGTCATTGCCATTTTATCCCCCTTGGATTTAGCTATGATTTTTTTATAAGCAAATTTTATACCAATTTTAATTAAGCATTTCTTAAAATTCCAAAATTTTTTCTGCTTAAATTCTAGAATTTTAGTATCAGTTTGGCAAAATATTTTCTAGCAAGCCTGCTTTATATTTTTTAAAATTTTCTTAAAAAAAATTATTAGTTTTATATAAGTGTAATTTTTTAAACTAAAATTTAATATAATTTCGCTTATTTTAAAAATGAGGTAAAAATGCGGATATTTTTATTTTTGGTTTTTTCTTTACTTGTATGCTTAGCCGAGAGTTCTATCACAGATATAGAAAATTTGGCAAATTGTGTAAAAAATAATGATGAAAAATGTATAAAAGCTTTACTTTTAAAAAAGAATGATTTAATAAATGCTAAAACTAAAACAATAAACGATAAACTAAGCCAACCAGCAGAGAAATGCTTAATTTATTTTACTGGAGTGGCTAATCCAGAAGAGAGCTTTAATGAAAGTATGTTTGATTTGCTAGTTTCGCAAGGAATTAAAGTTTATTGCGATGATTTTTTACCTTTTTTTATCGTTGGCAATCAAAATGTAAGCGATAAAAAAACACTAAAAATTTTGAAAATGATGAAAAAAGAAGGTTTAGATTTAGGGATCACAAAAGAAATAATAGGCTTATTTAGTCAAGATTTTAGGCTTATTATCCAAAGTGCTATGGCAAATAAAATGTATACTTTTGAATATATTGTTAAAAATGGTGGAAAAAATGAATTTTATGAAGGAGCCGGCACTATCATAATAATCAATCATTATGAGCTTGTAAAAAGGTTTATAGATAACGATGAAACAAAAATTAAAGCGTTTTTTAAGAGTAGAGAATATAAAAACTTTGTAAAAAATGAACTAGAATTTATAGAAATTTTTGTAAAAAATAGTAGTGGTGGCGATGAATTAAAAGGATTAAAAAATCTATTTTTTCATCCTAAAATGAAAAAATACTATGATGAAGAAACTTATGAAAAAATCGCTTTGCTAATAAAACAAAAATAATAAGGAGACAAAGATGGCAGACATCAAAGATATTATAGAGAAATTAAACCACTTTAATTCTCTTTTAGATGATAGTTTAAAATATAGAACTATCGATGGAACACAGTTTAGGGACGCTGAGAAATCAATAAGTGCAACAACAACAATTTTTGGGATAAAAATTCCTCTTGTTGGATCGCCTATAAGCGAAGCTGCTGCATTTATTTTATCTTCACCGATTCTTTCTATACAAAAAAATTTATTTGATAAATATTCTTTTTTATATGAATTTTATCAAGATGATATTGTTGCAAGGCATCTTGAAGGTGGTAAGTTTGGTCTAACTCAAGAAACTATGCAAGTATTTGATGCTACTATAGAACTAAAAAATAAAGCAGATAAAATTTATATCGAAATTCAAAAAGACATCAAAGAAAAAAATGAACAATCATCCCTAAATCCAAAGCTAGAAATAGCTATTTTAAGCGACACCACAGGTTCAATGAGTGGGGAGATAAATAGCGTAAAAGCACAGGCTAAAAAGATAGTAGAAACGGCATTTAGTAAAGATGGAAATGCTAGAATTGGTGTCTTTGGCTATAATGATCCAGATGTGCAGACTTTTGCTGGTCTAACAAACAATAAAAGCGCAATAATATCAGCCATAAACGCCCTATACGCAAGAGATGGTGGCGATACTCCAGAGATGACATACAAAGGGATAATAAATGCTGCTAGCTCGTCTTGGAGTCCAAATGCTGATAAGAAAATAATAATATTTGGCGATGCTCCTGCAAAAGATACTTACAATAAAGCAGAGGCTTATGCACTTTTAAGTGGTGGAAGTAGTGATGAGCCTATGGCTAGACTTGCTTTGCCTGCTAGTGTATTAAGCCTTTTGGCTAGCGAAAGTCAAAGTGATGAGCCTGAAACTTCTAACGATACAAGCAAAATCAAAGTCTATGCTATACAAACAGGCGGTGGTAGCGATGTTGAAAAAGAGTTTAGAGAGCTAGCAGAGCTTAGCGGTGGCGAGTATATCAAGCTAGAAAACGATAGCGATGTAGCGCAGATTATTCTAAATATCATAGAGCACGGTAGCGTGGAGGTTGATTTGGGTAAAAGCTATGAGCTTGATTTTAGTAGCGAGAAAAACTCTCAAATCATAGCAAATGAATATGGTAGCATAGTTATAAATGATGAGTTAGAAAACCTTATATTTAATTACAAAAATAATGACTTGATTATAAAGCACCCCAATAGTGGCACGCAAGCTATAATAAAAGACTTTTTAGCCACAAATAATGAACTCTCAAAAATAAAAATCCGCAGTGAAATTCTAGAATTTAGCCAAATCAAAGAGCTTGCCTACGCACAAAGTGGCAAAGATAGCGTGATTTATGCTAAAAGCAGCGAGGGCGATTTTTCTTTAAATGATAATATTTCGGTGTTTTTTAGCAGTGATAAAAACACAGCTACAAATATAACTATAAACAATAAAAAAGATAACTATATAATAAGCTCTTTAAAAGATGATAATATAACTCTTGGCTTTGGCAATGATACCTTTATTTACAAAGGTGGTAGAGATAGCCTAAAAAACAGCGGTGGTAATGATAGAGTTGTGTTTGAAAATATTAGCTTTAATAGTGCTAAGTTTAGCATAGAAAATTATAATCTAAAAATTAGCCTTGGTGCTGGTAATGAGCTTGTTGTAGACAATTATTTTAAAGAGGGCAAAATAGAGGATTTTCAATTTAGCGATAAAGAGCTAAAAAGTGATGAAATTAATTTGCTAATCTAAATATAACCAAAATTGCTTAAAAGTGTAATATTTTATTTTAAATTCTAGAATTTAGAAATTTAAAGCAAGATTTAAGGCTAAATTCTAGAATTTAAAAAGTCTAAATTCTAGAATTTAAGCAATATTTATTGCCTTACTTTTATTGATAGTTCGTGCGCGCCAAGGCCTTCTGCGCTTGCTAGTGCCATACACGCTGGGGCTAGTTCGCGCAAGGTTTCTTCGTTCATTGCTATTACTGAGCTTCTTTTAACGAAGTTATTTACCCCAAGTGGGCTAAAAAATCTAGCTGTGCCGCCTGTGGGCAAGGTGTGATTTGGCCCTGCTAGATAGTCGCCCACAGCCTCAGGCGTAAAGTGCCCTAAAAATACTGCGCCTGCGTGTTTAATGCTCGGTAGATACTCCCACGCATCATTTGTAGCGATTTCTAGATGTTCTACTGCTAGGGCGTTTGCTAACTCTATTGCGTGGGCTTTATCCCTTGCGATTATGATAGCAGCTTTATTTTCCACGCTTGCTCTTGCGATTTTCTCACGCTTTAAAGTAGTCAAAACGCTCATCATCTCAGTCTCAATTGTCTTTGCTAGCCCCTCATCAAAGGTGATTAAAAAACTACTTGCTATCTCATCGTGTTCAGCTTGGCTTAGCAGATCTACTGCGATATTGTGAGCATTACAGCTACTATCAGCGATAACGCCGATTTCGCTAGGTCCTGCTATCATGTCAATGTTCACATCGCCAAAGACCATTTTTTTAGCCGTTGCTACATATATATTTCCAGGCCCAGTTATCACATCTACTTTGCTAATAGTATCTGTGCCATACGCCATTGCAGCAACTGCGCTTGCGCCACCTACTTTATAGGCGTTTTTTATGCCTAGCATGTGCATAGCAGCTAGAAGCAGAGCATTTACCTCCCCGCCCACAGCAGGCGTGCAAACGCTGATATCACCGACACCTGCTACTATCGCTGGCACTGCGTTCATAAGTAGCGAGCTAGGATAAGCAGCCTTGCCGCCTGGGATATATAGCCCAGCACGATCAACTGGCGTGATTTTTTGCCCTAAAACAGCACCATCTTTTTCATAGCTTAGCCAACTTTTTTCAATCTGTTTTTCATGATAGGCTTTTATACGCTCATAGGCGATTTTTAGGGCTTCTTTTAGCTTTTCATCGGTAGAATTCCATGCACGCTCCATCTCATCTGTACTGATTTTTAGCTGAGAGCCACTTTTTGGCTCCCAGTTATCAAAGCGAGCTATTTGCTCGCAAAGTGCCTTATCGCCACTTTTGCGAATCTCAGCTATTATGCTAGCCACTCTTGGCATAACCTCACTCATATCCATCTCGCCACGATTTGCTAAAATGCTGAATTTTTCGTCAAAATCCGGCTGTGAAAATTTTAAAATCTGCATTTTTTATCCTTAAGTTTTTAGAAATTATAGCACAAGATTTTTTAAATTTTATAAGTTTTTAAGGGCGAAGTGCTAAAATGTTGGCTTTTATTTTTTAAATTTTAGGATTCTTTATGCAAATTTTAAGAAATATCGCCGAAGTAAAAGATTTTCTAATTCTAAATCAAGGCAAAGAAATCGGCTTTGTGCCTACCATGGGCGCACTTCACGCAGGTCATGAAAGCCTTATAAAAAAATCAGTTCAAGATAATGAAGTTAGCATTGTAAGCGTTTTTGTAAATCCTACGCAGTTTTTGGCTGGAGAGGATTTAGAAAACTATCCAAGAGATGAGGTGCACGACATAGAGGTAGCAAAGGCCGCTGGGGCAAATGCTATATTTTTGCCCAAGGTTAGCCAAATGTATCCAAATGATATTAGTATAAAAGCCCCTAGTACGCTAGCTAGCATTTTAGAGGGTGCTACTAGACCTGGGCATTTTGATGGGGTTTGTACTGTTTTGGCTAAGTTTTTTAACATAATTCGTCCTATGCGTGCGTATTTTGGCAAAAAAGACACCCAACAACTAATCATCGTCCAAAATCTAGTAAAAAGCTTATTTTTTGATATAGAAATCGTGCCTTGCGATATAATCAGAGCAGGGGATGGACTAGCACTTTCAAGTCGCAACTCATATCTAGATGAGAGCGAACTAATTGAGGCGTGTAAGCTATATCGTGCTTTGGTAAAGGCAAAAGCGCTAGTAAGCGCAGGTACTTTTAGCAGTGATGTGATAAAAGCTGAGATGGCAAAGGTGCTAAACCCACTTAAAATAGACTATATCGAGATTTGCGATAGAGAGCTAAATAGCATAAATCAAATAGAGACAGATAAAAGCATAATCCTAATCGCTGCGTATGTGGGCAAAACTAGGCTTATTGATAATCTTTGGCTGTGAGTTAAAAAATGGCAAAATTATATCTAATCTCGCTTGGCTGTAATAAAAATCTAGTAGATAGCGAGGTCATGCTAGGACGGCTAAAAAACTATGAAATCACTGATGATATAAGCAGTGCCGATGTGCTGATTGTAAATACCTGCGGCTTTATAGAAAGTGCTAAAGAAGAAAGCATTAGAGCGATTTTAGAGCTTAGTAGCGAGCGTAAAAAGGGCTCGCTTTTGGTAGTTACTGGCTGTCTTATGCAGCGCTATGCTGATGAGCTAATGCGTGAGCTTAAAGGTGAGGTTGATCTTTTTGCTGGGCTTGGGGACTTTGCTAAGATTGATGAGCTTATCGCAAAGCGTGAGAATGCAGACTTTAAAAACGCTGTGTTTTTACAAGAGCAAGAAAGCAGGGTAATAACTGGCTCAAACTACCACGCATACATAAAAATAAGCGAGGGTTGCAATCAAAAATGCGCCTTTTGTGCTATACCTACTTTTAAAGGTAAGCTTCAAAGTCGCTCGCTAAGTGCAATAAGCGCTGAAATAAAAGAGCTAGTGGGGCGTGGATATAAAGATTTTAGCTTTATAGCGCAAGATTCTAGCTCTTATATGAAAGACAGCGGTGAGCGTGATGGGCTTTTAGCTTTGATTGATGCGGTAGAGGGTATCGCTGGTGTACGCTCGGCTCGCATTTTGTATCTTTATCCAAGTTCTACTTCGCTAGAACTAGTCCGTAAAATCATCGCTAGCTCTGTTTTTGTGAATTATTTTGATATGCCTATTCAGCACATAAGCGAAAGACTTTTAAACACTATGCGCCGCGGCACGCCAAAAGAGCATATTTTAAAGCTTTTAGAGACGATGAGAGCAGCACCGAATAGCTTTTTGCGAACTGGGGTTATCGTGGGGCATCCTGGCGAGAGCGAGGCTGATTTTAATGAGCTTTGCGAGTTTTTAGAGAGTTTTTCTTTTGATAGAATTTCTGCTTTTGCGTATTCGCGCGAAGAAGACACCCTTGCTTATGATATGGAACAAGTGAGCAAAAAAATAATAAACTCACGCCTAAAAAAGATAGAAAAAATCACTACAAAGGCGCTAAATACGAGCCTAGCAGCGATGATAGGTAAAGAGATTTTAGTGTATTTAAACGGCAAAAGTGATGAGAGCGAGCTGTTTTACAGCGCAAAGCCGCTAGTGTGGGATAGAGACATAGACGGCGAGGTGCTAATAAACGAAAGCGAGATAGAAAAGCTAGAAAATGGCAAACTCTACTGCGCTAAAATCACAGAACTAGCTGGGCTAAATCTCATCGCTACTATCACAAAAGAAGCCTAGGGAATTCTAGAATTCCCCAAAGAGAATTCCTTAATTTAAAATTCCCTAAGATAAAAAACCCTTTTTCTAAGGAATTCTAGATTTTAGCCTAGGAATTCTAGAATTCCTTAAACTAGAATTCCTAAAGAGAATTCCTATTTTTGCTTCGCATCCGCTCTTTGCTAAGTTTTTGGGGGTTAGGGGGTATTTTTTTGCAATTTGTAATTTATATTTTATAAGATTATAAATATTAGCCTAGAATTCCTTAATCTAGAATTCCAATCTAGAATTCCTTAATCTAGAATTCCCCAAGATAAAAACCCCTTTTTCTAAGGAATTCTAGAATTTAACCTAGGAATTTTAGAATTTCTTTTTAACTCGCTTCCCAGCTGGATAAGCCCAGCTCGCTAGTTTCGTGCCTGGCAAGAGAAAGGGGGTAAGCAAGAAAGGGGCAAGCCCCTTTAAACCCCCTTTTCTAGGAATTCTAAAATTTAACCTAGGAATTCTAGAATTCCCAAAGAGAATTCCTTAAGATAGAAAATACCCCCTAACCCCCAAAAAACCTAGGAATTCTAGAATTCCTCATCTAGAAAAAGCTTAATATTTATTATACTTTTAAAAAATAAAGGCAAAATGAGTGAAAACTTTATTGGAAATTTAGCTTAAATTAAGCAGTAAATTATTTTAAGAAATTCAATCTAGAATTCCTAAAACTCTAAGACTTCGTCCCAAAAGCTTAAAGCGAAATTCTAGATTAGCTAGTAAAGCTACCTTTGTTTAGTATGCGTTCCATGCGCTGCGAGATGACCTCGTCAATGCTGTGTTTTTCAAGCTCGTTTAGCTCACTAACGATATAGTCGCCTACAAGCTGCGCTGCGCCCTGCTTGTCACGGTGAGCTCCGTTTATCGGCTCGTCTATTACAGCATCTATTAGCCCTTGGGCTTTTAGCTCATCAGCAGTGATTTGCATAGCCTTTGTGGCTGCTTGAACCTTTGCTGGGTCGTTCCACAATATAGCCGCGCAGCCCTCAGGCGAAATTACTGAAAAAACTGAGTTTTTTAGCATAGCAAAGCGATCAGCCACGCCAATAGCAAGCGCACCGCCACTGCCTCCTTCGCCAATTACAATTGAGATTGTGCGAGTGCGCAGTGTAGCAAGCTCTGCTAGATTTCTAGCTATTGCCTCACTTTGCCCACGCTCTTCTGCGCCAATCCCTGGATAAGCACCTGGAGTATCTACAAAAAATACGATAGGAATCTCAAATTTCTCAGCCAGCCTTGCAACCCTTAGAGCCTTGCGGTAACCCTCAGGATGCGGCATACCGAAGTTTCTCATGATTTTATACTTTGTGCCACGGCCTTTTTGCTCGCCGATGATAACTACTTTTTTACCACCGATATAGCCCAAAAAACACACGATAGAAGTATCGTCTTTAAAAGCTCTATCTCCGTGAATTTCTTTTGTATCGCTAAAAAGCGCACGAACATAATCTAGCATATAAGGACGATCAGGGTGGCGAGCTAGGGCTAAGCGTTGATACTCATCTAGCCCTTTGTAAGTCTTTGCTATTTCTTTTTCAAGATTTCTATTTAAAATCGCCACAGCCTCATCATCGCCTCTTATCCTAGCGTTCATGATGTCTTCATCAAGCTGCTTTATGTTTTTTTCAAAATCTAAATAATTTGCCAAAACTAAACTCTTTTAAATATTACTGCGCCGTTTGTGCCACCAAAGCCAAAATTCTCGCTCATTACGACATTTAGCTCTGCTTTTCTAGCAGTATTTGCTACATAATCCAAATCGCAGTCTTCGTCTTTTTCAAGCTGGTTTATGGTAGGTGGGACAATACCCTCACTCATAGCCATGATAGAAATCACAGCTTCTATCGCTCCAGCCGCGCCTAGGCAGTGTCCAGTTTGTCCTTTTGTAGAACTAACTAGTGGAACATTTGAGCCAAAAATCTCTTTTAGAGCTGCGGTTTCGTTTTTGTCATTTGCTGGTGTTGATGTGCCGTGAGCATTGATATAATCGATCTTTACATCGCCTGCCATTTTAAGAGCTCTTTTTATCGCCCTTACTGGTCCATCAAGGCTAGGGCTAGTGATGTGATGAGCATCACCACTCTCGCCAAAGCCTATTAGCTCAGCATAAATCTTTGCGCCTCTTGCTTTTGCGCTTTCATAGTCTTCAAGCACTAAAGCACCAGCCCCCTCTCCCATAACAAAGCCATCTCTACCGCCATCAAAAGGACGGCTAGCATGCTCTGGGTCGTCATTGCGAGTAGAGAGTGCCTTCATGGCAGCAAAGCCGCCTATGCCCACAGGACAAATAGTACTCTCAGCTCCAACTACTAGCATAGCCCTTGCTTCACCTACCATAATAGTCTTTGCAGCCTCTATAATAGCGTGAGTTCCAGCAGCGCAGGCTGTTACACTAGCGACATTTGGACCTTTTAGATTATGTTTTATGCTAATTACACCACCTAGCATATTTACAAGTGCTGATGGCACAAAAAATGGAGAAATTCTACGAGGACCACGCTCTAAACAGATATTTGAGTTTTTTTCTATATTTGGCAAGCCGCCTATACCAGCAGCTGAGCTTATACCAAACTCATCTGGGTCAAACTCACTAAGTCCGCAGTCTTTCATAGCCTCATCAGCTGCCACATGTCCTAGCACGATAAATCTATCAAGCTTTTTTACATCTTTTGGATCTACAACGCTCTCAGGATTAAAATCGCTTATTTCAGCTGCGATTTGCACAGGAAACTCGCTGGGGTCAAATAGTGTGATTTTTTTAACACCAGTTTTTCCCTCGCAAATGGCTTTAAACGAGCTTTTTGCATCATTGCCAAGGGCATTTATCATACCGATGCCAGTTACTACTACTCTGTTCATTAAAGTCCTTTAAACAATGCGTCCAGCATTATTTCTTTAGACCTTCTACGAAAGTAACTACATCTTGGATAGTTTTTAGCTTCTCAGCTTCGCTATCTGGAATTTCTACTTCAAATTTCTCTTCAAGAGCCATCACAAGCTCTACTACATCAAGTGAATCAGCACCTAGATCCTCGATGATTTTAGACTCTAATTTTACAGCATCTGGAGCCACGCTTAGTTGCTCTACTACTACATCTCTTACTTCGTCAAAAATTGCCATATTGAACTCCTTAATAAAAATAGAATTGCTAATAATAATATAATTTTGCTTAAATTATTGCTTAAAGCTAGAAAAAAATCTAGAATTCCTATAAAAACTCCTAGGAATTCTAGAATTCCTTACATCAAAAGTCCGCCATTTACTTTTAGCGTCTCGCCTGTGATATAGCTAGCATGATCGCTTAGCAAAAATGCCACCGCATCAGCAATTTCGCTAGCCTTGCCCATGCGGCCTAGCGGGATATTTTTTGCGTAGTAGTCCTTTACTTCATCGCTTAATTTCTCAGTCATTGCTGTTTCAATAAAGCCAGGAGTTACACAGTTATAGCGCACGCTGCGGCTTGCGCCTTCTTTGGCAAAGCTTTTGCTCATGGCTATCATGCCACCTTTGCTAGCTGCGTAATTAACCTGCCCAGCATTGCCCATTTCGCCCACGATTGAGGCGATATTTACCACCGCGCCAAAGCGTTTTTTACTCATTACTTTTAGAGCCTCTTTACAGCCTAAAAACGCACTTTTTAGATTTGCGTCAATCACGCTTGTAAAATCGCTCTCGCTCATGCGAAGGGCAAGTTTATCATTTGTAATTCCAGCGTTATTTACAAGGTAGCTTAGCTCGCCATCGCTTTCAGTTATTAGCTTTATCGCCTCACTCCAGCCGCTCTCGTTGCTTGCATCAAACTTAATTAGAGCTGCTACTGCTCCAGAGCTTTCAATTTTTGCTTTTAACTCATCAGCAGGTGCTGGGTCACTGCGGTAGTTTATCCATACTTTTAAGCCCATGCTAGCTAAGTTCTCAGCAATACTTGCGCCTATTCCACGGCTTGCGCCAGTGATTAGGACATTTTTTCCACTAAATTTCATATTTATTCTCCTTTGTAGCAATTCGTCTTGCACACCTATTGCGACCAAACTTTGCTCGCACTTTGCTTGATGAACTATTTGTTCTATCTACGCTCGTGCTCGCTCAGTTTGGCCACACTAGGCGCACAATATTAGAATTGCTTTTAAATTGTTTATTTTAGCATAATTTAGGGAATTCTAGAATTCTAGAATTCCCTAGCAAAGCCTAGAAAATCGGCTTTTCCATTTCTTTTGGAATTTCAAGCTCCATTAGTTTTAGCACGCTAGGAGCGACATTTGCTAGCCCTGCATCGCTTGCCATTTTTAGGCTTCTACCATCGCTAGTAAGCACAAAGCAAAATACATCAAAAGTGGTATGATTTGTAAGCATTTCGCCGTTAGCCGAGCGCAGTGCCTCGCAGTTGCCATGGTCGCTGATTTGTATGTATTCGTAGCCATTTGCGCTAGCTTTTTGTATGATTTTGCCAAGACAGCTATCTACAGCCTCTACTGCCTTTGTGGCTGCATCTATATCGCCTGTGTGTCCTACCATATCGCCATTTGCGAAATTCACTACTATAAAATCAAAGCCCTCATCAAGCCCTTTTAGCACTGCATCGCAAACTTCATAAGCACTCATTTCTGGCTTTTCATCATAGGTTGCTACCTTTGGGCTTGGGATTAGCACTCTGGCTTCATTTTCTACGCACTCTTCTTTGCCACCATTAAAGAAAAAAGTCACATGAGCGTATTTCTCAGTCTCAGCGGTGTGTAGCTGACGTAGGTTATTTGCTGCTATTACTTGTGCTAGAGTGTTATTTATCTCATCAGGGGCAAACATCACAGGGAAAGTAAATTTATCATCATACTTAGTCATTGTAACTAGATTAGGACAAATATTTTTGCGCTCAAACTCGCTAAAATCAGCCACGCTAAGAGCCGAGCAAAGCTCACGGGCTCTGTCATTTCTAAAATTTACAAAAACTATGCCATCATCAGCCTTGATGCCACCAAAGTCATAAAAGCTAGCAGGCTTTATAAACTCATCAAAAATCTCATTTTCATAGCTTTTTTTCATATATTCATTAGGGCTAAGCTCGCTTAAATTAGAATTCTCAGCAATCACTCTATAAGCACTCTCTACTCTATCCCAGCGCTTATCTCTATCCATAGCATAAAAGCGTCCGCAAATGCTAGCTATTTTATGCTCCTTGCTTAAATGCTCTATAAAATGAACCCCCGTAGTAGGCACCACATCACGACCATCTGTGATAGCGTGGATTATGGGCTTTGCCCCAGCAGATTTTACTATATCTATAAGAGCGTCAAAGTGGCGCAAATGTGAGTGTACGCCACCATCGCTATAAAGCCCTATTATATGAATGCGCTGGCATTTTGCTAGAAGCTCTTTTAGGGCAGGATTACTAGCTAGCTTGCCACTTTCAATTGCTTTATCAATCTTAACTAGGCTTTGATATAGTATGCGTCCTGAGCCTATTGTCATGTGGCCAACCTCACTATTTCCCATTTGCCCACTAGGCAAGCCCACAGCTAGACCGCTGGTTTTAAGATAGCAGAAATTTGCCTTTTTAAAAAGCATGTCATAAGTAGGTTTTTTTGCCCTCATAAAAGCATTGCTAGCGTCATTTTTATCAGGATTTGCGCCTATTCCATCAGTTATTACTAAAATACATTTTTTACTCATTTTTTACTCTTTTTTGAAAATTATTTGCCAAATTGTAGCTTTAAAAGTTAAACATTAACTTATCTTAGTTAAAATTATGCTTTTTAAATTATTTTTGGATATTTTTATGTTTTATTATTTTGCTGAAATTTTTAATGTTAATTTTCTAAGCTATATCACAGTTAGAGCTGGTTTTGCGTTTTTTTTCTCTTTTGTGCTTTGCGTGCTGGCTTTGCCCTTTTTTATCCGCTGGGCGAAAAAGGCCTGCGCTAGCCAGCCTATCTACGAACTAGCCCCTAGCACTCATCAAGCCAAGTGCCACACGCCTACTATGGGTGGCGTTATTTTTGTCGCCTCAGCTGTAGTTGCTAGCCTTTTTAGCGCAAAGCTTGATGAGCCTTTTGTGCTTATTTCACTTTTTGTCATTGTTAGTTTTTCTTTGCTTGGCTTTATTGATGATAGGGCAAAGATTTTAGGGGCTAGCAATCACGCAGGACTTAGCCCAAAGCAAAAGCTTGTTATTCAGTGTATTTTGGCTCTTATAACAGCCGTGCTACTGTGGGTGTTTTCTAGCATTGATACGAAGTTTTATTTGCCACTTTTGAAAAACTCGCTTTTTGATTTTAGCTATTTTAGTTTGCTGTTTTGGACTCTTGTTATCATCTCAGCCTCAAATGCTGTAAATCTCACTGATGGGCTTGATGGACTTGCTACTGTGCCTAGTGTGCTTGCGATTTTCACACTTGGGGTTTATGCGTATTTTATGGGAAATGCTGTATATAGCGGATATTTGCTTTTGCCAAAGTTTGCTGGAATTGGCGAGCTAGTTATCATCGTAAGTGCGATGATAGGGGCGTTGCTTGGCTTTTTGTGGTATAACTGCTATCCAGCGCAGGTATTTATGGGAGATAGTGGAAGCCTTAGTATAGGTGCGTTTATCGGCTACCTTGGTATAGCTACAAAAAACGAGATTTTACTAGTGCTAATCGGCGTGATTTTCGTGCTTGAGACGCTCTCAGTTATACTTCAAGTTGGTAGCTTTAAAATACGCAAAAAACGCATTTTTCTCATGGCACCACTACATCATCACTTTGAGATAAAAGGTTGGAGCGAGAGTAAGATTATTGTGCGTTTTTGGATGATTGCGCTTTTGGCAAATATCATTGCGCTAATCTTGCTAAAAATCCGCTAAAATCTAGAATTCCTAAAAAGGCTATATAATAATGAAATCACTTTTTGGCTACGCAAATACCACAAAAGCTATCGCTAGAAGCGGTGGCTGGGCGATTTATGATGATAAGTTTGAGAGAATTTCTAGCGATGAGTGGGGGAATTTGCTTTTGCCAAGCTCGCATTTTAAAGCAGAAAAAAGCCAGCTTGAAATCCCAAGCCCAGGCTTTGCACCAAGTCATGAGCTGATTTTAAAAGCTAGAAATTTAATCAGCGAGTATGATTATTTTTTTGATATGGGTATGCCAAAGAGTGTGTGGATAAGTGGAACAAATGGCAAAACCACTACTACTAAAATGTGTGAGCATTTACTGCGCTTACATGGGGCTTTTATGGGTGGAAATGTGGGCATTGCGCTTGCTGATTTGCCTAGAGCTGCAAGGCTATGGATTTTGGAGACTTCTAGCTTTACTATACATTATACAAAGCGAGCTAGACCTGATATATACGCACTTTTGCCTATCACGCCCGATCATCTTAGCTGGCATGGCGATATGAAGGGGTATGAAAATGCCAAGCTAAAGCCACTTAGCATGATGAACGAGCAATGCATAGCCATCATCCCAGCGTGCTTTAAAGAGCGTGAGATTGTAAGGAATTCTAGTGCAAAGATTTATTTTTATTCTAGCGAGCAAGATTTGGCTGATACTTTTGGGCTAGAGTGCGATAAAATCGCTTTTAGAGTGCCATTTTTAATGGATGCGCTTTTTGCTTTGGCTGTGCAAAAAATCTTGCTAGGGCAAGCTGATTATGAAAGAGTAAATACCTTTGTGATAGAAAATAATAAGCTTGAAGAACTGCGTGATAATCGTGGCAGGCTGTGGGTAAATGATACAAAGGCAACCAACATTGATGCTAGCATACAAGCTATTCGTCGTTATGAGAATGAGAAGATTTTTATAATCTTAGGAGGCGATGATAAAGGCGTGGATTTAAGTCCAGTTTTTGAAGCACTATCGGCTCTAAAGCAAGAGCCAAAAATATATGCAATAGGCTCAAATACCGAAAAAATCGTAAATCTAGCTAGGAATTCTAGAATTTCTTGTCTAGCTTGCTATGAGTTAAAAGAGGCCATAAAGGCAATAGATACTGATTTTAGCGGCTCTGGCGTGGCTTTGCTAAGTCCAGCCTGTGCTAGCCTAGATCAGTTTAAAAGCTACGCTCAGCGTGGAGATATTTTTAAAGAAGAAATAGCAAATTTAAAGTAATTTTAAGCAAAGCTTGCTATAATTTCAGTCTTTTATTTGCGTGGCTAGGTAGCTCAGTCGGTAGAGCAAAGGACTGAAAATCCTTGTGTCGGCGGTTCGATTCCGCCCCTCGCCACCACTTTTTTCTTATTTTTCATTTTTCAATCTAGAATTCCTTTAAAATTTTTATAAAATATCTTTATTTTAGACTTAAACATTTGTCTTTTTGTGCTAAAATGCGTGCTTTAAAAAATGCGTCCTTTGAAAGGATATAAAATGCAAAGAATTTTTTTATCAGCACCTTATATGGGCGGATCTGAGTTAAAAAACATAGAACAAGCTTTTAGCGATAACTATATCGCTCCACTTGGTGCTTTTGTGGATGGCTTTGAGAGTAAAATTAAAGAGTATTGCGGCGCAAAATATGCCCTTGCTCTAAATGCTGGCACGGCTGCCCTTCACCTTGCCCTTCGCACTCTTGGCATAAAAGACGGAGATACCGTACTTGCTAGCACTTTTACCTTTGCAGCTAGTGTAAATCCTATAATGTATGAACGCTGTAAAATGGTGCTAATTGACTGCGATGAGAGCTGGAATCTAAGCCCAGAGCTGCTAAAAAAAGCTATTCGTGAGTGCGAGCAAAAGCCAAAAGCCCTAATCCTAACTCATCTATACGGCGCAGCTGCTAAAATGGATGAGATCTGCGAGATTTGTGATGAGAATAATATTGCGCTAATTGAAGATGCCGCAGAAGCCCTTGGAGCAAGCTATAAAGGCAAAGCACTTGGCACTTTTGGTGTTTTTGGCGCATATAGCTTTAATGGAAATAAAATCATCACTTGTGGCGGCGGCGGAATGCTAGTAAGCGATGATGAAAAACTGCTCTCAAAGGCAAGGTATTATAGCACGCAAGCAAGAGAGCCATTGCTGCACTACGAGCATTTAGACTATGGCTATAACTACCGCTTAAGCAATATTTTAGGCGCTATTGGCTGCGGGCAAATGGAGGTTTTAAGTGAGCGCGTGAAAAGAAAAAGAGAGATTTTTGCGCTATATAAAGAGCTTTTGGGCGGTTTAGATGGCGTGGATCACTTTATGCCTGAGCTTGAAAATACCTGCGCAAATAGATGGCTAACCACGCTAGCATTTAAAGAAAAAAATGCGCATTTAAAAGTGATTGAGGCACTTAGCAAAGAAAATATTGAAAGCCGTCCGCTGTGGAAGCCTATGCATGCCCAGCCTGTGTTTAAGGGTGCAAAGGCTGTGATTAACGGCACTAGCGATGATCTTTTTAGCCGTGGTATCTGCCTGCCAAGTGGGGCTGATATGAGCGATGAGCTAGTAGAAAAAGTAGCGCGCATCGTAAAAAGCGCACTTTAAGTCTAAAAAACTAGAATTCCCTAGCTGGAATTCCGTAGGAATTCTAGAATTTACTTAGGAATTCTAAAATTTCTTTAGGAATTCTAAAATTCCTAGCTAGAAATTCCGTAGGAATTCTAAATTTTATTTAGGAATTCTAGATTTTATTTAGGAATTCTAGAATTTATTTAGGAATTCTAGAATTTTACTTTAGGAATTCTAGAATTTCTAGCTAGAATTTATTTAGGAATTCTAAAATTCCGTCAAAACCTAAAAAAATGGATAAAAAATGATAAAAGCTACAAAAACCAAAAGAACGATATTTTTTGTTTTTAGCGATATTTTGATATTTTTATCAAGTGCGTATTTTGCCTTTTTGCTTAGATTTTCTGGAGATATTCCTTATATTTTTATTTCAGGCATGATTAAGTTTGCGTTTATTATGCTGATTTTAGAGCTTATTTTTGCTTACAAATCTGGGCTTTATAAGGTTCCTTGGCGTTTTTTTGGGCTTAGAGAAGCTAGAAAAATGCTTATAAACTCGGCTCTTTGTGCGCTTATTTTTACTGGCATTTTCTTTATTTTTTATGATTTTTTTGAGCCTTTTCCTCGCAGTGTGATCCTTATATATGCGTTAATCTCACTGCTTTTAATGGGTGTTTTGCGCATATCAAAGCGTGTGCTACTTGACTTTCGCAAGCCAAGTGCTGGCGAGCCCTGCGTGATAATCGGAGCTACAAATAAAACTCTACAACTTCTAAAAGGCTTTGCTAGTGGCTATGCAAGCTACTATCCACAATACATCGTAGATCCTAGAAAAGACAGCATTGGCACTACTTGTGGGGATTTTTTGGTAGCTTCTATGGACGAGCTAAAAAAATACCCAGCCGAGGGCATAACAACAGCAATAATCAGCAAAAAGCTAAGTCCAGCAGAGCTAGATGCGCTACACTCAAAGCTAAACGAGTATGGATACAAAAAAATCAAGCTTTTTTCGCTACTTGGTGATGATGCAAATATCAAAGACATAAGCATAGAAGACCTGCTAGCAAGAAAGCCAAAAGACCTTGATAGTAGCGTTATAAAAGAGTTTATAGGCGGTAAGGTTGTGATGATTACTGGAGCTGGCGGGACTATTGGCTCTGAGCTTAGTAGGCTTTGCCTTGCTTTTGGCGCAAAACAGCTCGTTTTAGTAGAGCATAGTGAGTATAATCTCTATGCGATAAATGAAGCACTTGGGGCTAATGAAAGGTGTAAACTAGCCCTTGTTAATGTAACGCAGCTTGAGAGCTTGGAGCGAGTATTTAACCGCTACCGCCCACAAATCGTGCTACACGCAGCTGCTTATAAACATGTGCCACTTTGCGAGTTTAATCCAAAAGAAGCCGTGCGAAACAACATCCTAGGCACAAAAAATGTAGTAGATCTTGCCAAAAAATACGCCGCTTTAAGAATGGTGCTAATCTCTACTGATAAAGCCGTGCGCCCTACAAATGTAATGGGGGCTAGCAAGCGAGTTTGCGAGCTTTATGCGCTAAACTCAGGCGATGAGAGAACCGATGTAGTTGCGGTGCGCTTTGGCAATGTGCTTGGAAGCTCTGGTTCAGTTATACCAAAGTTTAAAGCTCAAATTGCTGCTAATAAGCCTCTAAGCGTAACGCATCCTGATATCACACGCTACTTCATGCTTGTAAGCGAGGCCTGTCAGCTTGTGCTTCAAGCTGCTAGCATAGCTAGGGGTGGAGAGCTTTTTGTGCTTGATATGGGCAAGCCTGTAAAAATCGCTGATCTAGCCCAAAAAATGCTTCTTTTAAGCGGAAAAGAAGAGCTAGGAATTGAGTATGTGGGCCTTAGACCTGGTGAGAAGCTATACGAAGAGCTACTTGTGGATGAAAATGACAAGCAAACGAAGTTTGAGAGCATTTTTGTAACGCACTCTGAGGCTGTGGATCTGGGAATTCTAGATGGGCAAATAAAAAAGCTTTTAGAAGCAAAACCTGAACAAATTGTAGAGATTTTAAAAGAGATTGTGCCTGAGTTTAATCACAATAATAAAGGATAAAATTGTTAATTCAAGATATTAGACGCTTTGCTAGGATTAGATATAACGCAAGGGCATATCTAGCCTATCTTTTTGAGAGAAATATACCAAATCGCTTGCCGATGATAAATTTAGATATCATAAAATCTGGGCTTGATAAAATAGCACATGAAGTAGAAAACTTTGATGCTTTTTACATCCTTGCTCCTGATGGTGTGCAAATAGAAAACAATATCAGCCTAGATGAGAGCAGGCGCATAGGCGCAGGAGAAAATAGAAGCAATAAGGCGTATTTTTACAGAGCTGTAAAAGAGCGCAGATGCGTGCTAAGTGATCCTTATCCAAGTAGCTTAACTGGTGAGCTTTGTGTATCAGCTAGTGAGCCTGTTTATGATGAAAAAGGAACTTTGCTATATATAGTTTGTGTAGATATTTCACTAAATGATATTTTAAAGCTAATTCCACCTGGCAGGCTTGATTTTGGCTTTGAGAGCTTTTCTAGGTTTGTTTATGCTCTTATTTCACTAGCACTTTTTGCTATTACAGCTGTGCTTTTTGTCCTTGGCATTAAAAGCATTATCTGGGCTCCATTTGGTGCGCTAAATGTAGCTGATATGTTTGAGAGCACGATTATTCTTACCTTAGCCCTTGCGCTTTTTGATCTAGTAAAGGCGATTTTTGATGAAGAGGTGCTTGGTAAAAGTGCTAAAGAAAATAGCGGCGTATCTCGCACTATGGTGCGATTTCTCTCATCTATTATCATCGCCCTTGCTATTGAAGCGCTTATGCTTGTATTTAAGTTTGCTATAACTAGCCCAGAGCAGATAATTTACGCTGTGTGGCTAATAAGTGGTGTTTCGCTACTTTTAATAGCACTTAGCGTGTATTTGTATATGAGTAAAAAAGCAGGATAAAATAGGAAAAAGTGATGAAAATAGCAATAGTTGATTATGGTCTAGGAAATATTCATAGCGTCCAAAATGCACTTAGTTTTATAGGTGCTAGCTCTAGGCTTGAGAGTGAGCCAAAAGAGCTAAAAAACTATGATAAAGTGATTTTGCCAGGTGTGGGAGCTTACGGGGATGCGATGGATAGGCTTAAAAAAACTGGCATGGACAAAGCTGTTAAAGACTTTGCTAGCTCTAATAAGCCACTTTTAGGCGTGTGCTTGGGACTGCATTTGCTTTTTAAAAAAGGCTATGAGTTTGGTGAGCATGAGGGGCTGGGAATTCTAGATGGAGAGGTTGTGAAGTTTGATGAGAGCAAATTTAACGAACCTTTAAAAATCCCGCACATGGGCTGGAATACCTGCGAGTTTTGTAAGCAAAGCGCTCTAAATGCAGGGCTTAAAAAAAGCGAGTATTTTTATTTTGTCCACAGCTACCATGTAATCTGCGATGAAAGTCTTGTGCTAGCTACTACAAACTACGGCTATGATTTTATCTCAGCAGTGCAGAGCAAAAATATTTATGCCTTTCAGCCTCACCCTGAAAAATCGCATAATGTAGGCTTAAAAATACTAAAAAATTTTGTGGAGCTATAAAATGGAAATAATCCCAGCAATTGATCTAAAAAACGGCTGTGCTGTAAGATTGTATAAAGGCGATATGAACAGTGCAAAAATCTACTCAAACGAGCCTAGCGAGCTTGCAAAAGCTTTTGAGGATTTGGGCGCTAGTTATTTACACATAGTAGACCTTGATGGCGCTATAGCAGGCGAGGCGATAAGCTTTAATGTAGTTGAAAAAATCGCTAAAAGCACTAAACTAAAAATAGAAATCGGCGGTGGAATTCGCAATGAAGAGCGTATAAAGGACTATCTAAATGCTGGGGCAAAGCGTGTGATTTTAGGCTCAGTTGCTCTAAAAGACCCTGAGTTTACTAAGCAAATGGCTAGCAAATACGAAATCGTAGTTGGCATAGATGTAAATAATGGTATGGTAGCAGTCGAGGGCTGGGTAGAGGTAAGCAAGGTAAAAGGCAGCGAGCTTGCTAAGCTCTATGCAAATGCTGGAGTATCAGCTATAATTACAACTGATATTAGCAAAGATGGCACGCTAAGTGGGATAAATGCAGAGCTAACAGATGAAATAGCAAGAGCTAGTGGGATTGCTACCATAGCAAGTGGCGGTGTGCGTGATATAAGCGATATTGAGAGAATTCTAGAATTCCCTAGCATAGCTGGAGTTATTGTAGGCAAGGCTTATTATGAAGGCACGCTGGATTTAAAAACTGCTTTTAAAATGACTAAATAGTTGCCAAAATATGCTAAAATAGCTAGAAAATTAAAAAAAGGACGTAAAATGAGAAAAATTCTTTTAGGCTTAGGGCTTTTTGTGGCTTTGTTTTTATCTGCTTGCACAAGCAATGAAAAAGATACTCTAAGAGTGGCTACAAACGCAAACTTCCCTCCATATGAGTATATTGAAAATGGAGATTATGCAGGTATTGATATAGAAATAGCAAAACAAATCGCAAAAGAGCTAAATCTAAAACTAGATATCCAAAATATGCCATTTGACTCTATCATCGCTGCTGTGGCTAGCAATAAAGCAGATATTGGAATTTCAGGCTTTACTGTAACTGATGAGCGTAAAAAAAGCATAAACTTTAGCGATTCTTATGCAAAAAGCAAACAAGCAATCATCGTAAAAGATGATAGTTCTATCAAAAAAGTAGATGATCTTTATGGAGATAATGCTTATAGCGTGGGCGTTCAGCTCTCAACAACCGGAGCGATTTATTTTGGCGATGATATAGAAAACAAAAAAACAAAAGCCACCTTACAAGAATACCACAATGGAGCCGATGCTGTGGCTGCTCTCATCGCTGGCAAAATCGACTGCGTTATCATAGATGAACAGCCAGCAAAAAGCTTTGTAGCTTCAAATCGTGGCTTACAAATCCTAGCCACTGAGTATATAGAAGAAGAATACGCAATCATCGTTAGCAAAGAAAAAGAAGAACTGCTTAAAAAGATAAACTCTATTATATCAAAGCTAAAAAGTGACGGTACAATAGATGCGATTCAAAAAAAATATATAAAATAAAATAGCTCTTTTTAAAAGCTAAAGGGGATGTTTTGCTAGCTTGGTTTGAGGATATTAGGTCTGCGTTTGTTTTAAACTTCATTGAGGGCGATAGATACTTACTGATAATAAGTGGTCTTAAACAAACACTTATTATCACGCTTTTTGCTGGGATTTTGGGACTTGCGATAGGCTTTGTTATCTCGGTAGTTAGAGCTACTTATGATATGCATATTTCTGAGATGACAGGGTTTAAAAAGCACATTTTAAGCTTCTTTAACGCTATTTTTGGGGCGTATTTGGCAGTTATCCGTGGCACACCTATGGTGGTTCAACTGATGATTATGTATTATATAATTTTTGCTAGTTCCACAAACGCTACTCTTATTGCTATTTTAGCCTTTGGGATAAACTCAGGGGCTTATGTGGCTGAGATTTTTAGAGGCGGGATAATCTCAGTAGATAAAGGTCAGTATGAAGCAGGACGAAGTCTTGGTTTTAGCTATGTTTCTACTATGACCTTGATTATTTTTCCACAAGCTTTTAAAAACTGCTTGCCAGCTTTAGCAAATGAGTTTATCGTGCTTTTAAAAGAAACTTCAATTGCTGGATATGTGGCAATTACTGACCTTACACGAGCTGGTGATATCATCCGTGGTAGGACATTTTCAGCCTTTATGCCACTTATTGCTGTGGCGTTAATTTACTTTGTGCTAGTAATGATTCTTAGCTATTTTGTAAAAAAGCTAGAAAGGAGATTACACCGCCGTGGACACTAAAGTACTTTTAAAAATTCAAGATCTTCACAAAAGCTTTGGCGACCACGAGGTGCTAAAAGGCATAAACCTTGAAATCAAAAAAGGCGAAGTAGTGGTGATAATTGGGGCATCAGGCTCTGGCAAAAGCACTTTTTTACGCACTTTAAACCTGCTTGAAGTACCTAGTTCTGGCAAAATTATCTTTGAGGGAAATGAGCTTTGCGCCCAAAAAAGTGATGTAAATAAACACCGCCAAAAAATGGGAATGGTTTTTCAGCATTTTAATCTCTTTGAGCATTTAAGCGTGCTTGAAAATCTCTGCATAGCTCCTATAAAACTGCTTAAAAAATCAAAAGAACAAGCAAAAAAAGAAGCAATGGAGCTGCTAAATCAAGTAGGACTTGCTGATAAAATAAGCGCTTATCCAAGTAGCTTAAGCGGTGGGCAAAAGCAGCGCATAGCAATCGTTCGTGCGCTTGCTATGAGCCCTGATGTTATGCTATTTGATGAGCCTACATCAGCGCTAGATCCAGAGATGGTAGGTGAGGTGCTAAATGTAATGAAAAATCTTGCAAGATCAGGTATGACAATGGTAGTAGTAACTCATGAAATGGGTTTTGCAAGAGAAGTTGCAAGCAGAGTGCTGTTTTTTGATAAGGGCATTGTAGCTGAGGATGCAAGCCCAAATGAAATTTTTTCAAACCCAAAAAACAGCCGTTTAAAGGAATTTTTATCAAGAATTCTTTAAATTTTTTAATATATTTTAAAGTTTTTTTGCTAAAATGCGCAGATTATTTAGAATTTTTTCAAAGGAAAGCTCGTGAAACTGTTAGTCGTAGATGATAGCTCTACTATGAGAAGAATTATTAAAAACACGCTTCAAAGACTTGGTCACAAAGATATTCTAGAAGCTGAGCATGGCTTGGAAGCTTGGGGAATTCTAGAAGCAAACAGTGATATAAATGTGCTTATCACTGACTGGAACATGCCTGAGATGAATGGACTTGAGCTAGTAAAAAAAGTCCGTGCCGAGCAAAAATATATTGATATGCCTATTATCATGGTAACCACAGAAGGTGGTAAGGCTGAGGTTATCACAGCCCTAAAAGCTGGTGTGAATAACTATATCGTTAAGCCTTTTACGCCACAAGTTTTAAAAGAAAAGCTTGAAGACGTATTGCCAACTGCTCAGTAGTCGTTCTTTGGCAAAGCTTTGAAAGAACAATATTTTGAACTTAGCGTTTTAGGCTCAAATGAACAGAGCTTAAAAGAGCTGGCTTTTGACCTTGGTGTTACAGCGATTGAAGAGCTTGAAAACGGCTTTATCGTGCGCTCAAATGATGATTTGGAGCTTGTAGAACTTGGCATAAAAAGTCTAGCTGAGGCTCTAAATATCCCCATTTCTACACAAATACAAATCAAAAATAATAGCGACTGGATTTCAAACTATCAAAATAGCATAAAGCCTGTAAAATGCGGTTCTTTTTACATCCGTCCAAGCTGGCATGAAGCTAGTAAAGATAGCATTGATATTATCATTGACCCAGCCCTTGCTTTTGGCTCAGGTCATCATGAGAGCACTAGTTCGTGCTTGGAGCTAATCAGCGAGTTTTGCGCAGGTAAAAAAGAGCTAAAAACTGCTTTAGATGTGGGCTGTGGGAGTGGAATTCTTAGCATTGCGCTAGCTAAACTTGCTTTTGAAGTAAGTAGCTGTGATACTGAGAGTCAAGCAGTAGAAAGCTGCCTTGCAAATGCTAGCAAAAATAATGTAGAGCTAAAAGAAGTTTTGCTAGGTAGCATTGATAAGGCCAGTGGTAAATATGATGTAATTTGTGCTAATATAATTGCTGATGTGATTTTTATGCTCTCACCTGAGCTAAAAGCAAAGCTAAATGAAGGTGGCTACTTGGTGCTATCAGGAATTCTAGATCGCTATAAAGAGAGAATTTTGGCTGAGTTTAGCGAATTAGAGCTGATTAAAAACATTAGCAAAAATGAATGGGAAAGTTTTATTTACCAAAAAATAGCAAAATAACAAAAAAATTTAGGACAAAAAATGAATAATCCACAAATGAATAATCAAATGAACAACGGACAAAACAAAGGTGGTAACAATCCATTTAACCGCAATCCAATCTTTACTTTTGCGATTTTTGCGATAATTATCGTGCTGTTTTTTCGCTCATTTAGCGATGGTGGTTTAGGGGGCTTTGGTGGCGAACAAGGCTCAGCAAATGTGAGCTACTCGCAGCTAAAACAAATGATAAAAAACAAAGAAATCACAAATGTAGCAATCGCCCAAACCACCATAAAAGCCACTAGCGCATCTGGCGTGGTATACAGCACTAGAAAAGTAGCTGGAGATAATACTCTAATCCCTACGCTTGAAGAGGCTGGAGTGCCGTATTCAGCGTATTCTGAGAGTAATTGGTTTAGCGATATACTATTTTCTTGGGTGATACCTGTATTTATTTTCTTTGCGATTTGGATGTTCTTAGCAGGTCGCATGCAAAAAAACCTTGGTTCTGGAATTCTTGGCATGGGAAGTACTAAAGGGCTTATAAACTCAGAGCGTCCAAAGGTGAAGTTTGATGATGTAGCAGGTGTTGAAGAGAGCAAAGAAGAAGTAAAAGAAATCGTTGATTTTCTAAAAAATCCAGAGCGCTACATTACCCTTGGTGCTAAAATACCAAAAGGTGTGCTTTTAGTAGGACCTCCTGGCACTGGTAAGACGCTGCTAGCAAAGGCTGTGGCTGGAGAGGCTGATGTGCCGTTTTTCTCAGTTTCTGGCTCAAGCTTTATTGAGATGTTTGTGGGCGTGGGTGCAAGCCGTGTGCGTGATCTTTTTGAAAAAGCAAAAAAAGAAGCCCCTGCGATAGTGTTTATTGACGAAATTGACGCAATAGGAAAAAGTCGCGCGGCTGGTGCCATGATGGGTGGAAATGATGAAAGAGAGCAGACGCTAAATCAGCTTCTAGCCGAAATGGACGGCTTTGATAGTGATAAAAGTCCTGTTATCGTGCTAGCTGCTACAAACCGCCCTGAAGTGCTTGATGCTGCACTTTTGCGTCCAGGACGCTTTGATAGGCAAGTGCTAGTTGATAAGCCTGATTTCAAAGGTCGTGTGGATATCCTAAAAGTTCATAGCAAAGAAGTTAAACTAAATAAAAGCGTGGATATGGATGAGATAGGCAGGCTTACAGCTGGGCTTGCTGGGGCTGACCTTGCAAATATCATAAATGAAGCTGCCTTGCTAGCTGGCAGGGCTGGTAAGGCTAGCATAGAACAGCAAGACTTGGTTGAAGCTGTGGAGCGCGCGATAGCTGGCTTAGAGAAAAAATCACGCCGTATAAATCCAAAAGAGAAAAAAATCGTTACTTACCACGAGTGTGGGCATGCGCTAATTGCTGAGACTACAAAGGGCGCTGATAAGGTTACTAAAGTCTCAGTTATACCAAGAGGACTTGCAGCACTTGGATATACGCTAAATGCGCCTGAGGAAAATAAATTTTTGATGCAAAAGCATGAGCTTATCGCAAAAATCGATGTATTGCTTGGTGGGCGTGCGGCTGAACATGTGTTTATAGGCGAGATTAGCACGGGAGCTAGCAATGACTTAGAACGTGCTACTGATATAATCAAAGCCATGGTCGGCATGTATGGAATGAGCGATGTAGCAGGGCTCATGGTGCTTGAAAAACAGCGCAATGTATTCTTAAACGGCGGACAAACTCTAAAAGACTATAGCGATGATATGGCTAAAAAGCTTGATGATTTTACCAAAAACTTTTTGGCAGAGCGTTTTGCGGCTGTGGTCTCTACGCTTGAGAGCTACAAAGGGGCTATTGAAAATATGGTAAAGGCTTTGTATGAGACTGAGACCATAGAGGGTGCTAAGGTTAGACAAATCATCAAAGACTATGAAATAGCAAATAATATGCCAACTCGCCTTTGCGAAGAAGAGAGTGAAAATAGCGATATAGAACAAGCTAAAAAGGACGCAAAAGAAGATAGTGCGGAGTAGAATTCTAGAATTCTTAATGCTAAAATTCTAGGAATTCCGTGAATTTGGAATTCCTAGAATTTGGAATTCCGTGAATTTGGAATTCCATGAATTTGGAATTCCATGAATTTAGAATTCCCTAGAATGAATTTTAGAATTCCTAGGAATTCTAGTTTAAAGGCAGTGTATGAAAAATGTAGTTTTTTTGCTTTTTTTTGCTTTTTTATTTTGCGCTTGTGCTAGCAGAGGGCATTTTGTAAGAGCTGAGCATAATGGCAAGATTTACTGGCTGCCGCCGCAGTGTGAGTATTATACGCCAGCACAAAATGATGAGCAAAATGATGAGATAGTTTGTAAAGAAACAGGCGAGCTAATATCGCCGACTTCGCCTGCTGAATATGAAGCCTATTTAAAAGAGCGTGAGATTAGAAGCATAGAAAATAACATGGCTTTTGGCGATCCGTGGTATTATGGTGGGTTTTATTCATCGCCTAGTATCGGCATTTTTATTGAGAGGCGTCCGTATTTTAGGCATCGCCACTACAGGCATTTTAGACCTCATTTTAGAGATAGAAGGCACTAAAAGAAAATGAACGAAAAATTAAAGCTAATTTATATTTTGCCAAATCTTTTTACCGCTGCTAGCATTTTTCTAGGTGTGCTTAGCATGCTCTCATCTATTAAGGGCGATTTTAGTTTGGCTATCATTTATATCGTGCTTTCGCTTGTTTTTGATGGGCTTGATGGCAGGGTGGCACGCCTTACAAATACTACTTCAAAGTTTGGCGTGGAGTTTGACAGCCTTGCTGATATAGTAGCTTTTGGCGTGGCACCTGCTATGTTATTTTATTTTAGCGTGGGGCAGAATTTTGGACGCTTTGGCGTGCTGATAACTGCTCTGTTTGTGATTTTTGGTGGCGTTCGCCTTGCTAGGTTTAATGTAATGAGCGGTGCTAGCGAGCCAAATGTGTTTATTGGCTTACCGATACCTACTGCTGCTGTGCTTTTGGCACTTTGGATAGGACTTTGGGACAAATACGAGATTTTTAAAGGCTATGAGTATGTGCTTTTAGGGGCAGCAGCTGTTTTTAGCGTGCTAATGGTCTCAAATGTGAGATTTCCTAGCTTTAAAAAAATAAACTACGAAAGAGCAAATTTCATCCGCTTTTTAATCGCACTTTTGCTTATTTTGTCCTTAATCTACATTTATCCGCTTGAAGCAAGTGCGATCTGCCTTAGTCTTTATGTGCTTTATGGCATAGTTCGTGGGGTGTGGGCTAGGTTTTTTGCTAAGCATATAAACCTAAAAGAAAGCAAAGCATGTTAAAATGATATTTAACTAAGTAAATTATACTAATCAATAAATTTTATTATTAAAGGAGAGGAAAATGGATAAAAATAAAATCATTATTTTTGATACCACTTTGCGTGATGGCGAACAAAGCCCTGGCGCAAGCATGAATACAGAAGAGAAAATTCAAATCGCACTCCAACTAGAACGCCTTGGTGTTGATATTATAGAAAGTGGCTTTGCGGCTGCTAGTCCAGGGGATTTTGATGCGATTAAGCAGATTGCTAGCGAGGTTCATACCATAAAAGTAGCTAGCCTTGCAAGGGCGATAGAGCGTGATATAGAGGCTGCTGGCAAGGCAATAGCACCCGCAAAAAATAGGCGCATTCATACCTTCATAGCCACAAGCCCTATTCACATGGAACATAAGCTAAAAATGAAAAGCGATGAAGTGCTTAAAAGAGCAGTTGAAGCTGTAAAATACGCTAGGACTTTTGTTGATGATGTGGAGTTTAGCTTTGAAGATGCTGGGCGTAGCGATATAGAGTTTTTAAAAGAAATGAGCGATGCTGTAATATCAGCAGGGGCAAGCACCATAAACTTGCCTGATACTGTGGGCTTTCGCTTGCCTGGCGAGCTTTATACTCGCACAAAGGCACTAGTGGATTTTGTAGGCGATAGGGCGATAATTTCGGCTCACAATCACAACGACCTAGGTCTTGCGGTGGCAAATACATTAGAGTGCGTAAGAGCTGGTGCTAGGCAGGTGGAGTGTACCATAAACGGACTTGGAGAAAGAGCCGGAAATGCTGCGCTTGAAGAGATTGTAATGGTAATAAATACTAGAAAAGATATTTTTGGCGATTTATACACAGATATTGTTACAAAAGAGATTTATCCTACAAGTAGGCTTGTTGCTAGCATAACAGGCATTGAGCCACAACCAAATAAAGCAATAGTAGGCAAAAACGCCTTTGCGCATGAGAGCGGAATTCACCAAGATGGCATGCTAAAATGCGCTCAAACTTATGAAATAATAAGCGCTGAGAGCATAGGCGCTGCTAAGACAAATCTAGTGCTTGGCAAGCACAGCGGTAGACATGCTTTTAAAGATAGATTAAAAGAGCTTGGCTTTGAGCTTGAAAATGATGAGCTAGATAAAGCTTTTGCTGATTTTAAAGCACTTTGCGATATGAAAAAAGAGATTTTTGATGAGGATTTAAGAGCTCTTATAAATAGCGAGATTGCTAAGGTTGAGCAGATTTACAGCATTGAAAAATTGAGCGTCCAAGCTAGCAAAGATGGGCATACAAGCGCTGCTATTACTATACTTCACGAAAATGAGCTTAAAGAAGAAGCATCGCTTGGCAATGGTTCAGCGGACGCTATTTTTAAGGTAATTGATAGAATCAGCGGACATGAGGGCGAGCTAAAAGACTACAAAGTTCGCGCAGTATCTCAGGGCAAAGACGCACTTGCTAAGGTAGATGTAAAGGTAAAATTTGGCGAGCGCACGATGATAGGGCATGGACTTGATGTAGATACCATGCTAGCTACTGCAAAAGCGTATATTTCAGCACTAAATAGCTTTTTGTCTATGAAATAATTCTTTGGGAATTCTAGAATTCTTAGGAATTCTAGATTTTTTTAGAAATTCTAGTTTTTTCAGAAATTCTAGAATTCTTTGGGAATTCTGGTTTTTTAGGAATTCTAGAATTCCTTGCTTACATTTTTTAATCTTTTAACTATTTTTAAATTTAGAATTCCCAATAAAATTTTTTGCTAAAAAATAAAATATAGTAATTCTATAAATATTTTAAAAGCTTAAATAATAATCTTTTAAAATAAATTATATATATTTACTAAATATTATGAAAAGAATTTTATAATTTCATAAACAAATTTTAAAGGATGAAAAATGAAAAAGTTTTTAGCACTTTCTTTTGCTGCTCTTACAGCACTTAGCGCAGCTAGCTTAGATGAGATAAAAAAAGCTGGTGTAATTAAAATAGCCACTGAGGGCGTGTATAAGCCGTATTCTTACCACGATGAGAGCAATGCTTTGGTAGGATATGATGTAGAAATCGCAAGAGCTGTGGCAGAAAAAATCGGCGTAAAAGCTGAGTTTGTGGAGGCTCCGTGGGATGCCTTGCTAGCAAGCTTTGATGCTGGTAAAAGTGATGCAATGTTTAATCAAGTAACAATAAAAGATGAGCGTAAGAAAAAATACGATTTTAGCACGCCTTATACAGCTGTTTATCCAGCTGTGGTGGTAAAAGAGGACAATAATAGCATCAAAAGCAAAGACGATGTAAAAGGTAAAAAGGGCGCAAGCAGCGCAACTAGCGTATATGGCACTACTTTAAGCGAGTGGGGAGCTCAGGTGCAAACTGTTGGTGGCTTTAGCCAAGCAGTTGAGCTAGTTCTTGCAGGCAGGGCTGAGCTACTTATGAACGATGATGTTACTTTTTATGACTTTATAAAAAATAAAAAAGTGCCTTTGAAAATCGCTTTTAAAGGCGAGGAGCCAATGCTCTCAGCCGCAATCGTAGCAAAGGGAAATACTGAGCTACTATCTGCTATAAATGCTGCGCTTGATGAGCTATTTAAAGACGGCACCATCGCAAAAATCAGCCAAAAATACTTTGGCAAGGATATTTCAAAATAAGAATTTCTTAAGGAATTCTAGATTTTATTCTAGATTTTATTCTAGGAATTCTAGGGAATTCTCTATGGAATTTTAGATTTTATTCTACGGAATTTTGAATTCATTCTACGGAATTCTAAATTTTGTTAAAATTGCCCTAGGAATTCCGTGGAATTCAAAATTTTATTCTAGGGAATTTCTAGGGAATTCTAAATTTTGCTAAAATCGCTCTAGCAATCCTAGGGAATTCTAAATTTTAAGCTTAAAAATTCTAGAATTCCCTAGGATTTTCACAAATAAAGGTCAAAAATGGAATTATTTTTTAGCTCTTTGCCACCCTTGCTTTTAGCAGCGATTAAAGTAAGTATCCCCTTAGCTGTGATTTCTTTTATTTTTGGTGTTGGCATTGCGGTGATTACTGCGCTTGCTAGGCTTTCAAATAACGCTATTTTAAGATTTATTTTTGGCTTTTATGTATGGATTTTTCGTGGCACGCCGCTTTTGGTTCAGCTTTTTATCGTATTTTATGGCTTGCCTAGCGTGGGCGTTACCCTTGATGTGTGGGCGTGTGCGACAATAGCTTTTAGCCTAAATGTAGGTGCGTATGCTAGCGAGAGCGTGAGAGCTGCGATTTTAGCCGTGCCAAAAGGACAGGTAGAAGCAGCCGCTAGTCTAAACATGAGTAGTGCGCAGATTTTCTTTCACATTGTTGCCCCTCAGGCTTTTCGCATAGCTATACCGCCACTTTCAAATAGCTTCATAGCACTTGTTAAAGACACCTCGTTAGCAGCCTCAATTACCATGGTTGATATGTTTATGGTAGCCCAGCGCATAGCTGCTCGCACTTACGAACCACTTTTGCTTTATGTAGAAGTTGCCCTTATTTACCTAGTAATCTGCACGGTTTTAAGCGGTATTCAAGTGATTTTAGAACGCAGGGCAAATGTGCATTTAAAGGTAGAATCATGAGTATAAAAGTAGAGAATTTGCGCAAAAGCTTTGGTGCTAAACTTATTTTTGATAATCTTAATTTAGAGTTTGAGAGTGGAGAGACGACTGCGATTTTAGGTCATTCTGGTAGCGGCAAAAGCACCTTGCTTCGCTCACTAAACCTACTTGAGATTCCTCAAAGTGGCAAGCTTAGCATAAAAGAGCATAGCATTGATTTTAGCAAAAAAATTGATAGCACAAAGATTAGGGCTATTAGAGCGCATACTACTATGGTTTTTCAGCATTTTAATCTTTTTGCGCATTTAACAGCTAAAGAGAACATCACAAAACCCTTGCGCCTAGTAAAAAAAATCCCTGCTAGCAAAGCAGATGAGCTTGCGCTTGCCTTGCTAGAAAAAGTAGGGCTAAAAGAATACGCAAAGCACTATCCAGCAATGCTCTCAGGCGGTCAAGCCCAAAGAGTGGCAATAGCAAGGGCTTTAGCATTTGAGCCTGATTTTTTGCTGCTTGATGAGCCTACTACCGCACTTGATCCTAGCCTTACAAATGAGGTTTTAAAGGTGATTGAAGCACTCTCAAAAGAAAATAAAAGCATAATTTTAGTAACTCACAATCTAGAATTTGCTAAAAGCTGCGCTGATAAAATCGTGCTATTAGAACAAGGCAAGGTGCTTTTTGATGGTCCAAAGACTAGCTTTTTTGCTTCAAATGATATGAAGATAATAAACTTCATAGCAGGCGAGAGCTTTATATAAAGGATAAAAATGAAAATTCAAACCAAGCTGATAAAAGCAGTTCACACTAAGCAAAATCCATATTCTGCGATAACTACACCGATTTTTCTAGCTAGCACTTACGCCCAGGATGAGATAAATAAGCCTGGCGAGTTTGAGTATCAGCGTGGCAAAAATCCTACTACAAAAGCCTTTGAGGACAGCATTTGCGCTGTCTTTGGCACAAGCTACGCTCACGCAACAGCTAGTGGCATGGGAGCGATTACCTTGGCTTTAAGCCTTTTAAAAACAGGGCAAAAGGTGCTGTTTTGTGAAAATATCTATGGCGGGACTTTTCGCTACGCTAAGCAAATTATGGAAAATATGGGGATAAAATACGAACTAAGAAGCGATTTAGAAAGTCTTGAAAGCCTTAGCTCTGATGTGGGTGCGATATACATTGAGACGCCATCAAATCCGCTTTTAAACATAACCGATATCAAAAAAATCGTAGCCCTAGCTCACGCAAATAACGCAATAGTCATAGCTGATAATACCTTTATGCCACTTTTTCAAAGTCCTTTGGCTCTTGGGGTGGATGTGGAGCTTCATAGTGCTACGAAGTTTATAGGTGGGCATGGCGACTCTCTTGGTGGCGTGGTGTGTACAAATGACAAAGCCCTTGGCGCAAAGCTTGGCTCATTAAAAAACACGCTAGGCATTGCCCTTGCGCCTTTTGATAGCTATCTTATGCTGCGCGGCTTAAAGACCATGAAACTGCGCTTTGATGCGCAAATTGCTAATACAAAGAAAATTCTAGAATTCCTTAAAAGCCATGAGGCAGTAGAAAAACTCTATTTTGCCGGCGGCGCTAGCGAGCATGAAAGGGCTGTGCATGAGGTGCAAGCTGGGGGCTGTTTGGGTGCGGTGCTTAGCTTTGAGATGAGTGAAAAATACTGTTATGAGCGTTTTGCTAGCTCGCTAGAGCTTTTTGATATAGCTTCATCTCTTGGTGGGGTTGAGAGCCTTATTTGTCATCCAGCTACGATGAGCCACGCAAGCTACGGCGAGCAGCTAAGGGCAAAAATCGGCATAAAGGATAATCTACTTCGCCTAGCTATTGGCTGTGAGGACGGGGAGGATCTAATAGCTGATTTAGCTAAGGCCTTTGCTAAGGCAAAAAAGAGCTAGGAATTCTAGATTTTTTTAGCAAAGCATGAGATGAGATGTAGCTCAGGTTTGTTTTTGCGCTAGATATCGCAAAGTCTTTGGACATAAAAACGATGGTTTTGTTTTTAATAAAACAAGGCTAGCTGGCTTGCCCTGATTGATTTTAACTCAAAACTAGAAAACGAACAGGGCTTTAAAGAAAGCGAAAAAATAATAAAAGTTTTAGAGCAAATTTATAACTAAAATTACAAAAAGGATAAAAGATACAAGGTAAAATTCTAAGCCCCCAGCTTATAAGCGGAGATGATGGCAAACGCTATGAATATGATAAAAACGATGTTATAAATTTAGATGGTAAAGACTTGGCTGTGCTAACTGGTTCTCAGGTGGAGTTTGTAAGCTTTGATAAGAGAGTGGCAAAGTCTATTTATATAATCGCTGAAAATGTAAATGTAAGCAGTATTTTATCAGCTGATAGCATTAGCTCAGCTAGGACAATGGCGCTTTGGGGGATTGGGCTTCTAATTTTTAGCTTTATTCTATATATCGGGCAAAATTTTAACTTTATTCAAGATATCGGGCATATCGGGCAAATCATTGCTATTGTGGGACTTGTGCTATATTCAATGGCGATTTACTCAGTTAGAAAGGCAGCAGCGAGCAAAAGCTTATTTAAAAATTACATTATCGCTGTAATCATTAACTTTTTGGGTCTTTTTTTCGTTTATATGCTAGCGCCCATTTTGGGTATTATTCTCCTTATGCCAGCGATCATGTCGGGCTTGGGCACTATGCTTTTGTTTGGCCCTATGATCGCTCTAATCGTGGCGATTTGTGGCTATAGAATACACGTCGAGCTTGCTAGGCTAAGTGGGAGTTCGCTGTTTTTATGGGCGTTTTGGATATATACTGTAAGCATGCTTTTGTGCTTTAGTGTATTTGGCATTTTTGTAGGATTTGCTGGCTTTATCATCGTTTGGATCATCACTTGGATGCTACTATTTGTAGCGTGGTGGGGCTTTAAAAAGCTAGAAAAAAAGGTGATAAATTTTGGAATTCCAAAAAATAATGAATTTAATGAAAAGGATTGTTTAGTTTGCCAGTGGTAAAGAGATTTTTTACATTTGCGTAGAACTTGGGGTTAATAAGGTTTTATCTTAGCGAGCCAGTGGCGAATTTTTTAGAGAATTCTAGAATTTCTGGGGCAAATCTAGAATTCCAGAAATTCTAGAATTCCTAGGGATAAATTTAAAATTCCTGAAAAAATCTAGAATTCCTATTTAGAATTTCTAGGGACAAATCTAGAATTCCTAGCACTAAAATAAGGAATTCTAGAATAAATTTTTATAATTTAATTATTTTTTGTATAATCTCAAAATGAATGAAATAGATTTTAGTTCAATATCAGCTGTTTTTGTAACCACAAGAGACGCAAACGCCCAAAAAGACAATATCAAAAACTTACAAGCCGTGTTAAACAAACTTGGCTTAGAAATGCTGCTTCAAACGCATAGCGCAGGGATACTTGGGCGAAGCGATGGACTAAGCCTAGATGAGATTTTTTCTCGCACGAAATTTGTGCTAAGCCTTGGCGGAGATGGCAATTATATCGGTGCTTGCAGGCGTTTTGTGCGTTATGGGGCTTGTGTTTTTGGTGTGCACACAGGACATCTTGGTTTTTTGACTGATGCGCTGCTGTGCGAGTGCGAAACTGCGCTAAAAGAAATCATCTCAGGCGAGTTTGTAGCCCAGCGCATAAAGCTTTTAGAGGCTGATTTTTTGGATGAGAGTGGCAAAACTCAAAAACGCAAACTAGCCTTTAACGATATTGCAATCTTGCGCAAAAATCCCACTAGCACGGCGCATATTGATGCTTTTTTGGACGATTTTTGCTTTAATTCATACTATGGCGATGGTGTGATAGTAGCAAGTCCAATGGGCTCAACAGCCTATAATCTAAGCGCAGGCGGAGCGATACTTCATCCTAGCGTAAAAGCTTTTAGCCTAACGCCAATTTGTTCGCATTCTTTTTCACAGCGACCGATGATTTTAGGCGACGAACACGAAATAGAATTTCGCTCAAAAGACGATGTAATTGTAATGATGGACGGACAAGACCACTTAGATTTAAGTGGCTTTTGTGGCGTAAAAATAAGAGCTAGCAAAGAGCAAATCACGCTAATTCACCGCAAAAACAGAGATTATTTTAAGATTTTAAAAGAAAAATTGCGTTGGGGGCATCAGTGATAAGTAGGCTTTTTATCAAAAATCATCTTAGCTTTGAGTCTTGCGAGCTTAGTTTTGGCGAGGGGCTAAATGTCTTTACAGGCGTAAGCGGTGCTGGAAAAAGCGTGCTTATGAAGGCTTTGCTCTCAGCCTTTGGGCTTAGTGAGGCGATAGCTCAGGTTGTAGAAGTAGATGCTTTTTGCACGCTAGGGCTTGATGATATTAGCGATGAGAGTCCAAATGTTTTTAAGGTGCTAAAACAAAACTCAGCAAGATATTTTCTAAACTCTCAGTCAATCTCAAAGAAAAATCTAAGTTCAGCTTGTGCTTCTTTTGTTCGCTTTTTGGGAGCAAAAGAGAGTGGCGAGTTTGAAAACAGCGCACTTTTAGGCTTAGTTGATGCTTTGGTGGATGAGAAAAACTTTGCTAAAAATAAGGCTGATTTTGCTAGTATTTTTAAAGAGCTAAATAGCGCAAAAGCTGAGCTAGAAAAGCTTAAAACTGATGAAAGCCATGTAGAAGAGCTAAAAGAGCTAGCTAGCTTTGAGATAAATAAAATTTCACAAATTAACCCAAAAATCGGCGAGCTTGAAGAGCTAAGTGAGCTTAAAAAACGCCTTAGCAAGCGTGATAAATTAGAGCAGGCTTGGGAGGGTGCAAGTGGAATTTTTGAGTTTGAGAGTGCTGTTATTCGTGCCTTGGAGCTGTGTGAGCGTGATAGTGCGTTTTTTAGCGATGCGATGAACGAGCTTCGCTCTGCAAAAGAGAGCTTAAGCTTTGAAGAGCTGAGCGATGATGAGATTGAGAGCGTGCTTGATCGCATTGAAGCTCTTAGTGGCTTAGAGCGTCGCTATGGCAGCATTGAGCGTGCTTTGGAGGTTTTAGCTAGCAAAAAAGCCGAGCTAGAAAAACTAGAAAAAATAGAGTTTGAAAAAACTCATTTACAAAATAAGGTAAATGAGCTTAATAGTAGCGCAAATGCCCTAGCTAGTGAGCTTAGCAAAGCACGCAAAAAAGCCTTGCCAAAACTAGAAGCAAAGCTAAATGAGTATTTAGAAAAAATGTATTTGCCAGCACTTTTTTTGGAGCTAAAAGAATCTATTATGAGTGAGCTAGGGCTTGATAAAGTAGAGGTAAACTTAGGTGCTGTAAATCTAAAAAACATTTCAAGTGGCGAGCTAAATCGCTTGCGCTTAGCCTTTATAGCAACTAGTGCTGAGCTAGGTGGTAGTAGGAATTCTAGAATTCCTAGCACGGCAAAAAACCAAACAGGCGTGCTAATCTTAGATGAAATAGATGCAAATTTAAGTGGCAAAGAAGCTATGAGTATAGCATCTGTGCTTGAAATGCTAGGACGAAGCTATCAAATCTTTGCTATTTCACATCAGCCGCAACTTTCTAGCAAGGCAGCTCATCACTTTTTGATAGAAAAAAAAGGCGAAATTTCAAGCGCAAGAGAGCTTAACAGAGATGAGAGAGAACACGAACTAGCTCGCATGATAAGTGGTGAACATGTAAGCCAAGAAGCAAAAGACTTTGCTAAAAAGCTTTTGGACTAGAATTTGCTTAAAATAAAAAAAGGATAAAAAATGATAATAGATACACATTGCCACCTTGATGATGAGAGTTTTGAGGCTGATTTGACTGCTGTTTTAGAGCGAGCTAAAGATGCAAATATTGAAAAAATCATTATCCCTGGTGCTAGTATTAAAGATTTACCAAAAGCTGTTAGAATAAGCGAGGAGCAAAAAAATATCTTTTTTGCTGTGGGGGTTCATCCATATCATGTTGATGAGATGGATGAGAGTGTTTTAAGAAAGTTTGCAAAGCATGAAAAATGCGTAGCTGTGGGCGAGTGTGGGCTAGACTACTACCGCTTGCCAGAATCTGATATTGAAGAGTATAAAGCACGCCAAAAAGAGGTTTTCATAGCTCAAATCAAGCTAGCTTGTGAGCTAAAAAAGCCACTTATCGTTCATATAAGAGATGCAAACGAAGATAGCCTAAGTATCTTAAAAGAGTATGAAGACAAGCTAGTTGGCGGTGTGCTTCACTGCTATAATGCAAGCCCTATTTTGCTTGAACTCAGTAGGACATTTTATTATGGTATAGGCGGCGTGCTTACTTTTAAAAACGAAAAAAAACTAGGCGCGATTTTGCCTCAAATCCCAAAAGAGCGTTTGCTAATAGAAACTGACGCTCCATATCTAACACCAACGCCTCACCGTGGAGAGCGAAACGAACCAGCTCGCACGATTTTTGTGCGAGATAAAATGAGCGAGATTTTAAATCTCTCAGGCGATGAGATTGAAAGAATCACCACACAAAACGCTATAAAACTATTTGCAATTTAAATTTGCAATTTAAGGAGAAAAAATGAAGTTTTTATCATCATTTTTACTAGTTTGTGTGCTTTGTGGTACGGCATCTGCGTATTTTGTAGAGCACCACATAGACTATCAAAAAGATATAAACATTTTAAGAAATCTAGATATTAGCTCAAACTACATAAAAGATCTAAACTTTGTAAAAACAAAAATCAGCGAAAGCAAAACCTATAAAAAACATCTTTTAAAAGCAATAAACGAGCAATACGATAATATAGTAATCTTGCAAAATATATTAAAAGAACAAAATGTTCCAACTGAGATTTTATACCTAGCTGTAATCGAAAGTGGACTAAAAAATAACTCAAAATCACGCATGGGTGCAGTTGGTATCTGGCAGCTCATGCCTCGCACTGCAAAGGCTATGGGACTAAGGGTAGATAGCAAAGTGGATGAAAGGCTAGATCCACTAAAGAGTACAAAAGCAGCTGCAAAATACCTAAGTGAGCTAAAAGAGCAGTTTGGCAAATGGTATCTAGCACTAATTGCCTATAACTGCGGTGATGGCGCACTTCGCAAGGCCATAGCAAGAGCTGGTAGCGATGATATAAAAGACCTACTAGACCCAAATAAAAAATTTGTAGGCTTAGAGACTAGAAATTTCTTGCGAAAAATCATCATCACAGCACAAATCGCTAATGATCTAAATCAAATCATGGGCTCAGATCCAAGGCTATTTAACAATCCAAATGATATAAATATCGCAAAAATCAATGTCAAAGATGCCTTTAAAAACTCAGCTATCCAAAAAATTAAAAGTGCCAAAAAGTAAAGGATAAAAAATGAAAAGCCTGCTAAAATACGCTGTAATCGCATTTACTGGTATTTTGTTAGTCTCTTGTAGCTCGCCAATTAGACTATCAAACTATCCAGATAGCTCGCAGGATTTCAAAAGCTCGCCAAATACCAGCGCAGCAAGCCAAAGGGCTACAATGCGTCCTTATACTATAAATGGCAAAACCTACTATCCAACCACCGTAAGCGTTGGAGATACTGCCTCTGGTATTGCTAGCTGGTATGGGCCTGATTTTCATGGTAAAAAAACGAGCAATGGCGAGACTTATAATATGAATGCTATGACAGCAGCGCATAAAACCTTGCCTATGAATACCATGGTGCGTGTAACAAACCTAGGTAACGGCGCACAAACTACCGTGCGTATAAATGACCGAGGTCCATTTGTGGCTGGGCGTATCATAGACCTTAGCAAAGCGGCAGCTACTAGTATCGGTATGATTGGGACTGGCACCGCAAGAGTAAAGCTTGAAGTAGTGGGCTTTTATGGTGATGGCAAAAACTACCAAAATACAGGTTCTCTAAGTAGCCCGCCTAGTGTGTATAACTCTAAAAACTGGGGCTCAGGCGTAAGTGGTACTATAATTACTGCTGGCATTAGTGGGGCAATGAGCGGTGGCATAAGTGGCGCAGTCTCATCAGCTAGCTCTGCTGCCAAAAGTGCAGCCAAATCAGCTGCAAACTCAGCTATAAGGCAAGCTGTGGATAAAGGCGTACAAAAAGCATCACAAAAAATCTCAGAAACTTTTGAGAAAAACTCAAACTTAGTAAGTCCTAATAATGAATTTACTAGCTCAAATGAAGCTAGCGAAAATAGCGCGAACTTTGGAAAAATAAGCCAAGGTCAGCAAAGCTTTGAGGGTGGTTCATTTATGGTTCAAATCGGAGCCTTTAAAAGGCTAGAAGGAGCTGAGAGTTTTAAAAACTCAAATGCAAATAAATACGGCTATAAAACGCTAATTCGCACCTTTGATATAGATGGAGAAAAGATTTATAGAGTATTTTTAAGCGGATTTAGAAGTGAGGCTGAGGCAAGAGATTTTGTAGAGGCAAAACACTTTGGTGGTGCGTATATCGTGCGTGAGTAAAATCTAGAATTCCTAAAAAAGAGTAAAAAATGGTAGAAATAAAAAGACAAACAAAAGAGACAAATATCAGCGTAAAACTTGAAGTTTATGGCAAAGGCGAGGCAAAGATAAATACTGGCATAGGCTTTTTTGACCATATGCTAAATGCGCTTGCAAAGCACTCGCTAATGGATATAGAACTAAGCTGCCAGGGCGATAGAGAGATTGATGACCACCACAGCGTGGAGGATTGTGGCATTGCTTTGGGTCAGGCTTTTGCTAAGGCTGTTTATCCAGTCTCAGGTATAGAAAGATACGGCGATAGCGTGCTTGTGATGGACGAGGCAGCAGTATCGGCTGCGCTTGATATTAGCGGGCGAGCGTTTTTGGTTTTTAAAGCCAAGATGAAAGATAAAATCGGTACTTTTGATAGCGAGCTTATCCCTGAGTTTTTCACAGCTTTTGCGCATAATGCTAAAATCACCCTACACATAAAAAAACAGCGTGGTAAAAACGCTCATCACATAGCAGAGGCATGTTTTAAGGCTGTGGCTGTAGCACTGCGCAAAGCCCTAGCAAAAAACGAGCGCATCGGTATGCCTAGCACAAAGGGCTGTTTGTGATAAAAATACTTTTTTTGGATGTGGATGGCTGCCTTAGCGATGGTGGGATTTATACAGGCGCAAATGGCGAGCTTTTTAAACGCTTTGATGTAAAAGACGGCTTTGCCTTGCAGCAGTGGAATACCGCACTTGGCGGCATCTCAGCGATAATCACTGGCAAAAGTAGTGATATAGTAGCATTTCGTGCTAAAGAACTAGGGGTTAAATACTGCTTTCAAGGCGTGAAAAACAAGCTTGAAAAAGCAAAAGAAATCTTAGCTTTTGAAGCACTAAGCTTTGATGAGGCTGCTGTCATCGGCGATGATTTAAACGATATTTGCCTTCTAAAAGCTATAAAAAACAGCTACGCACCAAATAACGCTATAAAAGAGGCAAAAAGTGCTGTAAAAACAGTGCTACAAGCAAAGGGCGGATATGGGGCTGTGCGTGAGATGATAGAAGATGTTTTGGAGCTAAACGGACAAAAGCAGGCGTGGATAAAGAGCTTTGTGGGCTAGTAGTAATTCTAGTTTTTTAGGAATTCTAGAATTCCTAAGGTTTTTCAATCTAGAATTCCTAGGAATTCTAGATTTTGCTAGGAATTCTAGAATTTTAGCTTATAGTATTAGAACAAAAGGTATAAAATGACACTAAAAATATTTTATTTTCTCATTGCGCTTTTTAGCGTGAGTGTTGTTTTTGGACTTTTTGATAACTCTTATAATTTTGGCTTTAACAAAGATGATGTGAAATTAGCCAATATGAAAGCCCTAAATGTCAAAGCTTACGAGCTAAATGCTACAAATATAGATGCGGTTTATAAAGCAGATGAGGTGGTGCGCTATGATGAGCATGATGAGGTTTTTGGCTTTGATGGCTTTTTTCAAAATGATAATTTACACCGCCTAAGCTCGGATTTTGCTATAATCAAAGACAAAAATGTAACTATGAAGCAAAATGCTATGTATCAAAATAGCGATGAAAACCTTACTTACTCATCAAATGAGCTCATTTGGGGCGAGGGTTTTTTGCGCTCAAATGTGCCCTTTACCATCACGCAAAATGGCGATAGAGTAAGTGGGACAAGCGGTAGCTATGATATAAATAACAAAAAAATAAAAGCAAAAAATGTAAAAGGTGAGTTTAATAGATGAAAAAGTTTTTTCTTTCTTTGGCTGTTTTGGCTGGGCTTGTGGGCTCTCTTGGTGCTGAGCAGATTGAGATTACAGCTGATAGCTTTGAGGCTGATGAGAACAAGCTTATAGGCAAGCTTGATGGCAATGTTGTAATCAAAAATGGAAGCTTTGATAAGCTAACTTCAAATCACGCAAGAGTGCTTTTTGATGAGAAAAAACAAGCCAAAAAGTATATCGCTAGTGGCAATGCGAAGTTTTGGGTTAAGCTAAAGGGCAAGGACTACGATGGCAGCGGAGCTGAGCTTACTTACGAACCAGCTGGGCAGATTTATACTTTAAGTGGAAATGCTTATTTACATGAGGTAGAAACTGATAAAAAACTCTATGGCGCAAAAATCATTGTAAATAAAGCAAAGGGCATTTATAGCGTTTATGGGCAGGGCAAAGAGCCTGTGAAATTTATCTTTGAAACTGAAGTTAAAAAATGATAAATATTATAAACGCAAAGTTTATAACCTCAAGCCAAAATCTAAGCCAGTGCCCTGATTTTGGGCTTAGTGAGGTGGCTTTTTTGGGCCGCTCAAATGTAGGCAAAAGCTCTTTAATAAACGCACTTTGCAATCAGCACGGCCTAGCAAAATCAAGCTCCACGCCTGGTAAAACGCAACTTATTAACTTTTTTAGCGCAGAGTTTATAGATGATGAGAAAAAAGAGCGCTCGCAGGCTGTTTTTGTGGATTTGCCAGGCTTTGGCTATGCTAAGGTTAGCAAAAGCGTACAACAGCAGTGGCGCAAAAATCTAAGCGAGTTTTTGCGTGGTCGCATACATATAAGGGCTTTTTTGCACCTCATTGACTCTCGCCACGACAGCCTAGAAAATGATGAAAATCTAAGTGAGTTTATGGCTGAGTTTATCCGCGCTGATCAAAAAATCTTGCGTATTTATACCAAAGCTGATAAACTAAATCAAAGCGGTAAAGCAAAAATAAAAGCAAAAGATAAAAACGCAATTTTAGTAAGTGCGGCTAAAAAAACCGGCATAAACGAGCTAAAAGAGCAGATTTTTAACGCACTTTATTCTTAGGGAATTCTAGAATTCCTAAGAATTCAAGTTTAGAAAATCTAGAATTCCTAAGAATTCAAGTTTAGAAAATTTAGAATTCCTAAGAATTCCTAAGAATTCAAGTTTAGAAAAATTAGAATTCCCTAGAAAATATCTCTGCCTAAAAGCTACGAAGTAAAATACAATTCAAGCACTTAGCGCACTTCGCCGTTACCGTAGATGATGTATTTGTAGCTTGTAAGTCCCTCTACGCCTACTGGGCCCCTTGCATGAAGGCGGTTTGTGCTAATTCCCACCTCTGCGCCAAAGCCAAACTCGCCGCCGTCATTAAATCTCGTGCTAGCATTGGCAAACACGCAGCTTGCATCAACTTCGCTTAAAAACCTTTGGCAAGCTGAGTAATCCTCGCTGATTATCGCCTCTGAGTGCCCTGAGCCGTATCTTGCGATATGCGCAAGGGCCTCGTCCATGCTAGCTACTACTTTTATATTTAGCTTAAAATCATCGTATTCAGTGTCGTAATTTTGCTCGCTAGCACTTTTGCACTCTATGATTTTAGCAGTTTTTGGACAGCCAAAAATCTCTACATTATATTCTTTTAGCAGAGGATAAACAGCGCTTAAAAACTTGCTTGCTACGCTCTCGTGAACCAAAAATGTCTCAGCTGCATTACACACCGCTGGGCGAGAGCATTTGGCGTTTATTGCGATATTTAGGGCTTTTTGAAGCTCCATTGCTTTATCTATGTAAATGTGGCAAAGCCCTTTGTCGTGCTTTAGCACAGGAATTCTAGAATTCTCGCTTACAAAGCGAACGAGATTTTCGCCACCCCTAGGCACTATCATATCTATAAACTCACTCATGCCCAAAAGCTCTAAAACTTCATCACGGCTTATGTCCAAAAAAGCCACAGAGCAAAAGCCAAGAGCCAAAAATGCGCTATTTAGTGCCTCTATAAACGCTAAGTTTGTAAGCCTAGCTTCTTTGCCACCTTTTAGCACGCAGCCATTTGCGCTTTTAATTGCTAAGGCTGCGATTTCTAGTGTTACATTGGGCCTTGCTTCGTAGATTGCGGCAATTACGCCTATTGGCACGGCGATTTGGTTTATTTTTATACCTGATTTTGCCACCCAGCCTTTTTTGATCTCGCCTATTACTTCTTTTTGACCGGCAATGCTTTCTAAACCTGCGCAAATCGCATTTAAGCGGGCTTCATCAAGCTTTAAGCGGTCCTTCATCGCTGAGCTAAGATCACTTGCGTTTGCTAGGTCAGCAGCGTTTGCGGCTAGTATTTTTGCGCAATTTTCTCTTACCTTGCTAGCTATGCGAAATATTAACTCGTTTCGTTCGTTTGCGCTAAGTTTTGCTAATTCTTTTTGCGCAATTTTTACGGAATTTAAAATTTTTTTCATTGTTTTACCTAAATATTAAAAAAATTGTGCTTTAATTCTACTATTAAATTGCTTAAAGAAAGGATGAAACATGTATGACATCGCAATAATCGGTGGCGGACCTTGTGGTATCGCTTCAGTAATCGAAGCAAAACACGCTGGATTAGCAAAAATCTTATTGCTAGAAAAAGGCGAAAATCACAGTCAAACTATCCGCAAGTTCTACAAAGACGGCAAACGCGTAGATAAAGAGTATAAAGGGCTTGATAGCACTACAAAAGGCTCAGTTGAGTTTTTTGATGGCACAAAAGAAAGCACGCTAAATTACTTTGATAAATTGCTTGATGAGGGCGAGTTTGAGGCGATTTTCAATGTTGAGGTTGAAAGTGTGAAAAAAAATGGCGATTATTTTGAGATAACTACTTCAAAATCTGGCTTTAAAGCTAAAAATGTGGTGGTGGCAATCGGTCGCATGGGTAAGCCAAATAAGCCTGATTATAAAATTCCGCCTAGTATAATGAATCTTGTGAATTTTAATCTAAATAACTGTGGAAATGGCGAGAAAATCATCGTTGTAGGTGGTGGAAACTCAGCTGCTGAATACGCCTGCGAGCTTGGCAAATGTAATGATGTAACGCTATGCTACCGCAAAGAAAAGTTTACAAGACTAAATGATATAAATGAGGCTGCTGTTTATGAAAGCGAGAAAAATGGCAGCTTAAAGCTACTTCTTGGCACTGATATAAGCGAGCTTAGCAATGCTGATGGTAAGGTTTGTGTAAACTTCACTGATGGCAAAAGCGAGGTTTATGATAGAGCAATTTATGCAATCGGCGGCTCAACTCCTGTGGATTTTCTAGCAAAATGTGGAATTGAGATGAATGGCGAAGACCCTATCATTGATGAGCATTTTCAAACCACGACAAAAGGGCTATTTGTAGGCGGTGATATCGCTAGCAAAAAAGGTGGCTCAATCGTAGTTGCGCTAAATAACGCTCACACAATCATAGATTACATAGTAAAAAATAAATAATGCTTTAAAATCTAGAATTCCTAGCTAGGAATTCTAGATTTGGCAGATTTTTTACTAGGAATTCTAGAATTCCTACTACTTTTATTTCTTGTTTTTTAAGCAAAATATTCATAAAATCGCAGTTTTTTTAAGGTAAGAAAATGGAATATATTTTAAAAGTTAGTTGTGATGATGAAAAGGGGCTAATACTTCGCATTAGTGAAATAGTCGTAAAAAACGGGCTAAATTACCTTAGTACAAATGAGTTTGTTGACCACGAAAATCATAGATTTTATATGCGAGCGGTTTTAGATGGAGAACTTGAGGTAAAGGGCTTTGTAAACACTCTGCTAGCCTTTTTGCCACGCTCGGCGCAGGTATTTTGCGAGGAGTCAAGGCGCAAAAATATAGTTGTCATGGCGACAAAAGAAAATCACTGCCTAGGTGATATTTTGATTAGAGAAAATAGCGGTGATTTAAACGCAAATGTGCTAGCTGTGGTGGCAAATCACGAAGACTTGCGCGAGTTTGCTAGCAAGTTTGATGTGCCATTTATCTGCGTACCAAGCGATGGAATGGGGCGAGAAGAACATGAAAAAATGGTGCTTAATGAGCTTAAAAAGTTTAATTTTGATTATCTTATTTTGGCAAAGTATATGAGAATTTTAAGTAGTGATTTTGTCTTAAACTACGAAGAAAAAATCATAAATATCCATCACTCATTTTTGCCAGCCTTTATCGGTGCAAATCCGTATAAACAAGCCTACGAGCGAGGTGTGAAAATCATAGGTGCTACGGCGCATTTTGTAACTGAGTGCCTTGATGAAGGCCCCATCATCACCCAAGATGTGGTCTTAGTAAATCACGAAATGGACTGGCAAGATATGAGAAGAGCAGGGCGAAATATAGAAAAAGTGGTACTTACAAGGGCGCTTGATTTGGTTTTTGATGAGAGAGTATTCGTTCACAAAAACAAAACCGTGATATTCTAGGCTAGTTGGCAATTCGCCTTGCAGCACTATTATAAAAAAAGCCAGCTGCGTGCGCCCCCAGATGAACTATATGTTCTATCCCTGCGGCGCACTCGCTGCCTTTTGTCATACTAGCACCACAATGCTAGAATTGCCGTTTTCTAGGGAATTCTGGAATTCCTTGGGGAATTTTTTAGGGAATTCTAGATTTTTTAGGGAATTTTGGAATTTATTCTAGGGAATTTTAGAATTCCTTAGGGAATTCTGGAAAATTTTGCAGGGAATTTTGGAATTTATTCTAGGGAATTCTAGAATTCCGCAAAGAAAGCGAAATATGTTTAATATAGTTTTACTTGAACCACAGATTCACACAAACACAGGCTCAATAGGCAGAATGTGCGTAAATGCTAATTGCGTTTTGCATCTTATTAAGCCCTTTGGTTTTATTATTGATGATAAGCATTTGCGCAGAGCTGGACTTGATTACTGGGCGAGGCTAGATGTGCGAATTTATGAGGATTTAAGCGAGTTTTATGCTAAAAATGCAGCCGCAAAAAAGCGCAGTTTTTTTGCTACGACAAAGACAGATACTCTATATTTTGAGGCTAGTTTTGAGCTTGGGGATTATTTGTTTTTTGGCAGGGAGGATGCGGGGCTGCCTCTGGCCTTGCTAAAAGAAAATGAAAGCCGCTGTATAACAATACCTATGAGCCCTGAGGGTCGCTCGCTAAATCTGGCTACAAGCGTGGGAATTATTACTTATGAGGCAATTAGACAAAACTTTAAGCACTTTAATTTAAGAAAGAGTATAAAATGAGAATTTTAGTTTTAGCATTATTTTTTGTAAGCTTGCTTAGCGCAAAGATACTAATAGCAAGCTTTAATGTCCAAAATCTCTTTGATGATAAAACAGATGGCACTGAGTATGCTGATTTTAAAAAAGGTGGCAAAAAAAACTGGAATAAAGAAAAATATGAGAAAAAAATCGCTGCTGTCAGCAAGGATATAAAAGAAATTAACGCTGATGTGATTTTGTTACTAGAGATAGAAAATGAGCGTGTGCTAAAAGAACTAGCTAGCCGCACAGGATATGAATATAGCGTATTTAGCAAAGGCAACGATAAAGCCCCAGTTGGCCTTGGCTATCTCTCAAAAAAACAAATTCTAAGCGTAAAAGAATACGCTGTGCCAAGAGTGAAAACTAGGCCGATTTTGCAAATTAAAGTGCGTGAGGCTGGACGCGAGCTAAATCTTTTTGGCGCGCATTTTCCAGCTATGAAAAACTCGCTAGAAAAAAGGCTAAATGCCGCAAAGACAATGCTAAGAGCAGTGCACGGAGTAAAAAATGCTATAATCTTGGGCGATCTTAATAGTAACTGGGATGATAAGTTTTTGCTAAAAGAGCTAAAAAATGACTATACAAGCATTTGGCAGTATAAAAAGGGCTGGAATTCATACAAAAGTGGCGGCACAATAGATCATATAATGATAAAAAATGACCTAGCGCGTGCTGTGAGTGCTGATTTTTGGGTTTATAAAACTAAAAGCTCAGATCATAATGCTTTAATCGTGCAATTTTAAAAATTGCGAAATTTTAAAAAAATTTGCTACAATTTGCGATTTAAAAAAGGATTTGATATGAAAGTTTTGATTGAATTAGGTGTTGAAGAACTGCCTGCGTGGCCGTTTTTACGGGAGTTTGATAATATTTTACCAAAGTGGGACGCAGCACTAGCTAAGCATAATTTCAAAGCTGATTTTAAGCTTGATTATACCCCAAGACGCATCGTGCTAAGTGGAGAACTAGCAGAGTTTGCCCCTGATAAAGAAGTAGAAAACATAGGCGCACCAAAAAATGTAGCCCTTGATAGTGATGGCAAATGGAGCAAAGCAGCCCTTGCCTTTGCTAGTAAATGTGGTATTAGCGAGAGCGAACTAGCTTTTAAAGAAATAAAAGGCAAAGAAGTACTATATCACAAAAGCATAGCAAAGGGCGTTAGCCTAAAAAGCGTGCTTGCTAGCATTATAGAGGATTTTGCACTTTCACTTAGCTTTGGTAAGACTATGCGCTGGGGCGATAAGGACTGCGCTTTTATCCGTCCACTGCGAAATTTAGTAGTGCTGCTTGATGATGAGTTACTAGAGTGCGAGCTTTTTGGGGTTTGCTCAAATAAAGCTACTTTTGTTCACAGAGATTTTGGCTATGATAAAGTGAGCTTTGATACAGCAGCGCAGTATTTTGAAGTGCTAGAAAAAAATGCTGTGATTTTAAGCAGTGAAGAGAGAAAATCTAGAATTCTAGCGCAATTTGACGAGCTAGAAAAACAAAGTGGGCTAAAAATAGAGCGTGATGCTGAGCTGCTAGCTGAGGTCGTAGCGATCACTGAGTATCCAAACGCTCATTTAGGAAGCTTTGATAAAGAGTTTTTAGAAGTACCAAAAGAAGTAATTATTACTTCAATGAAAGAAAATCAAAGGTATTTTGCCCTATTAAATAATGATGGTAGCCTAGCAAACCGCTTTGTAGTAGTGGCAAACTCTACTTCAAAAGACAGCGCGCTAATTGTAGCTGGTAATGAAAAAGTATTGCGTGCAAGACTTAGCGATGCGCAGTTTTTTTGGCATAGTGATCTAAAAAATCCATTTAACGCCGAGAAGCTAAAAAATATAACCTACTTAGCAGGTCTAGGCTCAGTGTATGATAAAGAGCTTAGAGAGTGCGAAATAAGCGCAGTTCTAGCTGATATTTACAGCAGTGAGCTAAAGGCTCTTGGTGCTAGCAAGGAGCTTTTAAAAGAAGCTATTATGCTCTCAAAAGCTGATCTTGCTACTGCTATGGTATATGAGTTTACCGACCTTCAAGGCATCATGGGTGGATACTACGCAAAGCATGCTGGCAAAAATGAGTTAATTTGTAAAGCAATCACAGAGCAATACCTGCCAAATAGCGATGAGAGCGAGCTTCCTAGCAATGCTTTTAGCTCTGTTGTGGCAATGAGTGCCAAGCTTGATGCGCTTTTAGCTCTATTTAGTATAAATAAAATCCCAAGTGGTACAAAAGATCCGTATGCGTTGCGCCGTGCGGCTTTGGGTGTTATTAAAATTGCTTTAAAACTTGGTGTGAACTTTGATATAAAAGAGCTTTTGGCAGCTTTAAGCAAAAATTATAAAAGCTTTGAGCTAGAGGCACTTTATGATTTCATCCTTGATAGACTTTATGCGCTTTATGAGATAAATCCTTCTATCATAAAAGCTTGTATAAACGCTGGTGTAAGTGACCTAGTCCAGCTTGATGCAAATATCCGTGCGCTTGATATAATCGTGCGTGCTGATGGTTTTGAGGTCTGGTTTGATACCTTTAAGAGACTTGCAAATATCCTAAAAGAGGCTAAAATCGGCTCAGTGGATGAGAGCTTGCTAGAAAATGAGAGCGAAAAAGCGCTTTACTCTGCGTTTAGAGCTTGTAAGCTAGATTTTTCAAAGCCTAGCGAGTATTTAAACGAGCTTTTTGGCTTAAAAGGCTATATTGATAGCTTCTTTGATAGAGTGATGATAAATGACCCTGATGAGCGCAAAAAGGCAAACCGCATTGCGTTAATTGGCGGTATTTATGAGGCTTTTATCAAAATCGCTGATATAAAAGAAATCTCTGCGTAAATTACACCTAGGAATTCTAGAATTCCTAAGAATTGTTATGAAATTTCACCTAGGAATTCTAGAATTCCTAGGTCAAATTTTATTAAAATTGCCAAATCCTGTGAAAATATGTGAAAAAATCATTAATTTTTTCATAAATTCCGTTAATAAATCCGTGAAATTTTATAGAAATTTAAACATAAATAAGCTAAAATCTCCGCTCTAAATTAAAAGGATTGCTTATTATGATAACTTGGATGCAAAAGCACAAGAAGTATCTTGTCATTACTATTTGGGTAAGCACGATAGCTTTTGTGGGTGCTGGTTTTGTGGGCTGGGGAGCGTATGATTTTAACAAATCTCGTGCCACATCAGTAGCAAAAGTAGGAGATATAGATATCACCATGCAAAAGTTTCAAAGCGGATATTCTAGGCTTTATAGCTTTTATGCAAATAATCTTGGCAGAGATATAAGCGATGAAGAAGCCCAGCAATTGGGGCTAAAAGAAGCTGCTTTAAATAGCCTTATTCAAGAAAGTCTTTTGCTAAATTATGCTAGCGAGCTTGGACTTAGCGCAAATGATGATGAAGTCATAGCTGAGCTAGTAGCTACACCTAGCTTTCAAATAAATGGTGCTTTTGATGTTAAACAATATGAAAGTGTGCTAAAATCACTTCGCACAACACCTAGCGCATATGAAGCCGAGCTAAAAGACAAGCTTATTTTATCTAAGCTTTTTAGAGCATTTAACCTTAGCGCAAATGAGATTGATACCGAGCTAATAGCCGCTAATGCCTTATTAAATGATGAAATATCAGCAAAAATCATCACGGCATCTGTGATAGAAGTAAGCGAAGATGAACTAAAAGCAAACTGGGAGAAAAGCAAGGATTTATATCTTACTAGCCAAAAATACGAGCTTTTAAGCTACTTTATCCCAGCTAGCAAAGAAAATGCTAGTGATGAAAAACTAAAAGCCTTTTATGAAGAAAATCGTGGCGATTATAGAGATGGCGAAGATAAAATAATGAGCTTTGAGGATGCAAAACCTGCTCTTATAGCTGACTTTGCCCTAAAAAATGCTAAACGAGCTGCCCTTGAAGAATATGTAAAAATCAAAAAAGGCGAGAGTAACGCAACTGCAAGTACTCTACTAATCTCAAATGAAGATAGCAAAAATCTAAATATAGATGAGATAAAAAAAGCTAAAATCGGCGAGGTGCTAAAACCTATGGAGAGTGATGGCGGCTTTATGGTAGTAAAAGTTCAAAATATCATAAAACCACAGCCAAAAAGCTATGAAGAAGCAAAAGAGCAAGTAAAAGCCTCGGTCATGGCAAACAAAACCAAAAAAGCCCTAGAAGAAAGCGCAAAAACAGCTCTAAATAACAAAGCTAACTTTAATCTAAGCGCAAAAGTATCAAAAAGCGATACTGAGATTTTAGGACTTAGCGCAGAAAATAGCGTAGCTCTTATAAATAAAATTTTCTCAAATAACGCAAAAGATGGCTATATCGTCTTTAATGATATGGCGGTAGCTTATGAAATAAAAAAGCAAAATTTGCTTGATGTTGAGAAATTTAACACCTTTAAAATCGCTTTTAGTTCAAATGCTGCGGCTTTAAAAAACTCTCAGCTAGAAAATGGCTTATTAAGCTCTCTTGCTAAGAGATATAAAATTGAAAAGTATTATAAATAGAAAGGCAAATAGTGTCAGCTAAAATCTTAGGTATAGATATCGGCTCTACAAAGATATGCGCAGCAATGGCAGAGCTAAATGCCAGCAACGAAGTATCTATTATAGCAGTAAGTTGTGCTGAGTCAAAAGGTATCAAAAAAGGCGAAATCAAAAACATAGAGCTAGCTGCAAGCTCTATCCAAACAGCGGTAAATGATGTACTTCGCATCGCTGGGACAAACTATAATAAAGTAATAGTATCTATTAACGGCAAATCAAAAAACCTTGATAGCAAGGGTATGGTAAATATACCAAACAAAGATGTAACCATAAGCCAGATTGAAAGGCTAATGCAAGATTTGTGCTATAGAGCAAAGATAGAATATGAGTATGAAGCGATTCATGTGCTGCCTTATAACTTTAAGCTTGATGATCAAGATAATATCGAAGACCCGCTTGGTATGAGTGGTTCTCGCCTTGAAGTAGAAGCGCAGATAATCACAGTTCAAAGAGCAGCTGTAGTAAATCTGCGCAAAGCTATAGAAAAAGCAGGGCTAAGGGCTGATAATATCGTGCTTTGCGGCTATGCTAGCTCTATTGCTACTTTAAATGAGGATGAAAAACAACTTGGAGCTGCACTTATTGATATAGGTGGTGCTACTTGTAATATGGTAATCCACGCAGGAAACTCTATCCGCTATAGTGATTTTTTGGGAGTGGGGTCTACGCTTATTACCACTGATCTCTCAGCCGCACTTCACACGCCAATTGCTAAGGCTGAGGAAGTAAAGATAAAATACGGCTCACTTCGCTCTAGGGTAGAGGGGCAAATAGACCTGCCTGATATCGGTGATGAGAATGCTAGTAGATCTGTATCTGTATCTATAGTCCAAGATGTCATCATGGCAAGAGTAGATGAGACTATGAGAATACTAGCTGAGATGCTTGGTAGCTCAAACTACAGACATCTTATCAGCGCAGGTGTGGTGCTAACTGGCGGTATGACAAAGATTGAGGGGCTTAGAGAAATCGCAACTCTTATCTTTGATCGCTTACCAGTTCGCATAGCTCGTCCTAGTGATATAGAAGGGCTTGATGATAGATTTAAAGAGCCCATGTATTCTTGTGCTATTGGTCTTTGCTTGTATGGAGCAGGGCATTTTACGCCTTATGAGATAGATAGTGAGCGCAAGATGCGCTACCATGGTGAGAGCGATGGTTTTGATGAAAATGGGCTTAGCCAGGGTGCCGAGTTTGCGGAGTTTGGTGATAATGAGCCGATGTTTGAAGAAACTGAGGTAAATGAGAGTTTGAATTTAAGAATAGAAAGCGAAGTGCCACAAAAAGTACAAAAAGCTAAAAATTATTGGACTGATAAAGTCATAAACAAAATTAAAAATTTATTTTAAGGGGTGAAAAATGGGTTTTACAATAGAAGAGGCCAAAAGATCTGCTTTTGAGGCAAAAATCAAGGTTATTGGCGTAGGCGGTGGCGGTGGAAATATGATAGACCATATCGTCCGTGAAGGTGCTATAGAAGAGCTAGAAAACTTAGAGCTAATCTCAGCAAATACTGATGCTCAAGCCTTGCTAAACTCAAAAGCACACACTACAATACAACTAGGCGAGCGCACATCAGGCGGTCTTGGTGCTGGAGCACGCCCTGAAATGGGTAAAAAATCAGCCGAAGAAAGCTATGAAGAAATCACAAAGGTTTTAGATGGAGCAAATCTAGTATTTATCTCAGCTGGCTTTGGTGGAGGCACTGGCACAGGTGCAGCACCAGTTATCGCAAAAGCTGCAAAAGAAGTAGGTGCTTTTACAATAGCTATAGTTACTACCCCTTTTAAAATAGAAATGAAAAAGCGCATGAACACAGCCTTAGAAGGCCTAAAAGAACTTCGCAAAGAATGTGATAGCATCATCGTAATCCCAAATGAAAAGCTACGCAGTGTGGCTATGAAGGGTGCTGGCATAAAAGATGCCTTTAAAATCGTAGATGAAGTGCTCAGTGATGCAGTTAGCGGAATGTGTGCTGTAATCCTAAAATCAGGCGAGAGTGATATAAACATAGACTTTAACGATGTTAAAACTGCTATGAGCCACCGTGGCAGTTCTTTGCTTTGTATGGGCAAGGCTAGTGGAGAGGGCTCAGCGCAAGAAGCTGTTAAAAACGCTACCCAGTCGCCTTTACTAGATGATATAGAACTAAAAGGCGCAAGAGGTCTTATAGCAAACTTCAAAATGCATCCAAGCCATCCATTTGATGATGTTTATGAGGCAATGGAGTTCTTAAATGGTCTAATCGGCGATGATGGAGAAGATCCGGATGTATTCTTTGGTACTTGGACTGACTCAAAAATGCCAGAAGATGCTGTAGAGGTAACTATAATCGCAACTGGACTTGATGGAAAAGAAGAAAAACTTGACAAACCAGAACCACAAAAATTACAAAAAACAGGTACTGATGATTTGTTTTCAAGTTTTTATAGTACCTCACCATCTCGCAAGGTAGATTTGGACAAAGTAGACCTTGACCAGCCAGCTTATATAAGACGCCAGCAAGACTAAGGCTTTTTAGAGAATTCTAGAATTCCCTAACTCTAGAATTCCCTAAAAAAGTTTTAGCAATTCTAGAGTTATTTTAAGATATTTTGGGGATTTTATGCGTGCTTTTATCTTTGCTTTGCCACTTGTGTTTAGTGCTTGTTATCTAAATGAGCGCGGAATTTCGAGCACTTATTATAATGATTGCAAAGCCTATTATGACGCAGCTGGAGTTTATCATGAGGGCTGTGAGCCAAATATAATTGAGTTTAGTGATGCTAAAAAGCTAGTAAATGCCAAAAAAACAGCAGCCCAGCAAGAACTAGAAAGGGCAAATCAAGAGCGTGCAAAAGACGAGGCTGCAATAGACAAGCTTGAAGAAGACTTTGAAAAAGAAGAAGAGGAAGCAAGGAAAAGAGCCACAAAAACTGCTAAAGAAGTCACAAGAGCCGAAGAACTAGCAAATAAAAAAGAAGAGCAAAACAACCAAGAAACAAAGGATTTTGGCGAGTAAAAATCTGCCAAAAAAGCAAAAATATGAACCACGACGAGCTAAAACTTCGCTTAGATGCTTTGGACTTTGAGTTAAAAAGTGCTAGTTTTGGTGATTGCGTGGAGCTAGATTTTGCTAGACTTAGTGATGAGAGCGAGATTAAGAGCATTGCTAAGGCTCTTATTCCGTGGCGAAAGGGTCCTTTTAGGCTAGCAGAGCTTTTTATCGATAGTGAGTGGCGAAGTTTTGTGAAGTTTAATGCTCTTTTGCCGTATTTTGAGGCAAACGGCAAGCGTATAGCTGATGTGGGCTGTAATAACGGCTATTATATGTTTCGCCTAAATGCTCTTGGCGCAAGGCAAATTGTGGGCTTTGATCCATCAGAGCTTTTTAGTTCGCAGTTTGCTTTTATAAATCATTTTTTAAAAACTAGCATTATCTTTGAGCGTTTGGGAGTGGAGGATTTGCCTGCTTATGCGGCGCAAAATGGAGCATTTGAGCTGATTTTTTGCCTAGGCGTGCTTTATCACAGAAGCGATCCGATTTCTGCCTTAAAGCAGCTAAAATCAGCCCTAGCCAAAAATGGCGAGCTTATACTTGATACGCTTATTATAGACAGAGACGATGAGCTAGTGCTAAGCCCTGCTAAAAGCTATGCTAAAATGAGCAATGCGTATTTTATCCCTAGCCTAAGGGCGCTTGAGGGCTGGGCGGCTAGGGCGAGGTTTAGTAGCTTTGAGCTGCTTTTTACTAGCGATACAGACTTAAACGAACAGCGCAAAACAGAGTGGATAGGCGGACAGAGCTTAAATGATTTTTTGGGTAGCGATGGGCTTACCATAGAGGGCTATCCTGCGCCAAAAAGAGCATATATCAAACTAAAATAGGTAAGAAAATGGCAGAGCAAATCCAAGAAGAACAAGAACCGCAAAATGTGATGGCTGACGAAGCCAAGGAGGAACAAGAAGCCTATGAAGGCGATATGGGGATAAACTCCATCCTAGATGAGACTTTTGCTGGTATGGTAGTAGCTGCAAGAGAGGACTATGCTAAAACTCGTTTTAGAGTTACAAAAGATATGACTTATGACTCAGAGGGCTTGGCGTTTAATGGCTTTGTCTACACAGCAGCTAGCTGGGCGGCGCAAGTGGCTATAAACAAAGAATATCAAATCTCAGTAGCCTCAAAAGTCAATTTTCTAAGCCCTGTTAGAATCGGCGATTTTATAGATTTTGAGGCAAATGCATTTTTTAGCGAGAGCAAAAAGCAAGATGTGCGAGTGGTGGGCTCTGTAAATGAAGTGCGTGTGTTTGAGGGGACATTTTCAATAATCTTGCTTGAAGACCACATCCTTCGCATACAAAAACGCCAGCTTGATAAACAAGCCAGAGAAAGCCGCGAGCTAAGAGCAAAACAAAAATAATAGCTTTTAGGGAATTCTAGAATTTGTTTTTGGGAATTCTAAAATTTTTTATAGAATTCTAGAATTTGTTTTAGGGAATTTTAGAATTTTTTTAGGGAATTCTAGAGTAGGGAATTCTAGAATTTTTTTAGAGTTTTTACTCTCTTACTTTCTGGCAAGCTAGCACAAATCCTAGCTCGCAAGCTTTTTGATAATATTTTTTTGCTAAAACAGCATTTGATTTTTGGTTATTTTAGCAGCAAAAGCACAAGTCTCATCATCGCCACATTGGCAGATTTTCTCATATAGGGGGATTTTGCCTTCTTAGAAGCTAGCCTTTTTGATGAGCTAAAAATAGCTAGGGAATTCTAGAATTCCCTAGCAAAAACTAGAATTCCTAAGCTAAATTCTAAAATTCCTAAGCTAAAATCTAGAATTCCCTATAGCCTTTACTCGCTTACTTTTTCGCAAGCTAGCATTAAGCCCAGCTCACAGGCTTTTTGATAGTATTTTTGTGACAAAGTAGCGTTTGACTTTTTGTATATTTCGCCAGCGAAAGCGCAAGAATTCGCCTCGCCACTTTGGCATATTTTCTCATAGAGCCTTAGAGCTTTTTGGCTCTCGCCGTGGCTTCTTAGCAAAGTAGCTAGTTTGTAGCAAGCACCGATATGCTCGCCATCGCAGGCTTTTTGATATAGCAGGCTTGCCTTTTGATAGTCTTGCTCAAAAAAATCCCCAAGGCTAAAGCACGCACCAAAGACGCTTTTGGCACAAAGGCTATCAAGCATTTCATAAGCCTTTTTGCTATCTTTTGCCACGCCGTCTCCGTCCCTGTAAGCAAGAGCTAGAGCGTAGCAAGCGTATAAATCGCCCTTATTACAGCTCTTTTGGTAGAGCAAAAAAGCTTTTTTAAAATCTCTTTGTGCGTAGGCATTTTTTGCTAGTTCTAGCTCGTTTTGCCCAACGCATAGGCTAAAAAACACAAGCAAAAGAGCAAAAATTTTATTTATTTTCATATCTTTTAAAACCCAAAAAATCTAGAATTCCCATGCTATTTAAGCTTATAAAACTCAACGCCGGCGCAGGTGTGTATGGCAACTTGCCCAGAGTTTAGCAGACTTTTTAAAATCTCTTTTGAACTCTCACAAAAGCCGCTCTCTACATCAGCTACGCTTTGTGGGCGAAGTGCTAAAAGCTTTAAAATTTCACTCTTGCTAAGCTCTTTTATGCTAGCAGGTGCCTTTCTAGTAGCGACAAATACAGGCGCAGCAGTTATGAGCGAGGCTAGCTCTCTTAGTCTTTCTTCGCTTATAGCCTTGGCATTTGCGTAGGCTGGCGGGCGATCAAGCGTTGATATATCCACCCTTGCTGGCTGAATTTTCTCAAAGGCAGTATTAAGAAGCTCAAACTCACGCTCGCTGTCATTTAGACCTTCTAAAACCAAAACCTCCATCACAAGTTCGCCTTTAAACTCACGGGCAAACTGGCTCATATTTGCTATAAGCGTGCTTAAATCAGGCTTAGCAAGTGTGCGGTCGATCTTTCTGTAAGTAAGCGGATCTGCGCTATCAAGGCTAAATTTCACAATATCAAGCTCTTTAAGGCTTTCTAGAATTCCTTTATCCATCGCCCCAGAGCCATTGCTTAAAATTAACACTTTTTGCGTGCTTTTTATAGCATTTATTTGTGTGATTAGCTCTTTTAGATATGGATATAAGGTCGGCTCGCCATTTGCTGTAAGCGTAATAACATCAGTTGCGCCGTGCGTAGATATGGCCTTTTTTAGCTCAGTAATGACTTGTGAGACACTTGGCGGATTTGCTATATTGCCCCTCACTTTTGCAGGGGCTAGCTCGCAGTAAAGGCAGTCAAAATTACAGCATTTTTGCTCTGGGCTTAGATCAATGCCAAGCGAACTACCAAAACGCCTTGATGCCACAGGGCCAAAGATAATAGCCACTATTTTTTACCTTTTATCAGCTCTTTTGAGCGTGAGCGAGTGTAGTTGATAAAATGCCTTGCGTGCTCTACGCTCACATCTGGAGTGATGCCATGACCTAGATTCATAATATGTCTTTTCCCACCCATAACGCCCAAAATCTCATCAACGCCGTCTTCGATAGCCATTTTATCAAATAGTCTTGCTGGCTCTAGATTGCCTTGAAGCACATATTTAGCTCCAAGAGAGTTTTTCACGCTTGCTATATCGCACTCCCAGCCAACTCCAAGCACATCAAAATCGCCATCAAGCTTTGTGATAAATCCACCTATGCCTTTTGGAAAGACGATCACAGGCACATTTGGATGCTCTTTTTTGATATGAGTGCAGATTTCTTTAATATAGCTCCACGCAAACTCATAATAAGCCGAAAACTCCAAAGCCCCAGCCCAACTATCAAAGATTTGAATAGCATTTGCACCAGCCTTTATCTGCTCGCAAACATAGTCTTTTAGGGCGTTTGTAAGCTTTCGCAAAATAGAGTGAAGCAGCTGCGGATTGCTATAAAGCATTTTTTTGCTTTTCTCATAAGTCTTTGAGCCACGGCCTTCTATCATGTAAGTTGCCAAAGTCCAAGGCGCACCGCAAAAGCCGATTAGAGCTTTGTTTGGTGCAAGGCTAGCACGAACGATTTTTAGAGCTTCATAGACATAGCTTAGTTTTTCTATTGCTCTATCGCCACTTAGTTTATCAAGGGCTTTTAGCTCGCTTAGCGGCTTGGCAAAAACAGGGCCTTCTCCAGCTTTAAAGCTTAAATCCATGCCCATTTCAAGTGGCAGCACCAAAATATCGCTAAAAATAATAGCCGCATCTACATCAAGCTCATCAATAGGCTGTAAAGTGGCCTCGGCAGCTTTCGCACTATCTCTACAAAAGCTGATAAAATCGCTTGTAGTAGCCCGCAAAGCACGGTATTGTGGTAAATACCTACCAGCTTGGCGCATCATCCAAACAGGCGTATACTCAGTTTCTTTACCCAAACATGCATCAATAAAAATCATTTTTTACCTTTTAAATTAGATTTAATAATTTTAAAAATTTTATCTTAAAAATATTTATATTTTTTCTAAAAAATGTAGATATTTACTACACTATCTGCTTTATGTTCTCTTTTACTATCTACTTTAAATCTACGGTATTCCTTGGTAAAACACTCATATTTACCGTATTTTGATATAGTTTTTCTTATTTCATCTGGACTTATAATTCCTTCGTTGTTGTAACTAAGAAAAATTTGCGAAAATTTAGCAGATTTTAGTAAATCATCAAGTTAGATCTTTGAACTCGCTCTTGAATTGTGTTTTTTGGTGATTTTCTGCTATTCTTATCTTTAAAAAGCCAAATGTTGTTATAAAGTTGTTTTAAACTAGCAAAACCACCGTTTTTTAGCATTCTTTGCTCTATGGTTTCATTATAAGTTAGATCTAGCATAAATTGCCTTTAATTTAGAATTCTAGAATTCTCATCGGTATTATCACATGAATTTAATCTATAAAAATCACTTTTGCTCTTTTGCATTTGAGAGCTTACAAAATCTAAAATCTGCGGATTTAAATCAAGTCCTATGAATTTGCGACCTAGTTTTTCACACTCATAAAGCGTAGTGCCAGAGCCACAAAAGGCATCTAGCACTACCTCACCTGCTTTTGTAAAGCGAGAGATTAGTTGATATGGAATTTGTGGGATAAAATTTCCGTGATAAACATTTTTATGCTTACCATTTTTATCCCTACTAGCAAAGAGCCACAAATCATCAGTTAAAATATTAAGCTCTTTCCAATTAGACAAATCCAAATCATTTATCATTTTTAAGATTTTAGTTCTCCCCAGCCCAGATTTGTGCTATTCTTACAGCATTTGTCGCAGCTCCTACGCGGATTTGATCAGCGCAGCACCAAAGGTGTAAAATCTTTTTATCAAAATTATCAGAGCGAATTCTACCTACATAAGTTTCATTTGTATCGCTTGAAATGCTTGGCATTGGATATAGCTTTTTGCTTGGCTCATCGATTACTACCACGCTTGGAGCTTTGCTTAGCACCTCTCTTGCAGCTGCTGCATCCACCTCACGCTCAAAGTGAATTGTAATAGCCTCGCTGTGGCTTCGTAGCACTGGCACACGCACGCAAGTGGCTGAAACCTCTATTTTTTTGTGAAGGATTTTTTGGGTTTCATTTACCATTTTCATCTCTTCTTTTGTGTAGTCATTATCCAAAAATACATCAATATGCGGAATTACATTAAGCGCAAGGCGGTGGGCAAAAACCTTTGGCTCACACTCATCAAGCTTAAACTCAAAGAATTTTTGCATTTGATAAACAAGCTCTTCCATGCCCTCTTTGCCAGCACCACTTGCTGCTTGGTAGGTAGATACATCCACACGGCGAATGCCAAAAGCATCATTTAGCGGCTTTAAAAGCTGAACCATTTGGATTGTTGAGCAGTTTGGATTTGCGATTATTCCGGTGTTTTTCCACTCTTTTACATCGTCTGGGTTACACTCAGGCACTACTAATGGCACATCTGGCTGCATTCTAAAATGACTAGTATTGTCGATGACGACTGCGCCGCTATCGCATGCGAATTTTGCGTATTTTTCGCTCACCGAACCACCTGCGCTAAAAAACGCAATATCCACCTCATGCTCGCTAAATGTGCTCTCGCTTAGCTCTTTTACCTTATATTTTTTGCCCTTAAACTCGATTTCCAAGCCAGCTGAGCGAGCTGAGCCAAGTGGCAAAACATCGCCTACTGGAAAATCAAGCTCTTCAAGCACTCTAAAAATCTCTTCACCCACAGCGCCAGTTGCGCCTACTACTGCTACAGAATATTTTTTCATTTTTTATCCTTTTTGGAATTTTTTAGTATTATATCTTTAATTTTTAGATATTTTTTATAATCACTAAAATTTTTTTATTTTTTTAAAATTACTAACCTAATATTTTTTAAACAAAGCTTGATGGGAGCCTATTCTAGCAAGAAGCAATTCATCTCCAAAATGTCTATAAATAAGCAATAAATTAGCCTTTACATGGCATTCTCTAAAATCTTTATAATCTCCAATTAAAGCATGGTCTTTATACTTTGGCTCTAAACATTCTTTATTAACAAGTTTTTTGATAAGCTCATTTACTAAATTCACCTCGTTTATTGAGAGATTTTTTATATCTTTTTTATACTGAGTAGAATACCTTATGCTACTCATTTGTTTTTCTTTTATACTCATCAAAACTCTGGCAGCTAATCCCACCACCGCTCATAAGTTCATCAATAGCAGACATTGTATCAGCATTTAGGCTTTCACCTTCTATTTTTTCAATAGATATTTTATTAGCAAAAAGTTTTTTAGCAAAGGCTACTATTTCATCAAAATTTATACTTTGCCCATTGTCAATTTGCTTGATTACAATTCCGTTCATTTTATATCCTTTTACAGATTTTAGTTAAATTCCAAGGTCGCTTTTAGAAATTTCTTCGCTCTCGCTTAAAATCGCAGCTCTTTCAATTATGCTAACAAGCTCTCTTATATTTCCTGGATAATCATAGGCTAAAAGTGCTTTTAAAGCGTCTTTTCCAAGCTTTTTTGTCCCTAGATTATAGCTACTGCTAACCCGCTTTAAAACTGAGCTTGCAATACCTTCAATCTCATCTTTTCGCTCTTTTAGTGGCGGGACATTTAAAGGTATGGTATTTAAGCGATAAAAAAGATCCTCTCTAAACTCGCCGTTTTTTAACTTTTGGCTAAGGTCAGCATTTGTGGCTGATACGATGCGAACATTGATTTTAAAGGTTTTTGAGCCACCAACTCGCATTAGTTCTCGCTCTTGGATTACACGCAGTAGTTTTGCTTGCAAGTTTGCTGGCATTTCGCCTATTTCATCTAAAAACAGCGTCCCACCATCAGCTAGCTCAAAAAGCCCTTTTTTCGTAGCTATTGCGTCTGTAAAAGCACCTTTTTCATAGCCATAAAGCTCACTTTCAAGCAAATTTTCTGGGATTGCAGCCATATTTATTGCTACAAAAGGCGCAGAGCTTCTTGGCGAGTTTTCGTGTATGAAGCGAGCAAAAAGTTCTTTTCCCACGCCACTTTGTCCATTTATCATTACACTTGCGTCCGTTACAGCTGCCTTTTTAGCTGTTTTTAAAAGAGCTTCAAGCACAGGCGAACTACCAAAAAATGCGCTTTTATTTGGCTCATCATCGCTAGGATTTTCTATGATTTTTACAGCCTTACTAGCTGGTTTTTCATCTCGCACCTTTCTTAGCACAGCTACAAGGGCATCAGCATCAAAAGGCTTAGTTAGAAAATCCCTAACTCCAAGGCGCAAACTCTCAATCGCACCGCTTAGAGTGGCATTGCCTGTCATGATTACTATATCATATTTTCCGGCTAGTTCTTTAGCAAAGGCAAGTCCGTCCATACCTGGCATATTTATATCAGTTACTACTATATCAGTATCTTCTGGCATTTTTTTTAGCGCATCAAGGGCTGATTTAAAGCACTTTATCTCAAACTCCTCATACTCGCTAAGTGCGAACTCTAAGGACTTGCGCATATTTATATCATCTTCTACTATGCTAACTTTGGTTTTAGCACTCACTTTTTATCCTTACTGGCTGATTTTAGCTAGGATTGTAGCACCTTGCGCCTTAAAAACCGCTATGAAATGAATAGGAATTTGCGTGATATTTGTGTGAAGAATGGCTTTTTGCTTGGCTGATTGTAGCTCATAGCCTGAGTATTCTAGCACTTTAAAAGGGCTTTTTGTAAAGCAATCGGCTAACTCTTCTTCGTGCGAGCGAAAAAACTCTAGCTCACTTTGTGTGGCCACTTTTGTAGCCCTTAGTTCGCAAAAAGGCAAAAACTCGCTCTCATCGCTTTTTTTCATTGCTTTTGAGATTGCTATCACTCTAGTGCTTAGCATTTGATTTGTAGTAAAAAAATGCGCCCAAAATATATACTCATCGCTTTTTGCTGGATTTAGGCTTTTTGTGGGGCTATTTTTAGAAAATCCGCTAGTGTTTTTAGTGTTTAAAGGAATTCTGCTATTTTGTGAATTTTGCTGTTTTGATGGTGTTAAGAGAATTTTAGAATTCTCTGCTTTGTTTAGATTTTTATCGCTAGGAATTTTAGAATTCTCTGCTTTGCTGATATTTTTATCGCTAGGAATTCTAGAATTCCTAGTAGTTTTTGGTGTTTTTTGTGGTTTTTCTTGGCTTTGTAAGGCAGGCTGGAGTGATTTTACATACTCAGCCTGCGCTAAAAAAACTAATGCTATTAGTAAGCAAATAGTCTTTCCCATGTAGCCTTATCCATTTGAACTTCCATCTCAACTCTGTAAAGTCCGTCTTTGTATTGCTCATCAACGATAGCTGCGTTTTTTACTAGACCATGAACGCGTGCTTCGATGATAGAGCTTTTTAGCATTGCGTCTTTTACAGTATCTTTAGCGTTGATTTTTACACCAAATAATTTGGTTGCGATTTGGCGTTGCGCATCAGCGATAGCTGCTCTTTTTGCAAGTGCTCTAGCTTGTGCTGGGCTGTAAGTATCTAGTGGTGGCACACCATCACCAAATGCTGTAAATGTAGCTGTTGGCACAGTCTCAAAGCCATAAACTTCAGCCTTTGGCTGAGCTGGTGCAAGAGAGACATCGCCTCTTTGCGAACAAGCTGTAAACGCAAGTGCTACAGCAACAAAAAGTAAAGTTTTTTTCATTGTAAACCTTTCAAAATGAATTTTGCTGTTTAATAAGCAAAAGGTGTTCCAAAAATTTAGAACTCTTTGTCAAAATGCTAATATTTTAGCATTTTTAGCTGTTTTTGATAGCCAGAAATTCTAGAATTCTAGAATTCTAGAATTTCTACCACTCTATAAAAGTGCGAGCTTTTTTAATATCATTAAAAGAGATTTTTTGCTCGCCATCATCAGCTAAAATAGTGATTATTTCATTATCCACAGCTTTTATCTCGCCACTAATGACGCTTTTATCATTTAGCGTTATTTTTGCCTTTTCGCCAAGAGAGAGTTTAAAATGCTCTATTTTAGATAGCTTGCGCTCTAGCCCTGGGCTTGAGACTTCCAAAAACCATTTATCACCTGAAATAGGCGGCATTACATCATAAATAGGGCTTAGCATTTGGCTTACTTTTTGGCACTCATCTAGACTAACACCACCGCTTTTTGTGATATAAACTCTATAAATCGCATGCCCATTTTCACTCACACTCTCAGTATCATATAGCTCGCAGCCAAGTTCTTTTATGATTTTTTCAATTTCACTCATTTTTGCCCCTTATTCTTTTGCTTTTTTGCCAGTTTTTAGCTCCATTTCAACCTTGGCAAAGAGCGCATCCATCGCATTTTGACGCTCTAAAATATCATCAAATTTAAAATGAAGCTTAGGTGCTCTAAACCAGCCCTCAGTTTCTAAAATAAAGTTTTGTATCACAGGGCTAACACGCTTTAAATGACTTAAAATATACGCCTGCTCACGCTCATCAAGCATCATTTTATCTAGATATACAAAAGCATCATAGCGACCCCTTTTACACTCCACATCAGTTACACAAAGCCCACGCAAGAGCTCATCATCAAGCGTGCTTAAAGCCTGTGGTATCAGCTCTTTTAGCACACTTTGCGTTCTTAGTAATTTTATTTGTGCTGGTGTCATTTTTAAAGCCTTTAACAATTTTTAAAAGCTGATTATAGCAAAAATTTTTTGAAGTTTTAAAAAATAAGGGTAGGGAATTCTAGATTGAATTCCCTAAAAAAAGGCAGAAATCACTGAGCTTTATACTGCTCTTCGTATTTTGAGCGTTCTATTTTGCCTTTTTTGCGAAGTTCTTTATACCACTCGTGGTGCAATATAAAAACCTCTTCTTCTTCTTTATAGCCGTGAATCATAGAGTGTATCGCTCCAGCAATGGCAAAGCAAGCCATGTAGATATGAACTAGCAAAAACACAGCGCAAACTATGCCAAGTGCGTTGTGAATTATCGCCGAGATGCGAAGCAACTCGATTTGGCTAATGCCAAAAATATCTCCGCCATTAAAGTCCAGAAAATACATCGCTGCGCCTGTAATTATCATCACAAGTCCACCCGGAAATGCTATCCAAAACCAGCTTTTTTGCCCAGCGTTAAACTTACCAGCAGGCACTGGACGCTTTTTCTTGCTTAGATAGCCACCCACGATTAGCATCCATTTTATATCATAGATTGCTGGTAGCATGCGTTTTAGCCAGCTAAAAAGCAGCGGCAGCACAGCTATGCAAAAGATAATTGTAGCTATGCCGTGAGCGTTTTTAGCAAATCTCACAAAAGCACCACCACCAAAGCTCTCGCCCCACATCATAATAGCACCAGTTGGCACCAAAATTATCCAGCTAATAGCTGCTAGTGCGTGCATAGCGCGAATAAAGGCGTTAAAGGCATAAATTTTTTTGCCGTGATGATCAAAGTGCTTTGGCCCAATAACTAGGTAATGTAAAGCAAACGCCACTACCACCGCAAGCACCAAAATCACAAGCGCATAGGCAAAATAATGCCCACCTTGTAAATTCACCCAAAGTGGCGCAAAGCCATCAGTGTAAGTATCTATGTTTAAAAGGCGAGCCTGCCCCCAAAGGGGGCTATCTTGTTGGTTTGACCCATCAGCAAAAAGCGGCGCTAAGCCAAGCAGTAGCCAAGATAAAAGTTTCATACCCTAGCTCCAGCTAGCTGCGCTAGATTTGCATATTCGCCATTTAGGCTTAGATCATCGTTTTTGCGGTTTGTGTTTCTGCCTAGCACGCGTTTTCTATACATATTAGACACTTCTACAGCATCACCTACCAAAAGAGCATTTGTCGAACAAACAGCAGCACACATAGGAACCTTGCCCTCTGCTATGCGGTTTTGTCCGTATAGCTCACGCTCCTGCTCGCTATTTGTAGGTTCTGGGCCACCTGCGCACATGGTGCATTTATCCATAGCACCTTTTATGCCAAAGGCACCGTCTCTTGGAAACTGTGGCGCACCAAAAGGACAAGCATATAGGCAATATCCGCATCCTATACACTCTTTTTTATCGTGAAGCACTATGCCATCTTCACGGATATAAAAGCATTTTACAGGACAAACCTGCGAACAAGGCGCATCTGTGCAGTGCTGACAAGCAATAGTGCTAGAAATCTCTCGCCCCTCTATGCCCTCATTTAGTGTGATTACCTTGCGGCGATTTATACCCACAGGCACTTCGTGTGCTGAGCTACAAGCCACTTGGCAAGCAAAACAGCTAGTACAGCGGTTAGTATCCACATAAAACTTCATTCTTGCCATGGCTATTTCCTCTCTTCATCAAAAAACTGCGTTTTAAACATACTTTGATCCTCGCAGCGCTCTAGCTGACAAAGACCAGCGTTAAACTCTGAAATCTGCGTAACAACATCAAAGCCGTAGTTTGTAACGATATTTGAGCTCTCGCCTATGGTATAAGGCTTAGTGCCCTCTGGATAGCGAGCTGAGAGATCTACTCCTTGCATCACGCCAGCGAAGTTATACGGCAAGCAAATACGATCAGGCGTAACAGAATGAGAGTAAATACATTTTACCTTTATCTTTGTGCCTTGTGGACTTTTTATCCACATGTATTCGCCATCAAGAATTCCATATTTTCCAGCCAAATCAGGATTTACATGCGCAAACATCTCAGGCGTGATATTTGCTAGGTATTTGCTTGTGCGCTCTAGCATACCAGCACCGCTTAGATTTACAAGGCGCATAGAGCTGATTATTACAGGGAAATCCTTGCTCCAATCCTGTGCTGTTTGCTCGCTAATAAACTTCGTAGAAACACGGAAATTTCGCTCTTGATCGCCAAAAGTAGGGTATTTTTCTACCAAATCTTTGCGTGGACTGTGAATTGGCTCACGGTGTTTTGGAATAGGATCAACAAACTCCCAAACCATAGCCCTAGCCCTAGCATTTCCACACGGACTTACGCCTGCTTCTTCGCATTTTTTTAGGATTATGCCTGAGTAGTCCATACTCCAGCTTGGCCCCATTTGCGCTTTTTCTTCCTCAGTTAGTGTGATACCTAATACTCTTTCGATGTTTTCTTTAGTAATTTGTGGATAGCCACCTTTTACTTTTGAACCAGCGATTGTTACACTCTCATCAGCTAGCTGGCTTACGCCATTATGCTCTAGGCCAAAGCGGTTTCTAAAGCCCATGCCACCTTTCCAAACAGGAGTAGTTATATCATACATCACAGGTGTGCCAGGGTGGTTTTCATTCCAGCACGGCCATGGAAGTCCATAGTACTCGCCTGCTACTTCTGTGCCTTCTCTACCTTTTAGAGTATTTGGATCAAAGTTTTGCCAGTTTGCTTGGTGGCGTTTTAGACGCTCGGCGGTTCTGCCCACATTTCCTATGGTTTGAGTACATCTTGCGATTTCATTTGTAGCATCATCAGGCCAAACCCAGCTGTCTTTTACCTGCTCAATCTTGCCGTTTCTAAAGCCTAGCATCATGCCTTTTACATACTCATCATAAAAGCCAAATTTCTTAGCAAAAAGCATCATAATCTCTTGGTCTTGTTTTGCTTCAAATATAGGTTTTACAACCTGAGTACGCCACTGCGCTGAGCGGTTTGTAGCACTTACATAGCCACTACTTTCAAACTGCGTGCTAGCTGGCAGGATATAAATGCCATCTTTTCTATCGCTAAGAATTGCCACTTCATTTACAAAAGGCTCAACTACAACAAGCATATCAAGCTTATTTATAGCTTCTTGAATTTTTGTAAGGTGAGCCATAGAAGTAATTCCTGTGCCTTGAACCCAAAGCACACGCAGATTTCCACTTGAGAAGGTGTTTTCTTCTTTTAGCACACCTTGCCACCATTTTGAAAGAGAATATCCTTTTTCATTGCGCCAGTTTCTATCCTCTGGGTGCTTTTCATCGTAGTAGAAATACTCTTTAAAGTTTGTATTTTCTACCGGTTCGCCTAGTTTAGCTCGTGGCTCTTTTACGCTTACAGCAAAGCGTTTTATAAACTTCTCATAGTCTTGTCCCCAGCCCTGACAATAATGCTTCCATGCCGCGTCACCTAGACCATAATAGCCTGGCAAACTATCAGCCAAGTTATTCATATCAGTTGCTCCTTGGACATTGTCGTGGCCACGGATGATGTTACAGCCGCCGCCTTTTTTGCCCATATTGCCAAGTACAAGCTGGATGATAGAGTAGATTCTAGTGTTTGAGCTACCAACTGAGTGTTGCGTAACGCCTAGTGCCCAAGCTAGAGTTGAAGGTTTAGAAGTAGCAAAAATTCTAGTGATTTCTTCAAGTTGCTTAGCTGGAATTCCAGTTACATTTTCAGTTTCCTCTGGTGTCCATTTTTCGGCTTCTTTGCGGATTTCATCTATTGCGTAGGCTTGAGTGCGGATTACTTCTTTATCCTCCCAGCCGTTTTTAAAGATAAGATGAAGCATTCCATAACCAAATGCTATATCAGTTCCTGGGCGGATTCGCACGTAATAATCAGCTTTTGCTGCTGATTTTGTATATACAGGATCAACTACTATTAGCTTAGCACCGGTTCTATCTTTTGCTTGTAAGATATGCTTCATAGCACCTACTGGGTTTGCTACAGCTGAGTTTGCACCTATTAGTAGTATTACTTTTGAGTGTTCGGTTAGATCACCAAAGTGATTTGTCATAGCGCCATAACCCCATGTATTGGCCACACCGGCCACTGTTGCGCTGTGTCAAATGCGTGCTACGTGATCTATATTATTTGTTCCCCAAAATGCCGCAAATTTGCGGAAATAAAAGGCTTGTTCGTTGCTAAACTTCGCTGAACCCAAAAACTCCACGCTATCAGGGCCATCTTGTTCTCTAATCTCAAGCATTTTTGCGCTGATTTCATCTACTGCTTGTTCCCAGCTTATGCGCTCCCATTTTCCATTTACTTTTTTCATTGGGAATTTTATGCGTTGTTTGCTTTTTGTAAGATCAATTTGATCTATACCTTTACAGCAGTGAGAGCCTTGTGAAATTGGGTGATTTATAGCCATTTCTTGGCGAACCCAAACGCCATCTTGAACCTCTGCTTCTATGCCGCAACCTGCTGAGCAGATTGAGCAGATTGTGCGTACTGTTTTTGAGCCTGGATATGGATCAGGCACTTTTTGCTCGCTAGCTTGTGCGATTTTGTCGCTACTAGCACCAAAGGCTGTGCTAGCAGTAGCTCCAAGTGCTGCAAGCTTTAAAAACGAGCGTCTTGATGCATTTGCCATCATTTACTCCTAATAAGCGATTTTATAATATTGTTCCCACAAAGGCGTTTTGTAATAAAGCACTTCTTGCTTTTTGCTTTTGCCTTGTGGCACTGGGTTTTCATTTACATTTAGCTTGGCTGCTGTAGCTGCCGAAGCTACCGCTATAGCACCTACGCCAAGTGCTTTTTGTAAAAACTTTCTGCGGTTTTGTAGCACCATTTACCTCCTTATAAAATTTGGATTTGTAGGAATTTTAGTATAAATTGTATTTATTAAATATTAAAAAATAAATTAGTTTTTTTTCTTAAGAAAAGTTTTATATTTTAGGGAATTCTAGAATTCTTAGAAAGCCTTAGGAATTCTAGAATTCCTTGTGAATTTTTCTAGGGAATTCTAGATTTTTGCTCGCTTTGGGTGCCCGCTTAAAAGCGGATACACGCTCGCTTGTTTTTTAGGGGATAGCGCCCCTTGAGCCCTTGGGGCTACGCCCCAAACCCCACACAAAAACCAATTCTAGAGGGAATTCTAGAATTCGCGCAGTGTTTTGGGCTTCGCAGCAGCAGCAGTAAAAATAAAAGGTGCGGCACTTGCGTTTAGCGTGCCTGCGGCAGTGCGAAGATAGAATACATAATTCATCAAGCGCTGCCGCAGTGCGGGTAAGCGTAAGAGCCCCACCAGCAAATTTTACAATCTGGCCGAATTAAAAAGATATAAATTCTCTACTGCGCTTTTTAAACACACAAGCCTTGCTATACCCAAACTCACGAGCTTTTGCTATGGTTTTATCCATATTTGCGCCAACTTGCTCTACGCTGTGAGCGTCGCTTGAAAAGGTAATAGGCGCATCAAAATCAGCCAAAAGCTCCAAAATTTCATCGCTTGGATAGAGTTCAGCGCAAGGTTTGCGCCAGCCAGCCGAGTTTAGCTCCACGCAAACGCCGGCTTCTTTTATAGCTTTTATAGCTGGCTGGGCTAGGATTTTTATCTCTTTTTTGGGGCGGTAATTAAATACCTTTATAAGATCAATATGACCTAAAATATCAAAGTGTCCGCACCTTGCTGATCTTGCGATAGCTTCAAAATACTGCGCGTAGAGCTCATCAATATCCTTGCCCTCGTAGCTTCCTATAAAAGCAGGATTATCAAAGCCCCAAAAGTCTAGAAAATGAACTGAGCCGATGAGAAAATCGCATTTGCTATTCATCACCCTTGGGCTAAAATACTTCTCATCATCCATAAAATCAACCTCGTAGCCTAGCAAAATCTCCATTTTGCCCCTAAAATGCTCTGCTGTCTCTCTCACCAAATCCTCATAAAATTCAATCTGCGCTTCGCTCATGCGGTACTCTGGCTCAAAGGGCATAAAAGCGTGATCTGCAAAGCCGTAGTATTTGCATCCTAGCTCATAAGCACGGCTTGCAAGGGCTAGTGGAGTGCCTGTGGCGTGATTACAAAGCGGAGTGTGATTGTGAAGGTCAATTAACATTTTTTACCTTTATTCATTTAAAATTTGAGCGTTGTATTTATTAAAAAACGCAAAAACAAGTGTCCAAACTAAAATTAGTCCAAATGCTACTAAAATACAAATCGCAAATTTGATTGTACTTAGCGTATCAAGTTGTATAAAAATAAAGCCACAAACTCCCAAAAACGATATTAAAATAGTGTTTAAAGCGCTTTTACAAACATCTATTTTGTTTTGAGTATTATCTTTTTTGCTCATTTTTCTGCCATTTTTTGAAAGTTTTTGTAAAAAACAAAGGCAAAAGTTAGCACCAAAGCTAAGAAAATAAGCTCTCTCATTGTTTTCCTTGATTTAAAAATTTAAGCGATTGTAGCATAATTTTACTTTGATTTTTTTATTTGGCGGCTAGAAAATTCTAGAATTCCCTAGGAATTCATAGGAATTCATAAAAATTTTAGGGCAATTTTGCTACTCTTTGTGCCCTAAAAAACTAAAAGTTAAAAAATGAAAGAAAAAATAAAAAAATACTCAGCGCAAGTCATCTCCACGATAAATGATAAAAGCCTTTATCACTACGCAGCTAGTCTTAGTTTTCATAGTGTGCTTGCGCTTATTCCTTTTTTGTTTATTTCGCTCTCGCTGTTTTTTCAGCTACCAAGCTTTAAAGAACACTCGCTAGCTATCCAAAACTTTATTGCTAGCTCGCTTTTGCCAACAAATGCTGAGCAATTTAGCAACTATTTAGAGAGCTTTTTGAGTAATAGCTCTCATCTAGGGCTTATGGGCGTGATTGCGATGATTTTTACTACTGTGATGTTTTTTACTGATTTTGAGTATGTCATTACAAGGCTTTCAGCAACGAAGCCTAGAAGCTTTTTTATGCGACTTAGTATTTTTTGGACTTTGCTTACACTGATGCCCTTAGGGCTTGCTTTTAGCTTGTGGCTTTCAACCTTTTTAAATGATTTTATAAAACAGCTTGATATGGGGATAAACTTCTTTGAGATTTTGCCTTATATTATTATTTGGGCGATATTTGGCATCACTTATGGAGTGTGTATAAACCGCAAATTGCTAATAAAAGATATTTTTTTAAGCTCTTTTTTAGCATCAATTGTCTGGAATATCTCAAAACTGCTGTTTGTAAGCTATGCATTTTACAACAAAAACTACACTAGCATTTATGGTTCTATGTCTATTTTGCTATTTTTCTTTTTATGGCTGTATGTCTCGTGGATAGTGTTTTTGTTTGGGTTAAAATTTTTGATTAAATTAAGTGAGGTACATGATGAGCAAGGGGTTTAAAATCGGCTTTTTTGATAGTGGTGTAGGCGGGCTAAATGTGCTTTATGAAGCCTTTTTGTGCCTTCCAAAAAACACTAGCTTTGTTTATTATGCCGACCATGACAATGTCCCTTATGGAAATAAAAGCAGTGGAGAGATAAAAAACTTATTATTTCATGCTTTGCGCTTTTTAAAGCTAGAAGGCTGTGATGCTATAGTAATAGCCTGTAACACCGCTAGTAGCGTGGCTAATAAGGAATTTCGTGCTAGTTTTGGCGTACCGATAATAGCGATGGAGCCAGCCATAAAACCAGCCATCGTAAACTACCCTGAATCTAGAATTCTCATTACCGCCACGCAAGCAACGATAATAGGTGAGAAGCTAAAAAATCTGCTTGATAGTCTAAATGCTAAAAATTGCGATTTGATGGCTTTGCCAAGACTTGTTTCTTATGCTCAAGCAGGAGATTTTCGCTCGGCTGGGGGATATCTCTCTACCATAGGGCTATATAAATATGATGTTGTGGTGCTAGGATGTACGCATTTTAACTACTTTAAAAAAGAGATGAAATTAGCAAACCTAGGGCTTGATTTTGTTGATGGCAACTTTGGCACTATCCGCCACCTAGCACACACTATTGGTGTAGATCTAGGCAAAAACAAAGCAGATATAGCAGAGCTTATGAAAAAAACTAAGTTTTTCATCTCAAATCTAGAAATCACGCCTAGCGAAATTCCGCTATTTGAAAAGTGCCTAGCTCGCGCTAAAATGAGCAGGTCAATTAAATAAGAATTCTAGAATTTCTAGAAATTTTGCTATAATTTTGGCGATTTAGGCTTGGGTCCAAGCATTTTTAAAAATGGATAAAAAGATGAATTCACTAATTTATTTAAACGAGCTAAGGGCTGGTTCTGGCGAGGTTGGAGAGGCACTGCTAGCAAAGTTTTTGCTAGCTTTTTTGCAAGCTGAAAATAAGCCTGAGTATATAATCTGCGTAAATGAAGCCGTGCGACTAAGCACTGAGCGAGGCAGAGTGGGATATGCTGCGCTAAAAGAGCTAGAACATGCAGGGCTAAAGGTGCTAAGCTGTGGAACTTGCTTAGAGGCTTACAAACTAACTGATAAACTAAGCATAGGTGTTATCTCAAACGCTGTAGAAATCGCAAATCTGCTAAGCTCACATAAGCAAATAACGCTATGAAATACGAAAACAAAGAGCTGATGAAATACGCACGCTGCGCTGGCTGAGCTGCTAAGATAGGTCCGGGGGATCTAAACAATATGTTAGCAGAGCTCAGCTTGACTGATGAGCGTGTGATTAGCGGCGCGAATACTAGCGAGGATGCTGGAGTTTTCGTGCTTGATGAGAGTAGGGCACTAGTGCAGACCTTAGATTTCATCACGCCTATTGTAGATGATCCATTTATCTTTGGGGCTATTGCGGCCGCAAATTCTCTAAGCGATGTTTTTGCTATGGGCGGCGAGGTGCTTAGTGCTATGAATATCATTAGCTTTGATGAGGGGCATTTTGGAGCTGAGGTTTTTAGCGAGATTTTAGCCGGTGGGGTTAGCAAGGTGCGTGAGTGCGGAGCTGCGCTAGTTGGCGGACATAGCGTGAGGGGTGCGGAGCTTTTTTATGGGCTTAGTGTGACTGGCGTGGTTCATCCAAAGAGCTTTTGGGCAAATAACACAGCAAGAGTTGGAGACGCGCTAATCCTTACAAAGCCGCTTGGCTCTGGCGTGCTTAGCACTGCGCTAAAAAACGGTGCTTTAAGTGATGAGCTGCGTGATGAGATGATAGAGCAAATGTGCACTCTAAATCTATACGCTATGCGTACTATGCGTGATTTTAGCGTGGGGGCGTGCACGGATATTACTGGATTTGGCTTACTTGGGCATATGAGCGAGATGTTAAATCCTAGCATTAGCTTTGAGCTTAGCTTGGATGCTGTGCCTTTAATGCGTGGTCTAAAAGAGATGATAGCGCAGGGCTTCGTGCCTGGTGGAACTAGCGCAAATGAGAGTTTTGCTAGCGCTTTTGTAGAAAATGCTAGCAAGGGCGATATAACAGCATTTTATGATGCGCAGACCTCTGGTGGATTGCTCTTGGCTTTGCCTAATAAAGAGGCAATTGCGGCGCTAAGGGCTTTAAAAGACGCTGGCTGTGAGCATGCTAGCATTATAGCGCAGGTTCTACCAAGGGCTAAATCAGCGCCTATAAAAATCATATAAGCAAATTTTAGAGAATTTTTAGTAAGTTCTAAGTTTTGAAATCTTGTTTTTTAGGGTGAATTTTAAAAAATTTTGCTAGAATTGCGGTTTTAGTTTTTAGGAATTCTAGAATTCCTAGAATTTGTTTTAGGAATTTTAGATTTTATTCTAGGAATTCCTAGAATTTGTCTTAGGAATTTTAGAATTCCCTTGTTTTTCTAGGGGTTAGAGGATTTCTTTTTAGGAATTTTAGATTAGGAATTTTAGAATTCCCTGTCATCCCCTATCCCCTTTGGGGGATCTATATGGAATTCTAAATTTATTTGTGATGTCATCCCCCAATCAAGCCGGGGGATGACATAAAATTTAGGAATTCTAGAATTCCTAGCTATTTTTGGAGAGTAAAGCTATCTGGTGATACTCACGGACTTCAAATCCGCTGGCGGGGTGGTTGACCATCTCGCGGGGAGTTCGATTCTCTCACTCTCTCGCCAAAGTAACTTTTTTAATTATTTTTTAATTAGCTTTCAA